>DATAVF010000121.1:0-5637 GCA_036267835.1 Caulobacteraceae bacterium | reverse complement strand
CGTCTTCGGGCAGATCTCCGGCGAAGCCAACCTCTTCACCACAACCTCCGGCCTCTCCGCCTTCCTCAACGGCGGCTGGAAGTTCAAGTCCAACTACTCCGAAGGAACCATCACCCTCGGCGCAAGGTACCAGTGGTAGGCCTGACCTGACTGCAGCTCTGAAGCCTCCTCCGTCCAATGCGGAGGAGGCTGACGAGGCTCTCGACGAAGCGCCCAAGGACTGAGTTTGCTCGCATGGCGTCCGGCGACGACTGGCCCGAACTCCCCGACGCGCTGATCGCCCCGACGGCGCAGACGCTGCGGCTCATGAGCCAGGTCGTGGGCAAGGTGCGGCTGGCGCGCACGCCCTGGATCAACCACTCCTGGCACGTGACCTTGCAGGTCTCGGCGCGCGGCCTGGCCACGCCCTTGATCCCGGCGGGGCGCGTCAGCTTCTCGCTCGAGTTCGATTTCGTGGACCACGCCCTGGTCGCCCGCGTGACGGACGGCGGCGAGCGCCGCGTCGTGCTGCGCGAGGGCAGTATCGCCGCCTTCTACGCCGAGGTTGCCGACGCGTTGGCGGCGCTGGGCGTCGCCACCGAGATCGATCCGCTGCCCAACGAACTGCCCGATCCGGTCGTCTTCCCCGATGACCGGGCCCCGCGCCCCTACGATCCGGCGGCCGCGCAGGCGCTCTGGCGGGCGCTGGTGCAGATCGAGCGGGTGTTCACCCGCTTCCGCTCCGGCTTCCTCGGCAAGGTCAGCCCGGTGCACCTGTTCTGGGGCAGCTTCGACCTGGCGGTGACCCGGTTCTCGGGCCGCCGGGCGCCGCTGCATCCCGGGGGCGTGCCCCACCTCGCCGACGCCGTCACCCGCGAGGCCTACTCCCACGAGGTGTCCAGCGCCGGCTTCTGGGCTGGCGAAGGCGTGGGCGAGGCCTCGTTCTATTCCTACGCCTACCCGACCCCGGCCGGCTTTGCCGACGCGACGGTCGCCCCCGCCGCCGCGCGCTTTGACGCGGCGCTGGGCGAGTTCCTGCTGCCCTACGAGGCGGTGCGCACAGTGGCCGACCCGGACGCGGCGCTGCTGGCCTTCCTCCGCAGCACCTACGCCGCGGCGGCCGATCTGGCGAACTGGGACCGCGCGGCGCTGGAATGCGCCGAGGGCCAGCCGGGCGTGCCGCGGCCGGTGGGCGAGCTGGGGGGCTAGGCCGGTTCGCGCTGGCCGAAGCGCTCGGCGTTGCGGCGGCGGGCCTTCTCGGCCTCCTCGTCGCGATCGCGCGGATGGCCGTGCGCCTCCAGGTCGTGCAGCAGCCGGTGCGCGGCCTGGAACACCTCTTCGACAGCGGCGTCGAACGCGGGCTGGTTGGCCTTCGACGGCTTGTTGAAGCCGCTGAGCTTGCGGACGAACTGCAGCGAGGCGTCGCGAATCTCCGCGTGGGTCGCGGGCGGCTCGAAGTTGAACAGGGTCTTGATATTGCGGCACATGCCGGTCGCCTCCGAAGATTTGCGCCGATAGAACCCCACCATGCCGGGCGAGGAAAGAGGCAGGCGAATCCTGATCGTGGGGCCGAGCTGGCTCGGCGACGCGGTGATGCTGGGCGCGTTGACCCAGCGGCTGAAGTCCGGCGACCCTGCCGGGCGGATCACGGTGCTGACCCCGGCGCATCTGCGGGACCTGGTGGCGCGGCTCCCGGGGGTCGACGAAACGCTCGTCAACCCCTTCGCCCACGGTGCGCTGCAGCTGGGGGCGCGGGCCGGGTTCGGGCGGGCGCTGAAGGGCCGGTTCGAGGCGGCGGTCGTGCTGCCGCATTCATGGAAGTCGGCGCTGATCCCGTTCTTCGCCGGCATCGGCCGGCGCACCGGCTTTGTCGGTGAGGCGCGCTACGGGGTGCTGACCGATGCGCGGCCGCTGGACGCGGCGGTGCTGCCGCGCATGGTCGACCGCTTCTCCTTGCTGGCCGAGCCGCGCGGCGCCTTGCGCCCGGCGCAGACGCCGGCTCCGCGCCTCACGGCCGACCCCGTCGCCATCGCCGCGACCCTCGCGCGGCTGGGTCTAGCGGACGGACGCCCGGCCATCGCGCTCTGCGTCGGGGCCGAGTACGGCCCAGCCAAGCGCTGGCCCGCCGCCCATTTCGCCGCCCTGGCGCGCCGGCTGGCCGACGCCGGCTACGCGGCCTGGGCCATCGGCGGACCTGACGATGCGCCGATCGGCGCCGAGGCCGCGGCGCTGGCCGGCGGCGTGCTCACCGACCTCACCGGCAAGACCACCGTCGCCGAAGCCATCGACCTGATCGCCGCCGCGTCCCTGACGGTCAGCAACGACTCCGGCCTGATGCACGTCGCCGCCGCCCTCGGCCGCCCGATTGTCGCCCTCTACGGCTCGACCTCACCCGCCTTCACCCCGCCGCTTTCGGATGACGCGGTCATCCTCAGCCTCGGCCTGGCGTGCAGCCCCTGCTTCGAGCGCGTCTGCCCGCTCGGCCATTTCAATTGCCTCAATCAGCTGAGCCCCGATCAGGTGTTCGCCGCGGTGGCGCGGCGCCTGCCTTCTCCCCTTGTCGCCTGACCCGCCCCGCGCTCTATGCCACCCATGGCCCACGCCCCGACCCCCGCCGTGCTGCTCCGCGCCGACGTGCGCCTCTTCGGCGACATTCTGGGGCGGGTGCTGAAGGCCGAGGAAGGCGAGGCGGTGTTCGAGGCGATCGAGGCGATCCGCCAGGCCTCCGTCGCCTACCACCGCGACGGCACGCCCGAGCGGGTGGCGCGGCTCGACGAGCTGCTGCGCGACCTCGAGCTGCCCGACGCCCTGCGCTTCGCCCACTCGTTCGTCTGTTTCTCGCAGCTGATCAACATCGCCGAGGACCAGGAGGCGCGTCGCCGGCTGCGCGCCGGCGGCCGGCCCGAGCGCACCCTGGCCGGTGCGGTGGCGGAGCTGGCCGAGGAGGGCGTCGCGCCGGACACCCTGCGCCAGGCCCTCGGCCTCGCGCTGGTCATGCCGGTGATCACCGCCCATCCGAGCGAGGTGCGGCGCAAGAGCGTCATCGACCGGGTCACCCGCATCGCCGAGACCTTCGACGCCTACGACCGGGCCCCGCTCGAGGCGCGCGCCCCGGTGCAGGCCCAGCTCGCCCGCCAGATCCTGATCCTCTGGGCGACGCGGCAACTGCGCCCCGCCAGCCTGGGCGTGGCCGACGAGATCGAGAACGCGGTCTCCTTCTTTGCCCGCACCTTCGTCCGCGAGGTGCCGCGCGTCTACGCCGACCTCGAGGCGGCGCTGGATGCTCCGGGCGAGATCGCCAGCTTCCTTCGCATCGGCTCCTGGGTCGGCGGCGACCGCGACGGCAACCCGAATGTCGGGGCCGAGACCCTGCGCCTCGCCTTCCTGACCCAGGCCCGGCTGATCGTCTCGCACTACCTGACTGAGATCCATGCGCTGGGCGCCGAGCTCGCCCTCTCGACCGAGCATGTGCGGGTGACGCCCGAACTGGCCGACCTCGCCGCGGCCTCCGGTGACGACTCGCCCCAGCGCGCTGACGAGCCTTACCGGCGCGCGCTTACCGGGGTCTATGCGCGGCTGGCGGCCGCCACACAGGCGCTGACCGGCGCGCCGCCGGCGCGGCCCACCGCGATCGAGGGCCAGCCCTACGCCTCGGCCGAGGCGCTGAAGGCCGACCTGCAGATCATCCAGGGCTCGCTGGTCACCCACCACGGCCCGTCGTTCCGGCACGGACGGCTGGCCGACCTGATCCGCGCGGTCGACTGTTTCGGCTTCCACCTCGCCACGGTGGACATGCGCCAGAACTCGGACGTGCACGAACGCACCGTCGCCGACCTGCTCCAGGCCGCCGGCGCCTGCGACGACTACCTGGCGCTGGACGAGGCGGCGCGGGTACGGCTGCTGGAAGGCGAGCTTTCGACCCTGCGCCCGCTGAGTTCGCCGCTGGCCCGCTATTCCGACGAGACCCTGAAGGAGCTGGCCACCCTGCGCGCCGCCGCCGAGGTCAGCGCCCGCTATGGGCCGCGCGCCATCGACACCTACGTGATCTCCAAGACCACCGCCGTCTCGGATCTGCTGGAAGTCTACGTGCTCTTGAAGGAGGTCGGCCTCTACGCGCCCGGCGATCCGACCCGCTCGCCGATCCTGGTCGCGCCGCTCTTCGAGACCATCGCCGACCTGCAGGCGGCCGCAGCCACCATGCGCGCCTTCCTGGCTCTGCCGACCCTCCGCGGCCACCTCGCCGCGCGCGGGGTGCAGGAAGTGATGATCGGCTACTCCGACTCGAACAAGGACGGCAGCTATTTGACCTCGATCTGGTCGCTGCACGAAGCGCAGCGCGAGCTGAAGAGCGTGGTCGCCGAGGCGGGCGTCGGGCTGCAGTTCTTCCACGGCCGCGGCGGCGCGGTCGGGCGGGGCGGCGGCTCCAGCTTCGAGGCCATCCTGGCCCAGCCAGAGGGCACGGTCGCCGGCCGCATCCGCATCACCGAGCAGGGCGAGGTGGTGGCCAACAAATACGCCGACCCCGCCATCGGCCGCGAGAACCTGGAGACCATGACCACCGCGATGATGCTGGCCAGCTTCGGCCAGCACTCCAGCGGCGACCACGCCGAGGGCGAGGCGGCGATGGCCGAGCTGTCGGCCGCCTCGATGCAGGCCTACCGGGCGCTGGTCTACGACACCCCCGGCTTCGCCCAGTTCTTCCGCGAGGCCACGCCCATCGGCGAGATATCCAGCCTCAACATCGGCAGCCGTCCGGCCTCGCGCACCCGCTCGGAGCGGATCGAGGACCTGCGCGCCATCCCCTGGGTGTTCTCGTGGTCGCAAGCGCGGGTCATGCTGCCGGGCTGGTACGGCTTCGGCGCGGCCGCCCAGGCCCAAGACCTGGCGCGGCTGGCCGACCTCGCCGAGACCTGGCCGTTCTTCGCCGCGGCCCTCGACAACATGGAAATGGTGATGGCCAAGGCCGACATGCGCGTCGCCCGCCGCTACGCCGGGCTGGTGGCTGACCCGCGCCTGCGCCAGACCGTGCTCAGCGCCATCGAGGCCGAGTTCGAGCGCACCACCGACGCCGTGCACGCCATCCGCCGCGGCCGCGGGCTGGCCGACCGCAACCCGGAACTGGCCGCCCACATCCGCTATCGCCGCCCCTACCTGGAAGCCCTCAACCACCTCCAGGTCGAACTCATCGCCCGCCACCGCGAGGGCGACGACGACCCGCAAGTCCGAGAGGGCGTGCTGCTGACCATGAACGGCATCGCGACGGGACTGCGCAATAGCGGCTGACGCTTGACCTCTGCTGTGGATGGATCAGTGCTAACCGCCCGCGAACGGAGTCACCCATGCACGCCGCCAAATTTGTCCCCGCCGTCGCCGCCCTCGCCGCCCTGGCAATCGCCACCAGCGCTGCCGCCCAGCCCATGCGCCTGCCGCTGGACCAGGAGCGGGTGATCGCCGGGGTCGGCGTCGCCTGCACCGGCATCGGCCAGACCAAGAATGATCCCAAGTGGCAGGCCTACGGCGTGCGCGTCGAATTCGCCGACGCCTCCAGCGCCTACCTCGCCGGCGAGGACCTGACCCTGTCGGGCGCCGGCGGCGAGATCCTCTCGATCGCCTGCGAAGGCCCCTGGGTGCTGCTGAAGCTGCCGGCCGGCCAGAGCT
>DATAVF010000120.1:0-6754 GCA_036267835.1 Caulobacteraceae bacterium | reverse complement strand
CGGCGAGAAGGCCGAGGCCGGCTATCTGTTCTCCCGCGTCCGCCGCGGCGTCACCGAGCGCGTGGTGCTCGATGATCTGCTGGTGCACTCCGCCGACGCCCGGCGCCTGGCCGAGCGCGCCAGGCTGCTGGCCGACGACTTTGCCAAGCTGGCCACCTACCGCCGCCGCGACCGCACCCAGACCGTGCGCGGGCCGCTCGACCTGGTGGATGCGGTCTTCGAGGCGGGCCGGCGCGGCCTGACCATCCAACGCTACAAGGGCCTCGGCGAAATGAACCCCGAGCAGCTTTGGGAGACCACGCTCGATTCCAACGCCCGCACCCTGCTGCAGGTGAAGGTCAACCACGCCGACGACGCCGACGACATGTTCACCCGCCTGATGGGCGACCTCGTCGAACCCCGCCGCGAGTTCATCCAGGAAAACGCCCTGGACGCCGAGGTGGATATCTAGGTCCAATCCCCGTCCCCATTGAGGGGGCGGGGAGCAATCCGGCCGGACTTCCGCCGCCGCGGGCTGCGTTCTGGCCGAGGCGGACGAAGCGGAAGTGGATATCCAAGAACTCAGACGCGCTGGACTCCGAGGGCAGACGAAGGTCTCAGTGCCACGAAAGCTACTTCTGGATCGCTGCCAATGCGTATTGTCGGCCTTGCTGCGCTCATCGCCGGCCTCGCTGCGCTGACGGCCTGCGGGCAGGGCGCTGCGCCGGCCGCCGGCTCGAACGCGCCGTCGAGTGCGCCGCCGACCGCCGCGAGCGCTGCCCCTGCGGACTCGGGGGGCCTGGCCAGTACGCCGGGCGCCTACTCCTGCACCAACCGCGACCAAGGCAAGGTGCAGTGGTGCCTGGTGTTTCCCGCCACCTATCGGGACGGCCCCGTCGTAGGAAAGCGAAACTGCGAAGTCGTGCCGGGCTCGACCTTCGGCGCCACCTGCCCATCCGACAAGCTGATCGGCTGCTGCACCGAGACCGGCGCGGTCGGCCCGACTGAGACCTGCTTCTACACCGGCGGCGCGTACGCCAACGACCCGGCCAAGTGCGCGAAGGACGGCGGCGTCTGGTCGAGCGCGCCCTGACCTCATGCGGCTCTTCCACTTCAGCGACGACCCAGGCATCGGCGTGTTCGAGCCGCGTCCGGTGCGCACGCCAGCCTCGCGGCCGGCGGGGCAGGATTGGCTGAACGGGCCGCTGGTGTGGGCCATCGATGAGCCGCACAGCATGCTTTACCTCTTCCCGAGGGAGTGCCCGCGGGTGCTGCTCTGGCCGCTGGCGCACAGCACCGCTGCGGACCGTGCGCGCTGGATGGGTGAGACCTCGGCGCGGGCCGTGGCTTATGTCGAGGCCGGCTGGATGGCGCGGCTGCGCGCCGAGAGCCTGCATCGCTACGCGTTCGCGCCAGACAGTTTCGAGGACCTGCGCGATGTCGGCATGTGGGTCTCGCGCACTGCCGTGCAGCCGACCTGCGTCGAGACGATTGGCCAGTTCGACGCGCGCCTCGCCGAGGCCGGCGTCGAACTGCGCGTGGTGGACGACCTGACTTTCCTGCGCCCGGTCTGGGGCTCGAGCCTGCACGCCAGCGGCATTCGGCTGCGCAACGCCCTTGGCTGGGGCGACCCCGGCTGGCCGCACACGCCGGCTCAGTCCAGCCGGTAGAACCGCCGGGCGTTGTCGCGGAAAAGCGCTGCCTTCTCGTCGGCCGAGGCGCCGGCGGCGACGCGCTTCAGGGCGTTCCAGAGGGTCGGGTAGTCGCAGGAGGCGCCATCGACCGGGAAGTTGCTCTCGAACATACCGCGCTTCGGGCCGAACGCCTCGATGCAGGTCTCCAGCCAGGGCCGCCAGGCCTCGGCCAGCTCGGCCGAGCCGGGGCGCGGGTCGCGGCGGTGGAAGCCGAAGCCGCAGGTGGTCATGCCGAGGCCGCCGAGCTTGACCCACACGTTGGGCCGCTGCGCCAGGTCGCGGATGCCGGCCCGCCAGGTCTCGAACACCTCGGCGCGGTGGTCGGCATAGGGGCCGATGCCGAGCGGCCCGCCGACGTGGTTGAGCAGGATCAGGGTGTGCGGGAAGGCGTCGGCCAGGGCCGCCACCTCGGGCAGTTGCGGGTGGTACTGCCAGGCTTCGAACGACAGCGCGAGCTTGCCGAGCTCGGCGAAACCCTCGCGGAAGGCGGCATGGCCGTAGAGGTCGGGCGGCGGGTTGGTGTGGCCGCGGCGGATGTCCGGGCTGGGATCGTAGGCGCCGGCGTGGCGGATGCCCTTGAAGCGGCCGTTGCCGGCGCGGACGTGGCTTTCCAGCACTTCCGCCACCGCGCTGCCGCCCAGCAGGTCGGCGCGCCCGACGATGCCCTCGCAGGCCAGGACCCCGCCATAGCGCCCGCTGGCGGCCATGGCTGCCACACCGTTCACGAACTCGGTCTCGCCGACGTACTTCATCGGCTCGCTCGCGGCGGCGCGGTAGAACGAGCCGCACTCGACGAAGACCGTGCTGGTGATGTTGTGGCCGGCCGTCAGGTCGCCCAGCAGCTCCGGCAGCAGGTAGCGGTTGGCCGGAAAGTCCCACAGGTGATGGTGCGGGTCGCAGATCTCGAGGTCCGGTTCGAGAATGGCTTCGTCCATGGCGCGCGCTCCTTCAGTACCAGGTCAGTTCCATGCGCTGGCCGTTCACTACCAGCCCCTTCATCCGCGCCTGCCCGTCGGCGCCGATGGAGATCAGCGCCTGCACGGTCCCGCCCCCTTGCGCGACCGGCCGCGCCACCAGCTCGGAGACGTGCGTCGCCTCGGCCTGGCTCAGGCTGACCCGGTCGACGCCCAGGTCAGCGGTGACCGAGCCTGGCGTATCGGGGGCCAAGGCGATGCAGTAGGCGTCGCCGCGCGCGGTCAGCGGCGCGAAGCGCGCGGCGGCGGCCTGGGTGTCGGCGACGCCCGCCACCGACCAGGTGTCGCCACGCCGCGCCAGCGCCAGCCAGTGCGACGGGCGCTGGCCCAGGTCGGTCGGCGGCGGCGGGCCCTCGGTGGCGCCGGGCGGGCAGGGCTGGCCGACGGGCAGCGACTCGGTCGGGCTCACCTCGACATAGGCGCCGCTGAGCAGCGACTGCGGGTCCACCGGCTGCATCGCCATGCGGATTTCCGTCCCGGCGTCGCGGGCGATCTGCTCGTGGACGACGAGGCCGATCAGCGCCAGCACCGTGAGCACCGCGACGGCGAGGATGCGGATCCACGCGGCAGGCATCATGCCGCCTCTGCCCTGCGGCGGCGCAGCGCCAGCCCGGCCACCGCCGCGATGATCGCCGCCACCAGGAAGACGCCCGAGGCGGTCATCAGTCCCAGCCCCAGGTCGTACATCAGCGCCGAAACGCCCAGCACCAGGCTCAGCACCCCGGCCACGGTGATGGCGCTCATCCGGTCGGCGCGGCCCAGCGCCACCAGGGCGCCGCCGATCAGCAGCCAGAGCAGGCGGTGGCCGATGGCCAGTGGCGTCTCGTGGGCAATGCCGGCGGCTACGTAGAACAGGATCGCCGCCCAGACCATCCAGCCGTAGAAGACGCCGCCGCCCGGCCGTTCGTGCTCGCGCAGCCAGCGCCCGCCGAAGGCCAGCACCGCCAGCACGGCCGCCAGCGTCAGCTGCAGCGGCCAGCCGGCGTCGAGCCGCATCGCCAGCCAGAGCGCCGCGCCGAACACCGAGAAAGCGGCCATGTGCGCCAGCGCGGTCGAGCGCCACCAGAGCGCCAGCGCCACCCCGGCCGGCGCGGCGAGGAACAGCCCGGCAAACCCCGGCCCGCCTTGCATATCGTAGAGCCGGTCCGCGCTGAAGTCGGCCGCGCCGATGAAGAACAGCGCCACGATCGCCGGCCCGCTGGCGCGTCCCGCCAACGCCAGCGCCGCCGCCACGACGCCAGCCGCATAGAGCGCGGTGCGCTCGTCGCCGGCGATGTCGAAGATCTGGCCGGTGAGGCCGATGGCGCCGGCAAAGGCGATGGCCGCGAAGGTCAGCAGGCCATTGGCCGCGCCCGGCCGCCCGGCCCTGGCGCACCAGGCCGCGCCGCCCGCCGCGGCCCCGTAGACGCCGATGATCACCGCGAACTTGGCGAGCCTGGGCAGCACGTTCCAGTTGGCGCCGATGAAGGCGAGAATGGCCACGCCCAGAAGGACGCCGCCCACCCAGGCCAGCGCCTGGGCCGCGTCCATGCGGCGCGCGTCGGGGATGGAGGCCAGCATGGCGGCCCGGCTCTCGGCCGGCGCGAGGCCCGCGGCGATCCAGCGATCGAGGTCCGCGGCCACCCGTTCCTTATAGGTCGCCACGCCCCGGCCGCCGCTAGCGGCCCTGGAACACCGGCCGGCGTTTCTCAACGAAGGCGCGGAAGGCCTCGCGGCTGTCCTCGGAGCGGCCGCAGGCCGTATGGCGCGCGGTCTCGGCGGCGATGAATTCGCTGAGGCCCATGTGCTCGCTCTCGACGAAGTTGGCCTTCATCCCCTTCAGCGCCAGCGGCGAGGAATTGGCGAGGCGGGTCACCAGCGCGCCCAGCTCGGCCTCGAAGTCGGCCTCGGCCACCACGCGGCTGACCAGCCCGATGCGCGCGGCCTCGGCGGCGTCGAACTTGCCGGGCAGGAAGTAGAGCTCGCGCGCCTTGGCCGCCCCCACGATGCGCGGCAGGAACCAGCTGCCACCCATGTCACCGGAAAGGCCGACATCGAGGAAGGCGGAGTTGAAGCGGGCGGTCTCGTCGCAGAGCCGCAGGTCGCAGGCCGCCGCCCAGCCCAGCCCGGCGCCCGCGCAGGCCCCTTTGATCGCCGCGATGGTGACCAACGGGCTTTCGTGCAGGAAGATGCTGGTGGTGAAGGTTTCCGGCCGCGTCGGGGCTTGCCCGGCCGCGTAGGCCTTCACGTCAGCGCCGGGACAGAAGTCGCGCCCGACGCCGCGCAGCACCAGCACCCGCAAGTCCTTGTCGGCGGCCGCGTCCTGCACGGCCTCGAAGAGCTCGTCCATCATCCGCGGCACGATGCCGTTGCGCCCTTCCGGGCGGTTGAGGGCGATGGTCGCGGCGTGGTCGCGCTTCTCGTAGAGGATGGTTTCGTAGGCCATGGCGTCAGGCGCCTCCGGTCCAGGGCTGGAAGTTGGGCGCGCGCCGCTCGATCAGCGACATGGCGCCTTCGCGGGCGTCGGGGTGCTTGAGCTGGGCCTGGGTCAGCCGGTCGGCGTCGGCCAGCGCCGGCTCCATGGCGTCCGACAGGTGCCGGTAGACCTGGCTCTTCATCACCGCGATGGCGCTGGGCGAGATGCTGGCGGCCAGCTCGTCGACGTAAGTTACGATGCTGTCCAGCAGCTCGCCGGCCGGCACGACACGGTCAAGCAGGCCGATGCGCAGCGCCTCGTCCGCCTGCACCCGGCGCGAGCTCCACAAGAGGTCGAGCGCCCGGCTGGGACCGACCAGCCGCGGCAGCAGCCAGCTGGTGCCGTGCTCGGCGATCAGCCCGCGCTTGGAGAAGATGGTGGTGAAGCTGGTGTCGGGCGAGCCGAAGCGCAGGTCGCTCATCATGGCGAGCACGAAGCCGGCCCCCGCCGCGACCCCGTTGACCGCCGAGATCACCGGCTTGGAGACGCGCGGCAGGTAGCTGAAGATGCCCGGCGGATCGCCGCGATTGCCGCCGCCGCCGCCCGACTGCCCGGCCTCGGTGGTCGCCCGCAGCACCTCCGCGTCGATGCCCGAGCAGAACCCGCGCCCCTCGCCGACAAAGGCGATCGCCGTCACCTCCGGATCGTTCTCGGCCTCGCCGACCAGCCGGCGGATGTCGGCCAGCATGGCGTAGGTCAGCGCGTTCAGCGCCTGCGGCCGGTTCAGCCGTATCAGCGCAACGCGCCCCCGCGTCTCGAACAGGATCTCGGCCTCGGCCATCCTAGCGCCTCCCTTGGCGTCTCTTTGGCGGGCACTCTAGAACTTGCAGGGGCGGCGTCGAGTCACGGGGGAATTTCCTCAACCCCCACGTCCGTCATGGCCGGCCGTCAGTGCCGGCCACCCATGAACACCGTGGATCGAGTGGCCGTGCCCCAGCACGGCCATGGCGCGGTCGGTGGTCATGGGTCGCCGGGACTGACGCCCGGCGATGACGGTAGGGGGCAGGCTTCATCCGCGACCATCCGCGGATTGAGAAAGCGGGGTGACCGCGGGGCGCTTTCCGGCGATACGTTCACGGGAACGGGACGGGGGGCCATGGGGAAGACCGGGCTGAGCCTGCTGTTGGCGCTCCTCCCGGCCGGCGTTCTCGCCGCGCCGGTCCCGCCGCCCGTGGCCAAGCCGGCTCCGGCCTCGCAGCCGATCGCCCCGCCGCCGGCGGCCGCCCCAGCGCGGCCCGAGGACCAGACGCCGCGCTTCACCCTGACGGCGGTGACGTTCGAGGGCGTCAAGGCGATCCCGGCCGAGCGGCTGGCGCCGGCCTGGGCCCCCTTCGCGGGCCGGCCGGTGAGCCTGGCCGATCTGGGGGCCATCGCCCGGGCCGCCGAGGCCATCTATGCGCGGAACGGCTATCCGTTCGTGGCGGTGGTGCTCAATCCGCAGGCGGTGGCCGGCGGGGCGGTGCGCTACACCGTCATCGAGGGCCACGTCTCCAGCCTGACGGTGCTGGGCGCCGACCCGGTCGCCCGGCGCCAGGCGACGGCGGCCTTCGCGCCGCTGGTCGACATGAGCCCCCTGCCCGCGTCGGCCGTCGAGGGGGCCTACGAGCACGCCCGGCTGATCCCCGGCCTGGCGGTGGCCGGGGCCCTGCATC
>DATAVF010000119.1:0-31241 GCA_036267835.1 Caulobacteraceae bacterium | reverse complement strand
ACGCGGTCTGCCATGCTGGCTCTCTCAATCCCTGGACGTTGCAGCGCAGGGACGCCATAGGCCGGCGATGCTCCTGCCGCAACCGATGGCGCACGGCCGGCTGGTCAGCCGCTACAAACGCTTCTTCGCCGACGTGATCCTCGACGACGGGCGGGCTCTGACCGCGCACTGCCCGAACCCGGGGGCGATGCTGGGGCTGAACACGCCGGGGCTGGGGGTCTGGCTGTCGTGGTCGGACAACCCCAAGCGCAAGCTGGCCTGGACGCTGGAGCTGGTTGAGGCGGACGGCGGCCTGGCTGGCGTCAACACCATGCACCCCAACCGGCTGGTCGCCGAGGCGCTGGCGGCGGACGCCATCCCGGAGCTGACGGGCTATGCCGTGCATCGGCGCGAGGTGAAGTTCGGGGCGGCGAGCCGGGTGGATTTCCTGCTCACCCATCCGGCGCGGGCGGACTGCTACTTGGAGATCAAGAACTGCCATCTGCGCCGCGAAGGGACGCTGGCCGAGTTTCCGGACTGCGTCGCGGCGCGCTCGGCCAAGCACCTGCGGGAGCTGGAGGCGATGGTCGCCGAGGGGCATCGGGCGGTGGTGCTGTTCGTGGTGCAGCGGACGGACTGCGATGCGTTTGCGGCGTGCGCGGAGCTGGATCCGGCGTTCGCGGCGGCGCTGGACCATGCGGCGCAGGCGGGGGTCGAGGTGCTTGTTTACGGATGCGAGATGACCACGGAGCGGGTCTCGATCGCCCGCCGTTTGCCTTGGCGACGGCGAGACTAGGCGCGCTTCGCTCAAGCTCGAGAGCTGTCCGTCGAACGCATGGAGGCATTTTTTCCGATCGATTGACCGTGTCAAGGACCGCCTTCGGCGGCCGCGGAGCGGCGAGGCTTCGCCTCGTCCTGGACACGGTCAATCGATCGGAATCACGCTCCGCCATGCGATCGATGGACCTTTGTGTCCGGCGCCACGTGGTCCTGCGGGCGGGCGGTGGGCGCGTCGTAGAACCCCCCGTTGAACTTCTGTGCTAGGGTTGCGACATAAGCCCCCGAGAGGCCCGCAGCAGCGCGCGGGCCGGAGCAGCGACATGAGCTTTACCGACGACGTGCTGGAGTTCGAGACCCGCACCGGCCAGATCAAGGTCCACACCCGCCCCGAGGATTTCGAGGGCATGCGCCGCGCGGGCCGCCTCGCGGCCGAGTGCCTGGATATGCTGGTCCCTTACGTCGTGCCCGGGGTGGCCACCGAGACGCTCGACAAGCTGGCGCGCGAGTTCACGCTCGACCACGGCGCCCTGCCCGCCTGCCTGTTCTACAAGGGTTATTCCCACACCCTCTGCATCTCGCCCAACCACGTGGTCTGTCACGGCATCCCGAGCGACCGGCCGCTGCGCGACGGCGACATCGCCAACATCGACGTGACCGTGATCATCGATGGCTGGCACGGCGACACCTCGCGCATGTACGGCGTCGGCGACGTCAGCCCCAAGGCGCGGCGGCTGGTGGACGTGACCTACGAGGGCATGATGCGCGGGCTGGCGCAGGTGAAGCCCGGCGCGCGCTTCGGCGACGTCGGCCACGCGATCCAGCAATATGTCGAGAGCATGCGGTGCAGCGTGGTGCGCGATTTCTGCGGCCACGGCGTGGGCAAGGTGTTCCACGACAGCCCTAACGTGCTGCACTACGGCGAGCGCGGCACGGGGCCAGTGCTGAAGGCCGGCATGTTCTTCACCGTCGAGCCGATGGTGAACCTGGGCAAGTACCAGGTGAAGCTGCTGGCCGATGGCTGGACCGCGGTGACCCGCGACAAGTCGCTCTCGGCCCAGTGCGAGCACTCGGTGGGGGTGACCGAAACCGGGATCGAGGTGTTCACGGCGTCGCCGGCGAGCCTGTTCAAGCCGCCGATGGACGGGGCTGCCTAGGCGTTCCGCTTTCGATAGCGCGGCTCGTCGACGACGAAGATCAGCAGCCCGAGCGCGATGGCCTCGAAGACGATCGAGGTCATGAACAGCGGGTGGTAGCCGACGGTGACGGCAATCAGGCCGCCGACCAGCGGCCCGATGGTGTTCATGAAGCCCTGGGCGGTCTGCGAGAGGCCGAGGCGCATCGGCATGTCCTCGCGCGAACCGAACTCCAGCACCATGGTCTGCGAGCTCATCTGGAAGCCGGCCTGCGCGGCGCCCAGCCCGGCGAACGAGATCAGCACCATCGAAGGGCCGCCCGCCAGGATCAGCACGACGGTCGCCGCGATCCACAGCGTCATCGCGCCGATGAAGGTGGCGCGGAAGCCGAGGCGATCGCCGGTGAGGCCCCAGACGATGTTGGAGACGCTGTCGCCGCCCAGCAGCACCAGGCTCTCGATGCCGATGTTCGCCCCGCCGTGCGGGCCGGTCAGCGGCATGATGTTGATCGCCGCCAGGGCATAGAACGGCGCCCCGATGCGCCCCGCCGTCGCGCAGGTCTGGGCGATCATGAAGTACATGTAGCCACGGTCCGCGACGAGCAGCGCCGGGAACTCGCGCACCCGATCCCAGGTGCGCGCCTTTGGCCGCACGACCGGCGGCTCCGGCTCCCGCATCAGCACGCCCAGCAGCAGCAGGCCGATCGTGGTCAGGATGGCGGCCAGGAAGAAGGTGGTGGCGTAGCCGTTGCCCAGCACCTTGCCGCCGATCAGGTACTGGCCCGCCACCAGGGCGAGGCCCGCCGAGACCATCCCGCCGCACAGGTTGCGCAGCGCCTGCAGCCGCCCGCGCACCCGGGTCGGGATCACCTTGGCCAGCAGCATCTGGAAGGCGACGCCCTGCGCGCCCTGGAACAGGCCGAGCAGCAGCAGCAGGCCCATCACCACCACGACCCGCACGGTTCCCTGAAGAAACCAGGCCGCCAGCGCGATGCCGACGATCTGCAGGCGCATCATCAGGCCCATCAGCATCGAGACGGGCAGCACCCGCTTGCGATGCTCCACCTGCGAGGCTCCGATGATCGGCGAGACCACGCCGCCCAGCTGCTGTAGGGACTGACCCAGCCCCACCAGCAGGTCGTTGTGGCCGGTGATGATGTGCAGGTAGGCCGGCAGGAAGGTCGGCGCGTTGAAGATGCGGAAGCCGGTCATGCCCAGCATGCCGTGGATGAAATGGCCGGCGAAGTTGCGCGGCAGGTTGTCGTCGACGAAGCGCTGGTAGTCGGCCTCGGCGACCTCGGCCTCGGAGGGCGGCGCCAGCTGCGCCTCGATCTGCTCGACTGTCTCGGCCGTATCCACGCGCGCCTCACTCCGGGCTGTCTTCGGCCCCGAGAGCCTCCCAACATGTTCGGTGATCCGGGGTCGATAGCAGACTCTGCGCGGCGCACAAATCGGCGGCTTCGCAGCGCGCGGAGGCTGAGCTATCGTCGTTACGTCATTGCAATGGGGGAGAGCTCGATGCTCGTTTCGACCACCAACGATATTCCCGGCCGCACCATCACCAAGCACATCGGCGTGGTGCGCGGCATCACGGTCCGCTCGCGCAGCGCGCTGGGCAACTTCGCCGGCGGCATCCAGTCGCTGTTCGGCGGCAAGCTCAGCGTGTTCGTCAGCCTGGCCGAGACCTCGCGCCAGGAAGCCTTCGATCACCTGGTGCAGCATGCCACCGAGGCCGGCGCCAACGCCGTGATCGGCATGCGCTACGACGCCAACGAGATCATGGAGGGCATCACCGAGGTGCTGGCCTACGGCACGGCGGTGGTCGTCAGCGAGTGAGCCGACCGCTCTCTAGACCGGCGGCGCCCTGTGCGCCGCCGGAACGGACTCACCGCTATGAAACGGCGGTGGCGGACAGCCTGCGCTGGGACGCCTACCGACCGAGACCTGGCGACATCATCGTCGCCACCGCGCCCAAGTGCGGCACCACCTGGACCCAGATGGCCGCCGCCCTGCTGGTGCATGGGCCGCGCCTGCCTCTGCCGCTGACTCGGCTATCGCCGTGGCTCGACCGGGTGTCTGCGCCGCTGGACGAGCTGCTGGCCGAGCTTGACGCCCAGCCCTGGCGGCGGGTGATCAAGACCCACACCCCGCTCGACGGCCTGCCCTACTACGACGAGGTCAGCTATCTCTTCTGCGGCCGCGATCCGCGCGACGCCTACCTCTCGATGATCGACAACATGCGCAACGCCTCGCCCGCCACCATGGCGGCGGTGCTCCAGCGCGTCGGCATCACCTCGACCTTCGCCTTCGCGGGCGACCCGAACCTGTACTTCCGGGTGTGGATGACCGCGCCCGCTCACGGCTGGCTGCAGGATGGCTTCCCCACCGGCTCGGTGTTCGGCGCGGCGCGGGCGTTCTGGCCGCACCGGCGCCTGCCGAACGTTCACCTGCTGCACTACCGCGATCTCACCCTCGACCTGGAAGGCGAATTCCGCCGCCTGGCGGCCTTCCTCGGAGTGCGGGTGGCGCACTGGCCGCAGCTGCTGCAGGCGGCCAGCTTCGCGGCCATGAAGGCCGGGGCCGACGAGACGGCGCCCGGCGCCCACCTCGGCGAATGGTCCGACAACCGCGCCTTCTTCGCCGCCGCCCGGCTGGACGCCTGGCGCGAGGCGCTGAACGCTGAGAACCAGGCGCTCTACGAAGACCTGGCGCCCCGCCGCGGCCCGCCGGCGATGCGCGCCTGGCTCGAAGGCGGACGAGCGGCGCTCGACCCGACGCGGGCCTAGGGCCGCCGCCGCAGGCCCGCGATGAACAGCTTCAAATACTCCGCCGAGAGCCCGGTCTCGGCGCGTGGGTCGGCCGGGTCGAACCATTTCGGCAGCCATTCGAAGACGCCCGCGCCGAGCTGGGCGATCGCGCCGACATCCACGTTGCGGGTGACGCCCTCGGCGATGCCCTCGACCTGGAAGCCGGTGAAGCGCACCTGCAGCGCCCGCGAGCGGCGGCGGATCTCGGCCCGCACCGACGCCGGCAAGCTCTCGACGCCGGCCATCTGCACCAGCGGCGGCTACTACTCCTGGGACCGGGTGCAGACCAATACGCCCGGCTTCCTCACCGACCTCTTCAACACCGACGTGCTGATCACCGCCGACCAGCATACCCAGACCGGGGCCCTGTTCGGCCAGGCCGAGTGGCCGATCACCCGCCAGCTGACCCTGACCACGGGGCTTCGCTACACCGACGAAAGCCGCAGCTATGTGGGCGGTACGACCGACACCAACCCGACCGGCTTCAGCTTCCTTTGCGCGGCGGTGGGCGCCTGCGCGTTCGGCGCGCCGGGGCCGCACGTGCTGTCGTTCGAGGACGCGACCATCGGCGACCGCAATCTCTCCTGGCGCGCGGCGCTGGACCTCAAGCCGACCGACGAGAGCCTGCTCTACGTCAGCGCCTCGCGCGCCGAGAAGAGCGGCGGCTTCTTCGACGGCATCACCACCAACAGCTTCGCGCTGGCGCCCTTCAAGCCCGAGATCCTGACCGACTATGAGGCCGGCGCGAAGGCGGAGCTGTTCGATCGGCGGCTGCTCGCCGAGGCCAGCGTCTTCTACTACGACTACCAGGACCTGCAGACGCAGACCTTCACCAGCGTGGGCGCGGTCTCGCTGATCAAGCTCGGCAACGTGCGGCACGCCAGCCTCTACGGCCTCGACGCCGACATGACCTGGCACGCCGCCCCCGGCCTCGACCTGAAGGCGGGGCTCGGGCTGCTGCACTCGAGCCTGGGGTCCCTCGAGACCCAGATCGGCGGGACCACGGTGACCATCCCGGCCGGCAACAAACTGCCCGACGCCCGGCCGTCACCTTCACCACCTCGCCCCGCTACGAGCGTCCGGTCGGCGCGCTGATCGGCGCGATCCAGTTCGACGCCCACTATTCTTCGTCAGTGTTCAAGGAGGCGCTGAACACCTCGTATCTCGCCGCCGGGTCCTACTGGATCGAGGACGCCGAGGCCGATCTCTCCACCGCCGACCGCAAATGGACGGTCTCGGTCTGGGTCAAGAACCTCTCCAATACCGAGTACGTCTCCCAGGCCACCGACGACGGCCTCGGCATGGGCTACCGCGTCTTCAACCCGCCCCGCACCTTCGGCTTCACCGTGAGCCACAAGTTCGACTGACGAGGAGTTGCCCGGCGCGCCCTGCTGCGGCTAGGGTTGACCGATAGCCCGCAGGTTATCGAATGACCCTTCAGGACTACGGCTCGATCGTCATCCGCGGCGCGCGGGAGAACAATCTCAAGAACGTCTCGCTGGACATCCCCAAGCGGCGGATCACGGTCTTCACCGGCGTGTCGGGTTCGGGCAAGTCGTCGCTGGTGTTCAGCACCATCGCGGCCGAGAGCCAGCGGCTGATCAACGAGACCTACCCGGCCTTTGTGCAGCAGTTCATGCCGCACTATGGGCAGCCGGACGCCGACGTGCTGGAGAATATCTCGGCCGCCATCATCGTCGACCAGCAGAGGCTGGGCGGCAACGCGCGCTCCACCGTGGCGACGGTCACCGACACCGCGCAGATGCTGCGGGTGCTGTTCTCGCGGCTGGGCGAGCCGCGCCTGCCGGCGCCCGGCTACTACTCGACGAACGACCCGCGAGGCATGTGCGCCGACTGCGAGGGCATCGGCCAGGTCGCAGCCATGGACATCTCCGCCGTGGTCGATGAGACGAAGTCGCTGAACGAGGGCGCCATCCTCTGCCGCGGCTACGAGGTCGGCAGCTGGTGGGGCTGGGGCGTCTATGCGCGCGGCGGCCTCTTCGATCCGGACAAGCAAATCCGCGATTACTCGCCGGAGGAACGCACCAACTTTTTCGATCTCGACGACGGCCGCAAGGTCAAGGTCAACCGGATCAACATCACCTACCAGGGTCTGATCCCGAAGCTGAAGCGCTCGCTGGGCGACAAGGACCCGGAGAGCCTGCAGCCGCACATCCGGGCCGAATACGAGCGCATCTTCACCCGCCGGACCTGCCCCGCCTGCCAGGGCGCGCGGCTGAAGCCGGAGGCGCTGGCGAGCCGCATCCTGGGAAAGAACATCGCTGAGCTGGGCGCCATGCAGGTCTCCGACCTCGCCGCCTTCGTGCACGGCATCAAGGCGCCGCAGGTGGGGCCGATGCTGGCGGCGCTGGGCGCCCGGCTGGACAACCTCGTCACCATTGGCCTCGGCTACCTGAGCCTCGACCGGGAGAGCTCGTCCCTCTCCGGCGGCGAGAGCCAGCGGGTGAAGATGGTGCGCCATCTCGGCTCGTCGCTGACCGACATCACCTATGTGTTCGACGAGCCCAGCGTCGGGCTGCATCTGCACGACGTCGGCCGGCTGGCCCGGCTGATGCTGCAGCTGCGCGACAAGGGCAACACGGTGCTGGTGGTCGAGCACAAGCCCGACATGATCCGCATCGCCGACCACGTGGTCGACATGGGGCCGCTGGCCGGCAGCAAGGGCGGCGAGATCGTCTACGAGGGCGACTTCGCCGGCCTGCTGACCTCCGGCACCCTGACGGGCAATCACATCGACCGCCACCAGCCGATCAAGACGGCGCCGCGCAAGCCGCAGGGACAGCTGGAGCTGCGCGGCGCGAGCCTCAACAATCTGCGCGACGTGTCGGTCAACCTCCCGCGCGGGGTGCTGACTGCGGTGACGGGCGTGGCGGGGGCCGGCAAGTCGTCGCTGATCCTGGGCGCCCTGCCGCGGGCCTATCCGGGCGCCATCGTCATCGACCAGAACCTGGCGCGCGGCTCGCGGCGCTCCAACACCGCCACCTACACCGGCGTGCTCGACAATGTGCGCAAGGCCTTCGCCAAGGCCAACAAGGTCGACGCGGCGCTCTTCTCCGCCAACTCCAAGGGCGCCTGCCCGGACTGCAATGGGCTGGGCGTCACCTACACCGACCTCGCCCACCTCGATCCGATCGCCACGGTCTGCGAGACCTGCCACGGCAAGCGCTTCACCGGCGATGTGCTGCAGCACGAGCTGCGCGGCCGCTCGATCAGCGACGTCTACGAGATGCCGGTCGCCGACGCCGCGGGCTTCTTCACCGAAGCCGCCATCGCGCGCACCCTGCAGGGGCTGATCGACGTGGGGCTGGGGTACCTGACCCTGGGCCAGCCGGTTTCGACCCTCTCGGGCGGCGAGCGCCAGCGGCTGAAACTGGCGGCCGAGCTCGGCAAGTCGGGCAATATCTACGTGCTCGACGAGCCGACCACCGGCTTGCACATGAACGACGTCGACACCCTGATCGCCCTCTTTGACCGGCTGGTGGACCAGGGCTCGACCGTGATCGTCATCGAGCACAACCTCGACGTCGTCTCCCGCGCCGACTGGGTCATCGACCTCGGCCCCGGCGCCGGCCACGACGGCGGCCGCGTCGTGTTCGAAGGCCCTCCAGGCGCATTGGCGGGCGCCAAGGGCTCGCTCACTGGCGCATTTCTGGCGCGTCGTGCGAACGTGAGTGGGAGAATGTCCGGTTGAACAAAAAGCACAGTAACACCAAGATCACCAAGGAAGCCAAGAGCACAAAGATATCCAGCCTGATCGTCGCAGCTGACGCGACTTCTTGGTGCGCTTGGCTTCCTTGGTGATCTTGGTGTTAGCTGTTCTTATTTTCGCGCTCCGCGCCAAAGAAAAAGGGGCCGCCCGTAAGAGCGACCCCCCATTCACTTCACAGCGCCAGGCGCTTCGAGATCAGTGGTAGATCTCGAAGAGGCCCGCGCCGCCTTGGCCGCCACCGATGCACATGGTGACGACGCCGTACTTCACGCCGGAGCCGCGACGGCGGCCTTCCTGCAGGATGTGGCCGGTCAGACGCGCGCCGGTCATGCCGAAGGGGTGACCGATGGCGATCGAGCCGCCGTTGACGTTGTACTTTTCCGGGTCGATGCCCAGGGTGTCGCGGCTGTAGAGGCACTGCGAGGCGAAGGCCTCGTTCAGTTCCCACAGGTCAATGTCATCGACCTTCAGGCCGTGGCGTTCGAGCAGGCGCGGCACGGCGAACACCGGTCCGATCCCCATTTCGTCCGGCTTGCAGCCCGCGACGGCCCAGCCCATGAACCGGCCCATCGGGGCGAGGCCACGGCGTTCGGCTTCCTTGGCTTCCATCAGCACCACGGCTGCAGCGCCGTCCGAGAGCTGTGAGGCGTTGCCGGCGGTGATGAACTTGCCCGGGCCCTTGACCGGCTCGAGCTTGGCGAGGCCTTCCAGGGTGGTGTCGGGGCGGTTGCACTCGTCACGATCCACCACGTAGTCGACGATCGTCTCTTCCTTGGTTTCGCGATTGACCGACTTCATCTTGGTCTTCATCGGCACGATTTCATCGCGGAACTTGCCGGCTTGCTGGGCCGCGGCCATGCGGCGCTGCGATTCCAGCGAGTACTCGTCCTGGTATTCGCGGGCGACCTTGTAGCGCTCGGCCACGATATCCGCCGTGTCGATCATCGGCATGTGGATGTCGGGGTACATCTGGGTGAGCTTCGGGTCGTTGTTCTCGCGCGCGCCGCCGCCGCCCGGGAAGCTGATCGACTCGACGCCGCCGGCGACGACGCAATCGGCGCCGTCATCCATCACGTAGCGCGCGGCCATCGCGATCGATTGCAGGCCGGACGAGCAGAAGCGGTTGATGGTCACGCCCGCGGTGGTGATCGGCAGGCCAGCGAGCAGCGAGGCCTGACGGCCCAGGTTGCCGGCGCCGTGCGCCACATTGCCCATGAAGCAGTCCTCGACCGCCTCCTTTTCGACCCCGGCGCGCTCTACGGCGTGCTTCACGGCATGGGCAGCCATGCTGACGGTGGGGGTGATGTTGAACCCGCCACGGCCTGACTTTGCCAGTCCCGTGCGAGCGTAGGAAACGACGACAGCTTCACGCATCTACGTGATCCTCCCAAACAAGTGTTCGAATGAAACTGACACTCACATAAAACGGCCGCAGGGGAAAAGCCAATTGCGAGTGATTGCCTAGACCGCGGCGGCCTTTGCCGGCCCGACCCCACCCTCGGAGACCATGGCGCGGCCGATCCAGACCTGGTGGCTGTGGGCGAGCAGCTCGCCCGTCTCGGTGAAGAGGGCGGTGCCGGAGATGGATTTGCGGCCGCTGCGCTCGACCGGCCAGGCGGCCACGATCGTGGGCTCGCCGGCGCGGGGGCGGCGCAGCACCTCGCAGGTCATGGTGCCCAGCAGGCCGCCGCCGCCGCCCTGCACCACCCACGAGACCGAGCCGGGGCAATCGAGCGCGGCCCAGACCACTTCGGTGGCGATCAGGCCGTCGGCCTCGGCGAACACCGGATGGGGCGTCCACGGGCCGGCCACCACGCCGTCGGCCGCGCCTTCGACCTGGCCGACGAAGACCCGCAGGCCGACGCCCTCGTCCACCTTGTCGCCGCAGGTGAAGCAGATCGGGTGGAACATGCGGGTCAGGCCGACGAAGCTGGTCGCGGCGCGGGCCGCGGCGGCCAGGCTGGGCGCCGGGGGCGCCGGCGGGATGATGCTGGCGTCGCCCGGCCGCGCTTCGCCGATCAGGACGCCGGTCTCGCCTTCCAGGCGCACCACATCGCCGTCGCGGATGAGCAGCATCGGCGTATCCAGCGGCGGCGGGGCGCGCAGCACGGCCGTCGACGGGCCGTCGATGTGCTTGCCCATCAGGCCGCAGGCATAGCCGCCATTGACGGAGTTAGGCGGCCCGCGGAACTGGGCGGGCACGCTGATCGTGGTGCGCAAACTGAAGCTTCCCCCAACAAATGGAAATCGGGCGCCAAGCGGCGAGGTTTGAATGCGCGTTTGATTGGCGGCTCGGATGGAATGCGTCAAGGCGACTTGTTGGCCGCGTCAGATAGGGCTTGCCCGTCGTCGCGCCACATCCCATCTTACTGCCGTCTTACACTTTACAGGCCGCCCGCATGCCCGCCGATGACGGCCCGCCCCGGACCAAACTCTCCACGAAGGGACAGGTCGTCCTGCCCAAGGAGGTCCGCCGTCGACTGAAATGGGAGCCGGGCGCCGAGTTGGTGATCGAGGAAACTCGGGAGGGCGTGATCTTGAAGCGCGCCAATCCCCTGCCGCCGATGGAAGTCGACGATGTTTACGGGATGCTCCACCGGCCGGGCATGAAGCCCATCACCATCGAGGAGATGAACGAAGGTATCGTCGCCGAGGCGAGGCGGCGGCATGCTCGCCCTCGACACTAACGTCCTCGTCCGTTTCCTGACGCGGGACGATCCGGTGCAGTCGCCTCGCGCTCGCGACCTGCTGCGCGATAACGACACCTGGGCAGGCGTCACCGTCCTGCTCGAGACCGAGTGGGTGCTGCGCAGCGTCTACCGCTACGCGGCGCCCGAGTTTCTGGCCGCAATCAGGGCACTGGGCGGCCTGGCGCGGCTCGAGATCGAGGAAGTGACGGCCGTGCTGCGGGCGCTCGGCTGGCACGAGCAGGGCATGGACTTCGCCGACGCCCTGCACGCGGCGCTTGGCAATCACTGCGAAGCCTTCGCCACCTTCGACAAAGCCTGCATCGAGGCGGCGGCGCAGGTTGGATTGGCGACGCGCGAGCCGTAGCCGTGGGCGACCGAGCTCAGGCCCGCATCGCCACCGGCTGGGGCGTGGTTTCGGTGTCCGCGTCGGCCAGGCGCTTTACCAGCGCCTTGTACTGCGCCCAGAGCTCGACCGGGGTGCGCTCGCCGAACCGGTCGTAGAAGGGCGGGATCAGCGCGGCTTCCTCGCGCCAGACCGACGTGTCCACCTCGCGCAGCAGCGCCACCGAGGCGTCGCTGAGCGCCAGGCCCGTGAGGTCGAGCGCGCCCTCGGCCGGCACGCGGCCGATCGGGGTGTCGACCGCTTCGGCGCGGCCTTCCAGGCGGCCGACGATCCACTTCAGCACGCGGGCGTTGTCGCCGAAACCGGGCCAGACGAACTTGCCGGCCGCGTCCTTGCGGAACCAGTTGACGCTGTAGATGCGCGGCAGCTTGGCCGGATCGGGGGCCGAAGCGCCCACGTCCAGCCAGTGGGCGAAGTAGTCGCCCATGTTGTAGCCGCAGAAGGGCAGCATGGCGAAGGGATCGCGGCGCAGCTCGCCGACCTTGGTCTCGGCCGCCGCGGTGCCTTCGGAGGCGACGTTGGAGGCCAGGAAGACGCCGTGGGCCCAGTCGAAGGCCTCGGTCACCAGCGGCACGGCGCTGGCGCGGCGGCCGCCGAAGAGGATGGCCGAGATCGGCACCCCGGCCGGGTCTTCCCACTCGGGCGCGATCACCGGGCACTGGCCGGCCGGCGCGGTGAAGCGGGCGTTGGGGTGGGCGGCGGGCTCGCCCATGGCGGGCGACCAGGCGCGGCCGCGCCAGTCGGTCAGCCCCTCGGGGGCTGAGTCGGTCAAGCCCTCCCACCAGACGTCGCCATCGGCGGTCAGGGCCACGTTGGTGAAGATGGTGTTCTCGGCCAGCGCGGCCAGGGCGTTGGCGTTGGTCTTCACGCTGGTGCCGGGGGCGACGCCGAAGAAGCCGGCCTCGGGGTTGATGGCATGCAGCCGGCCGTCGTCGCCGAAGCGCATCCAGGCGATGTCGTCGCCGATGGTCTCGGCCTTCCAGCCGGGCAGCGCCGGCTGCAGCATGGCGAGGTTGGTCTTGCCGCAGGCGCTCGGGAAGGCGGCGGCCATGTAGTGGGCGCGGCCCTCGGGCGAGGTCAGCTTGAGGATCAGCATGTGCTCGGCGAGCCAGCCGTCATCGCGGGCCATGGCCGAGGCGATGCGCAGGGCGAAGCACTTCTTGCCCAGGAGGGCGTTGCCGCCGTAGCCGGACCCGTAGGACCAGATCTCGCGCTCGTCCGGGAAGTGGACGATGTACTTGATCTCGTTGCAGGGCCAGGGGCAGTCGGCCTCGTCCGCCGCCAGCGGCTTACCCACCGTGTGCACGGCCGGCACGAAGTCGCCGTCATCGCCCAGCGCCTGCAAGGCCGCGGCGCCCATGCGGGTCATGATCTTCATCGAGATCACGACGTAGGGGCTGTCGGTCAGCTCGACGCCGATGGCGCTGATCCTGGAGCCGATCGGCCCCATGCTGAAAGGCACAACGTAGAGGGTGCGGCCGCGCATCGACCCATCGAACAGCGCCATCAGGTCGGCGCGCATTTCGGTGGGATCGAGCCAGTTGTTGGTGGGGCCGGCGTCCTCGGGGCGTTTCGAGCAGATGAAGGTGCGGCTCTCGACGCGGGCGACGTCCTTGGGATCGGAGGCGGCGTAGAAGGAATTGGGGCGCTTGTCGGGGTTCAGCCGTTTGAGCGTGCCGGCGGCGACGAGCTGGGTCGTCAGCCGGTCCCACTCCGCCTCGGAGCCATCGCACCACTCGACCCGGGCCGGCTTGGTCAGGGCCGCGATTTCGGCGACCCAGCTGATCAGACGCGCATGCCGCGTCGGCGCGGGGAACAATCCCGGAATCGAATTCGCCGTCGCCGCTACCGGACCGTCCTGCATCACCTAACCCTGCCTTGTCGTCTATCTTGAAGCTTCGGAACCGGGCTCTGCAAGCCCCGTTCCGCCGCCCTGCTACCGGCTAACGCAACGAGTCGTTGATGGCGGCAAGGGCCCGGCTGCCCGGGACCAATTCGTCATCACCCAGCTGATTCAGCGGACGCTGAACCGTGTGGAGGTGATCGTGCAGATCCGGCGCATCCGGATCAACATAGAGCAGGCCGGTCACCACCTCGCCCCGCGCCTGGTGCATCTGCAGGTGGGAGATGGCCGAGATCTTGTCGGTGGGATCGTAGTCGTGCGCCAGCTTGCGCAGCTTCAGGATCGAACCGTCGTGCTGGGTCACCACCTCGACCTCGCCGGGGGCGTAGTCGACAGTGATCTCGGCGCGCGGCTCGATGAAGTCGAGCCGGTTCATCGCCGCGTTGTGCTCGCGCACATAGTCGAAGCTCTTGGTCGAGCCGACGTGGTTGTTGAACTGCACGCACGGGCTGATCACATCGATGAAGGCCGCGCCCTTGTGGCTGATCGCCGCCTTGATCAGCGGCACCAGCTGGTCCTTGTCGCCGGAGAAGCTGCGGGCGACGAAGGTGGCGCCCAGCTGCAGGGCGACGCCCACCAGGTCGATCGACTGGTCGTGGTTGACGACGCCGCGCTTGGACTTGGAGCCCGGGTCGGCTGTGGCCGAGAACTGGCCCTTGGTCAGTCCGTAGACGCCGTTGTTCTCGACGATGTAGGTCATGTTGACCCCGCGCCGGATCGAGTGGGCGAACTGGCCGAAGCCGATCGAGGCTGAATCGCCGTCGCCGGAGACGCCGAGGTAGATCAGCTCGCGGTTGGCGGCGTTGGCGCCGGTCAGCACCGACGGCATGCGTCCGTGCACGGAGTTGAAGCCGTGCGAGTTGCCGAGGAAATAGTCCGGGGTCTTCGACGAGCAGCCGATGCCGGAAAGCTTGGCCAGCCGGTGCGGCGGCAGGTCGAGCTCGAACGCGGCCTGGATGACCGCGGCAGAGATCGAGTCGTGTCCGCACCCGGCGCACAGGGTCGAGACCTTGCCCTCGTAGTCGCGGCGGGTGAAGCCGAGGCCGTTGGGCTGCAGCAGCGGGTGATGAAGGCGAGGCTTGGTGATGTAGGTCATGACTTTACTCCGCCACCTGCGGCACCGCCGTTCGGGCGCGGATCCACTGCGATATCTCACCCGTGATGAACCGGGCGGTGATCGGGGCGCCGTCGTAACCCAAGACCGAGACCAGCTTGGCCGGGTCGATGCCGCCCTCGACCATCACCAGGGTGCGCAGCTGGGCGTCGCGGTTCTGTTCGACCACGAACACCGTCTCGTGCGCGGCGATGAAGTCCATCACCTCGTGGCTGAACGGGAAGCCGCGGACGCGCAGGCCATCGACGTGCTCGCCCTGCGCCTCGAGCAGCTCCAGCGACTCGTGCATGGCCGGCGTGGTCGACCCGAAATAGATCACCCCGTGCGGCGTGCGGCGCTTGGCCGGCCGCGCGATCGGGGCCGGGATCAGGGTCTTGGCGGTCTCGAACTTGCGGAGCAAACGCTCCATGTTGCCGACGTAGACCGAACCCTCCTCGCTGTAGCGGGCGTAGGGATCGCGCGAGGTGCCGCGAGTGAAGTAGGCGCCGCGGTCCGGGTGGACGCCGGGCAGGGTGCGGTAGGGAATGCCGTCGCCGTCGACGTCGAGATAGCGGCCGAACACCTTGCCGGCTTCCAGGTCGTCGTGGCTCATCACCTTGCCGTGGTCGAGCTTACGGGTGTCGTCCCAGGTGAAGGGGCGGCACAGCCACTCGTTCATGCCGATGTCGAGGTCGAGCATGACGAAGATGGTGGTTTGCAGCCGGTCGGCCAGGTCGAAGGCCAGGGCCCCGAACTCGAAGCACTCGGCCGGATCCTCGGGGAACAGCAGCGGGTGCTTGGTGTCGCCGTGCGAGGCGTAGGCGGCGACGAGGATGTCCGACTGCTGGGTGCGGGTCGGCATGCCGGTCGAGGGGCCGCCGCGCTGCACGTCGAAGATCACCGCCGGGATTTCGGCGAAGTAGGACAGGCCGACGAACTCCTGCATCAGCGAGATGCCGGGGCCGGAGGTGCAGGTGAAGGCGCGCGCGCCGTTCCAGCCGGCGCCCACCACGATGCCGATCGAGGCGATCTCGTCCTCGGCCTGGATTACCGCGAACTTGGCCTCGTTGGTCGTGGGATCGAGCCGCAGGTCCTGGCAGTGGGCGGTGAAGGCCTCGGCCAGCGAGGTCGAGGGGGTGATCGGATACCAGGCGCAGACCGTGGCGCCGCCGTAGACCGCGCCCAGCGCCGCGGCGTTGTTGCCCTCGACGTATATGCGGTCGCCGACCTTGTCGGAGCGGCGCATCTGCAGGCCGATCGGGGCGCCCAGCATGCGGATCGCCGCGTCACGGCCGAGGCCGAGGGCGCGCAGGTTGGCGTCGATCAGGTGGGCCTTGGAACCGAACTCCTCGCGCACCAGCGTCTCCAGCACCGCTTCCTCGATGCCGATCAGGTAGGCGAGCGCGCCGACGTAGATGATGTTCTTGAACAGCTGCCGCTGGCGCGGGTCGGTGTAGGCCTCGTTGCAGATCGCGGTCAGCGGCAGGCCGATGATGTCGATATCGTTGCGGAACTTCGAAGCCGGCAGCGGCTTGGTCGAGTCGTAGAAGAGGTAGCCGCCGGCCTCGATCGAGGCCACGTCCTGGTCCCAGGTCTGCGGGTTCATCGCCACCATCAGGTCGACGCCGCCGCGCCGGCCTAAGTGTCCCGCCTCGCTGATCCGCACCTCGTACCAGGTCGGCAGGCCCTGGATGTTCGACGGGAAGATGTTGCGCGCCGCGACCGGCACGCCCATCCGCAGGATCGACTTGGCGAACATGCCATTGGCGCTGGCCGAGCCGGAGCCGTTGACGTTGGCGAACTTGACGACGAAGTCGTTGACGGAATTCAGGGTCATACAGGGTCCCCACTCCTCACCCGCGCAGCGGGGGAGGTGGCACGCGGAGCGTGACGGAGGGGGCGCAAGGCGGCGCCCGGGCGATCGGAAACATTGGAGGTGCGGCCCAGCGCCCCCTCCACCCTGCTCCGCGTGGTCCCCCTCCCCCGCTTTGCGGGTGAGGAGCGTACGGCGGTGATGTCGGCGGTCATTCCGCGGCCATCCTCGCGGGACTAGGGCAAGCGCCCTCGGCCTGGGTTATCTCGAGCAAAAACTTACGCATGTCCCACGCGCCGGTGGGGCAGCGCTCGGCGCAGAGGCCGCAGTGCAGGCAGACGTCCTCGTCCTTCACCATCACCCGGCCGGTGGGCAGGGTGGTGGAGACGTAGAGGTCCTGCGTCAGGTTCAGCGCCGGCTGCTTCAGCCGGGGGCGCAGGTCCGCCTCGTCGGCGTTGTCGATGAAGGTGATGCAGTCCACCGGGCAGATGTCGACGCAGGCGTCGCACTCGATGCAGAGCTTGGTCGCGAACACCGTCTCGACGTCGCAGTTGAAGCAGCGCTCTGCCTCCTGGTAGCCGACGCTGCGATCGAAGCCGAGCTCGACCTCCAGCCGCACGTTCGACAGCGCCTCGGCCTTGTCGCGCAGCGGCACGCGGTTGCGCAGGTCGTTGGAGATGTCGTTGTCGTAGCTCCACTCGTGGATGCCCATCTTCTGCGAGACGAGCGTCACGCCCGGCGCCGGCCGGTCGGCCGGGTCTTCGCCGCAGAGCAGCTTGTGGATCGAAACCGCGGCCTCGTGGCCGTGGGCGACGGCCCAGATGATGTTCTTGGGGCCAAAAGCGCTGTCGCCGCCGAAGAACACCTTGGGATTGGTCGAGCCGAAGGTGACGTCGCTGACCACCGGCATGTCCCACTTGTCGAACTCGATGCCGATGTCGCGCTCGATCCAGGGGAAGGCGTTTTCCTGGCCGACCGCGACCAGCACGTCGTCGCACTCGTAGTGCGCGTCGGGCTCGCCGGTGGGCGTCAGGCTGCGGCGGCCCTTGTCGTCGTAGGAGGCCGCGACCTTCTCGAAGATCACGCCGGTCAGGCGCCCCGCATCGTGGGTGAATTGCTTGGGCACGAGGAAGTTGAGGATCGGGATGTCCTCGTGCATCGCGTCTTCCTTTTCCCAGGGAGACGCCTTCATTTCCTCGAAGCCGGAGCGGACGATCACCTTCACGTCCTCGCCGCCGAGGCGGCGCGAGGTGCGGCAGCAGTCCATGGCGGTGTTGCCGCCGCCCAGCACGATCACCCGCTTGCCGATCTTGTCGACGTGGCCGAACGAGACGCTGGAGAGCCAGTCGATGCCGATGTGAATGTTGGCGCCGGCTTCCTGGCGGCCCGGGATGCTGAGCTCGCGGCCGCGCGGCGCGCCGGAGCCGACGAAGACCGCGTCGTAGCCTTCGGCCAGCAGGCCTTTCAGGCTTTCGACGCGCTCGCCCTGGCGCAGCGTCATGCCGAGGCCGGTGATGTAACCGACCTCTTCGTCGATGACCGACTCGGGCAGGCGGAAGCGCGGGATCTGGCTGCGGATCATGCCGCCGGGACCTGGATCGGCGTCGATGATGGTCAGGTCATAGCCCAAGGGCGCGAGATCGCGCGCTACGGTCAGCGAGGCGGGCCCGGCGCCCACCAGGGCGACGCGCTTGCCGTTCTTCGCCGTGGCCGGCTGCGGCAAGCGATCGGTGATGTCGGTCTTGTTGTCGGCGGCGACCCGCTTCAGGCGGCAGATCGCCACCGGTTCGGCTTCGACGCGACCACGCCTGCAGGCCGGCTCGCAGGGCCGGTCGCACGTCCGTCCGAGAATCCCCGGAAAGACGTTGGACTTCCAGTTGATCATATAGGCGTCGGCGTATCGCCCCTCGGCGATCAGCCGGATGTACTCCGGGACCGGCGTATGGGCGGGGCAAGCCCACTGACAATCGACGACCTTGTGGAAGTACTCTGGCGCCTCGGTGTTCGTAGGCTCCAACTCGAAAAACCCTCTGTTGCCTCCCCCGGAGTCCCGTCTTAGGTCCCTTGGCAGACGGTGAAAAGACCATCGACTCGTCAGGGCGGGATATGAGGCGGCCAATCTAGTGCGGGCTCCGCCGCATGGCCAGTCCGATAAGTTATCAAGGTTATTGCATCCGCCCGCCCGATTCGCGGGGCCGGGGAACCCGAAGGCCCTCGACGCGATTGCGCCAACATTGCAGTCATGTTTCGGAGTCGTAGCGCGTTGTCATCGTGCGGTTGGAATGGAACTCCAGACTTGACCGGGGGCTCGATGTTGCGCCCGTACTCCACCTAAACTTCTCGGCAATCAGTCCACTCGGAGACCGGATGAGCCAAACCATCCAGCCCAACGTCGGCCCTGCGCGCAGGCCGCGGCCCAAACGCACCTGGCGCACCCTCGTTGGCATTGCGTTGGTGCTGGCCGTCGCCGTGGGCGTGGCGCTGTTGCTGGCGCAGTGCGCGAACAGCGGCGGCGGGGCCGGCGGAGCTCCGGGCGGCGCAGGCGGCGGGCGCCGGGGCGGGCTCACGATCACCGTCGGCGTGGCGACCGCGACCCTCGGCGACGTGCCGATCACCGTGACCGCGCTGGGCACCGTGACGCCCGAGCAGACCGTCTCGGTGGTCTCCCGGGTCACCGGCCAGCTGGCGCAGGTGCGCTTTACCGAGGGCCAGCTGGTGAACAAGGGCTCGGTGCTCGCCCAGATCGATCCGGCGCCCTACCAGGCGGCGCTGCGCCAGGCCCAGGGCACGCTGGCGCACGACCAGGCCAACCTTGCCGGCGCCGAGGTCGACCTGAAGCGCTACCAGACCCTGCTGGCGCAGAACTCCATCGCCCGGCAGGTCGAGGAGGACCAGGCCGCGACCGTGCGGCAGGACCAGGGCGTGGTGCTCTCCGACGAGGGCAACGTCGCCACCGCCCGGCTCAATCTGCAATGGACCACCATCGTCTCGCCGGTGACCGGCCGGGTGGGCCTGCGCCAGATCGACGCCGGCAACCAGGTTTCCGCCAACGGCTCGACGCCGATCGCCGTGGTGACCCAGATCGATCCGATCGACGTGATCTTCGCCGTGCCGGAGGACGCGATCCCGTCGATCGTCAAGCATCCGGACTTCGGCGCCGGCCTGCCGGTCACCGCCTTCGATCGCACCGGCGGCAAGACCCTGGCCACCGGCAGCCTGGCCACCATCGACAACATCGTCGACACCACCACCGGCACGGTGAAGGGCAAGGCGCGCTTCGCCAATCCGGGCGCGGCGCTGTTCCCCAACCAGTTCGTCAACATCACGGTGCTGGTCGATACCCTGCACAAGCAGGTCATCGTCCCCTCCACCGCCATCCGCCACGGCCCCAACGGCGACTTCGTCTGGGTGCTGCAGCCGGACAAGACGGTGAAGCAGCGCAACGTCACCAGCGGCCCCGGCGCCGGCGAGACCACCTCGATCACGCAAGGGCTCGCGGCCGGCGAGATCGTCATCACCGACGGCGGCGACCGCCTGCGCGACGGCGCGCCGGTGACCCTGCCGAAGAACGTCTCGCCGCCCAAGGCGACGCCCGGCGGCCACGGCGGCGGCAACAGCACCGGGGGCGGCGGGGGCGCCGACAGCGTTTTCGGGGGCGCCGGTTGATCGCCGCCGCACGACCATGAACCCGTCACGCCCGTTCATCCTGCGCCCGGTAGCGACCTCGCTGCTGATGCTGGCGGTGCTGCTGGCCGGGCTCGTGGCCTTCCACTTCCTGTCACTGTCGGCCCTGCCCGAGGTCGACTATCCGACCATCCAGGTGCAGACCTCCTACCCCGGCGGCAGCCCGGAGGTGATGGCGCAGACCGTCACCGCGCCGCTGGAGCGGCAGTTCGGCGAGATGGCGGACCTGACCCGCATGTCGTCGGTGAGTTCCGGCGGCTCGTCGGTGATCACCTTGCAGTTCAACCTCGACCTCAGCCTCGACGTGGCCGAGCAGGAGGTGCAGGCGGCGATCAATGCGGCGGGTAATCTGCTGCCGGTCGACCTGCCGGCGCCGCCGATCTACGCCAAGGTCAATCCCGCCGACGCGCCGATCCTGACCCTGGCGCTCAGCTCCAAGTCCATGCCGCTGACCGACGTGCAGAGCCTGGCCGAGGAGCAGCTGGGGCAGAAGATCTCGCAGATCGAGGGCGTCGGCCTCGTCACCATCGCCGGCGGCGAGCGGCCGGCGGTGCGCATCCAGGTCAACACCCGCCAGCTGGCGTCCTACGGCCTGACCCTGGAGACCCTGCGCTCGGTGATCGGCGCGGCCAACGCCAATGCGGCCAAGGGCTCGTTCGACGGCCCGACCCGCGCCTACGCCATCAACGGCAACGACCAGCTGGTCAGCGCCGACGACTATGCCAACACCATCATCGCCTACAAGAACGGCAACGCCATCCGGCTGAAGGACGTGGCGACCATAGTCAATGGCGCGGAGAACACCCGGCTGGGCGCCTTCTACGACGTGGCGGCGACCAACCACGCCGGCAATGGCCAGCTCGGCCAGGCGATCGTGCTCAACGTACAGCGCCAGCCGGGCGCCAACGTCATCACCACGGTCGACAAGATCAAGGCCCTGCTGCCGCAGCTGACCTCGACCATGCCGGCCGGCCTGCAGGTGACCGTGGTCACCGACCGCACCACCGGCATCCGCGCCTCGGTCAGCGACGTCGAGTTCGAGCTGGTCCTGGCCATCGTGCTGGTGGTGGCTGTGATCTTCCTCTTCCTGCGCAGCATCCCGGCGACCTTCATCGCCGGCGTCGCCGCGCCGCTCTCGATCGTGGGCGCCTTCGGGGTGATGTACCTCTTGGGCTACTCGCTCAACAACCTGACCCTGATGAGCCTGACCATCGCCACCGGCTTCGTGGTCGACGACGCCATCGTGATGATCGAGAACATCTCGCGCTACATCGAGGCCGGCGAGAGCCCGCTGCAGGCGGCGCTTAAGGGCGCCGAACAGATCGGCTTCACCATCATTTCGCTGACCGTGTCGCTGATCGCGGTGCTGATCCCGCTGCTCTTCATGGGCGACGTGGTGGGGCGGCTCTTCCGCCAGTTCGCGGTCACCCTGGCGGTGACCATCGTGATCTCCGCCTTCATCTCGCTGACCCTGACCCCGACCCTGGCCGCGCTCTGGCTGAAACCGGCCAGCGAACAGCGCGAGAGCGATTTCGGCAAGCGCGCCAGCCATTTCGTCGACCGCGTCATCGCCCGCTACGGCGACATGCTGGACTGGGTCCTTGGCCGCCAGACCGCGACGCTGATCGTGGCCCTGGCGACGCTCGCCATCACCGTCATCCTCTACCTGGTGATCCCGAAGGGCCTCTTCCCGACCCAGGACACCGGCCTGGTGCAGGGCGTGACGGTGGCGGCCCAGTCGGTCTCCTACAGCCAGATGGGCCAGCTTCAGCAGCAGGTGGCGGCCGAGCTGCTGAAGGACCCGGATGTCGCCAGCCTGACCAGCTACATCGGCGTCGACGGCACCAACACCACCCTCAACACCGGCCGCTATCTGATCAACCTGGCGCCCGAGGGCCAGCGCACCTCATCGCAGGCCGACACCCTGGCGCGGCTGCAGCAGCGCGCCGCCACCGTGCCCGGCATGACCCTCTACGTGCAGCCGGTGCAGAACCTGACCATCGACGCCAACGTCAGCCGCACCCAGTACCAGTTCTCGCTCGAGGGCCCCGACCAGGCGACCGTCAACACCTGGGCCGCCAACATCGTCGCCGCGCTCGGCAAGGACCCGAAGCTCAAGAACGTCGGCGCCGACGTGCAGGACCAGGGCCTCTCGGCCTTCGTCGCCATCGACCGCGACACCGCCGCGCGCCTGGCCATCACCCCTTCGACGGTGGACGACGCGCTCTACGACGCCTTCGGCCAGCGTATCATCTCGACCATCTTCACCGAGTCCAACCAGTACCGGGTGATCCTCGAAGCCGACCCGGCCCAGATCAACACGCCGCAGGGCCTGGGCGGGCTCTACATGAGCGCCGGCGGCGGCGCGCCTACTCCCTTGGGAGCGATCGCCAAGATCCAGACCCAGACCGGGCCGCTGCAGATCGACCACGTGGCCCAGTTCCCGGCCGCCAACGTGTCGTTCGACACCGCGCCCAACGTCTCGCTGGGCGACGCGGTCAGCGCCATCACCGCCGACGAGGCCAAGCTGAAGGTGCCGGCGGTGGTCACCACCACCTTCCTGGGCGCGGCGCAGGCCTACCAGGCCTCGCTGACCAACGAGCTGTGGCTGATCCTGGCCGCCATCGTCTGCGTCTACATCGTGCTTGGCGTGCTCTACGAGAGCTACATCCACCCGGTCACCATCCTCTCGACCCTGCCCTCGGCCGGCGTCGGCGCCCTGCTGGCGCTGATGCTCTGCGGCTCCGACCTGGGCGTGATCGGCATCATCGGCATCATCCTCCTGATCGGGATCGTGAAGAAAAACGCGATCATGATGATCGACTTCGCCCTCGACGCCGAGCGCGAGGAGGGCAAGACGCCGCTGGAAGCGATCCGCCAGGCCGCCTTGCTGCGCTTCCGCCCGATCATCATGACGACGCTGGCCGCCCTCTTCGCCGCCCTGCCGCTGATGCTGGGCTGGGGCGAGGGCTCGGAGCTGCGCCGCCCGCTCGGCATCAGCATCTTCGGCGGCCTGATCGTCAGCCAGGCGCTGACGCTGTTCACCACGCCGGTGATCTACCTGTGGTTCGACCGGCTCGGCCGCCGCTTCGGCGCGACCTCCAACCTGCGCAAGGGCGAAAGCGACCCGCGCCTCGATGAGGCCGCGCCGGAGGCTGGCCCGGCGCCCGATCCCGCGCGATGAACCTCTCCGAGCCCTTCGTCCGCCGGCCGATCGGCACCATCCTGCTGACCATCGGGGTGGCGCTGGCGGGCGTGGGGGCCTTCTTCAACCTGCCGGTCTCGCCGCTGCCGCAAGTCGACTTCCCGACCATCTCGGTCGCGGCCTCGCTGCCGGGCGCCAGCCCCGAGACCATGGCCACCAGCGTGGCGACGCCGCTGGAGCGGCACCTGGGCATCATCTCCGACGTCACCGAGATGACCTCGTCGAGCCGCGTCGGCTCGACCGGCGTCACCCTGCAGTTCGACCTTGACCGCGACATCGACGGCGCGGCGCGCGACGTGCAGGCGGCCATCAACGCCGCCCGCATCGACCTGCCGGCCACGCTGAAGGCCAATCCCACCTACCGCAAGATCAACCCCGCCGACGCCCCGATCATGGTCATCGCCCTGACCTCGGCCACCAAGACGCCGGGCCAGATCTACGACGCGGCCTCCAACATCGTTCAGCAGCAGCTGAGCCAGGTGAAGGGCGTCGGCGACGTCGAGGTGGGCGGCGCCTCGCTGCCGGCGGTGCGGGTCGAGCTCAACCCGATGCAGCTGGCCCGTTTCGGCATCGGCCTGGAGGACGTGCGCGCCGCCCTCGCCTCGGCCAACGCCAACCGCCCCAAGGGCGTCATCGACGACGGCGCCCAGCGCCTGCAGATCTACACCAACGACGCCGGCACGACCGCGGCCGACTACGCCCCGCTGGTGATCGCCTACCGCAACGGCTCGGCGGTGCGCCTGTCGGACGTCGGCCAGGTGATCGACGGGGTCGAAGACGTGCACAACCTCGGGGTCTTCGTGCACAAGGTGAACGGCAAGGCCGTGACTTCCTCGGCCGTGGTGGTGACCATCAGCCGCCAGCCGGGCGCCAACATCATCTCCACGGTGGACGCGGTGAAGGCGCGGCTGCCGGCGGTCGAGGCGGCGCTGCCGCAGGACATCCAGCTGACTGTCGGCGTCGACCGCACCAACACCATCCGCTCCTCGCTCTCCGACGTCGAGCGCACCGTGCTGATCTCCACGGTGCTGGTGGTGGGGGTGGTGGCGATCTTCCTGATGAACGGCCGCGCGGTCTTGATCCCCAGCGTCGCGGTGTCGGTCTCTCTGCTGGGCACGCTGGGCGTGATGTTCCTGCTCGGCTTCTCGCTCGACAACCTGTCGCTGATGGCCCTGACCATCTCGACCGGCTTCGTGGTCGACGACGCCATCGTGGTGCTGGAGAACGTCACCCGCCACGTCGAGGACGGCATGGGCCGCTTCGCCGCGGCGCTGAAGGGCGCGCAGGAGGTGGGCTTCACCGTGGTCTCGATCAGCATCTCGCTGATCGCTGTCTTCCTGCCGATCCTGCTGATGGGCGGCATCTACGGGCGCATCTTCCGCGAGTTCGCCCTCACCCTTTCGGCAGCGGTGCTGATCTCGCTGGTCATCTCGCTGACCACCACGCCGATGATGGCCGCCTACCTGGTCCGCCGGCCCAGCCCCAGCGGCAAGCGGAGCTGGTTCCGCAAGGTGTCGGAAGGCGCGGTGAACGGGATGCGGCGGGTCTACGAGCGCGCGCTCGACCTGGCGCTGGACTCCGGCCCGGTGATCATCGTGCTGCTGATCGCCACCATCGGGCTCAACTTCTATCTCTTCAGCATCGTGCCCAAGGGCTTCTTCCCCTCGGAGGACACCGGCCAGATGATCGGTGGCCTGCAGGCCGACCAGTCGAGCTCGTTCGAGGTCACCGAGAAGCGGCTGCGCCAGTTCGTGGGCATCATCGGCAACGACAAGGACGTGCAGACCGTGGTCGCCTTCATCGGCGGCGGCCGCGGCGGGTCCTCCGCCTTCATGATCACCTCGCTGCTGCCCAAGGATCAGCGCGGCGGGGACTCGACCGACGACGTGATCGCGCGGCTGCGGCCCAAGCTCGCGCAGGTCACCGGCGCCAGCCTCTTCCTCGCCCCGGTGCAGGACCTGCGCATCGGCGGGCGCCAGTCCAACGCCACCTACCAGTACACGCTCGAAGCCGACAACCTGACCGACCTGCGCGAATGGGCGACCAAGCTGACCGTCGCGATGAACTCGCAGTGGGAGCTGGAGGACGTCAACAGCGACCAGCAGGACCACGGCCTGCAGAGCTTCATCACCTTCGATGCGAACAAGGTGGCCCAGCTCGGCCTCAGCAACACCTCGATCGACAACGCGCTCTACGACGCCTATGGCCAGCGCGACGTCTCGACCATCTACGAGGACGTCAACCAGTACCACGTGGTAATGGAGGTGGCGCCGCAGTTCACCACCGATCCGACCACGCTGAACTATGTCTACGTCTCGTCCGGCCACGCGGCGGCCGCGCCGACGGGCGCCGCGGCGGCGCTGGGCCAGACCCCGATCGGCCTCAGCACGCCAGCCGCGAACGTGACGCCGCTGACCAGAATCCAGGCGAGCGCCAGCGGTGGTCTCGTAAAGGCGCCGGTCGCCAACGCCACGCCGACGACCACCGCCTACACGGCCGGCACCGGCGGCACGGGGGTGGTCAACACCTCGGTCGCGGGCGCCGCTATCGCGGGACCCGGCGCTCCGCCCGGCCACGCCGCCTCGACAGGCGTCGCCGTCTCGACCTCCGGCGAGGCGATGGCGCCGCTCTCGGCCTTCGCCCAGTGGGCCGACAGCTCCACCCCCACCTCGGTCAGCCACCAGGACACCGAGCCGGCCACCACCATCTCGTTCAACCTTGCCGAGGGTCAGTCGCTGAGCGACGCCACCGCCGCCATCGCCAGGGCCCAGGCCTCGATCGGCATGCCGACCACCGTGCACGGCAAGTACGCCGGCAACGCGCTGGCCTTTCAGCAGCTGCTGAGCACCCTGCTGCCGCTGATCGCGGCGGCGATCGTCGCCATCTACCTGGTGCTGGGCATCCTCTACGAAAGCTACATCCACCCGCTGACGGTGCTCTCCACCCTGCCCTCGGCCGGCGTCGGGGCGTTCGTGGCGCTGCTGGTGTTCCACATCCAGTTCACCCTGATCGCCTTCATCGGCATCATCCTCCTGATCGGCATCGTGAAGAAGAACGCCATCATGATGATCGACTTCGCCCTGGTGGCCGAGCGCGAGCACGGCCTGGCGCCGCGCGAGGCGATCCGCACCGCGGCGCTGACCCGCTTCCGCCCGATCATGATGACCACCTTCGCCGCCATCCTGGGCGCCGTGCCGCTGGCCGTTGGCTGGGGCGAAGGCTCGGAACTGCGCCAGCCGCTGGGCATCACCATCATCGGCGGCCTGCTGGTCAGCCAGGTGATCACTCTGCTGACCACCCCTGTCGTCTACCTCTATCTCGACCGCTTCCGCCGCCAGGACGATGTCTTCCGCCGCGACATCGGTCCGGCGGCGAGCCCCGTCCCCGCGGAATGAGAGTACCCATGCAAAAGCCCACCCTCCGCATCGCCCCGCTCCTCGTCGCCGTCAGCGCGCTCGCCGCGTGCGAGGTCGGCCCGAACTATCACCAGCCGACCACGCCGACGCCGCAGACCTATCGCCAGATCGCGGGCTGGACGGCGGCCAACCCCAATGCCGACGCCGCCGACAAGGCCGACTGGTGGACGCTGTTCAACGACCCGGTGCTCAACGACCTGGAATCCAAGGTGGTGGTCAACAACCAGACCCTGGCCGCCGATCTTGCCGCCTACCAGCAGGCCCGCGCCCTGGTCTCCGAGCAGCGCGCCGCGCTCTTCCCGACCCTCGACGTCACCGGCCAGGCCAACGTTTCCCACTCCGGCAACGGCTCGACGGTGGTGGGCGGCACGGTGGTCGGCGGCGGCACCGGCACCACCGGCGTCGGCACGACGACGTCGCGCCGGTCCACGACGCAGAGCTACCAGCTGGAGCTGGGCGCGACCTGGGAGCCGGACATCTGGGGCAAGGTGCGGCGCTCGATCGAGAACGCCAGCGCCGGCGCCCAGGCCACCTACGCCGACCTGCAGAACGCCCGCCTGTCGGCCCAGATGGAGCTGGCCGCCGACTACGTCACCTTGCGCGAACTCGACGAGCAGAAGCGCATCGACGATGCCCAGGTGAAGGCCTACCAGCAATCGCTGACCGTCACTCAGAACAAGTACAAGGCCGGCGTCTCGGCGCTCAGCGACGTCGACCAGGCTGAGACCCAGCTGCACAACGAAATGGCCGCCGACACCGCGCTGGGCCAGCAGCGGGCGCAGATGGAAGACGCCATCGCCATCCTGATCGGCCGCCCGGCCGACCTCTCGATCGCGCCGGCGGCCTGGACGCTGAAGCCGATCGACGTGCCGCCGGGCGTGCCCTCGACGCTGCTGGAGCGCCGCCCGGACGTCGCCGCTTCCGAGCGCCAGGCGGCCGCCGCGAGCGCCAACATCGGCGTCGCCACCGCCGGCTACTACCCGAGCCTCGACCTCACCGGTTCGGGGGGCACGGAGGCGGCGGCGATCGGCCAGCTGTTCAGCCCGCAGAGCTTCTTCTGGAACCTCGGCGTCAACGCCGCCGAGACGATCTTCAACGGCGGCCTCACCCACGCCCAGGTGTCCGCCGCCAAGGCCGCCTACGCCCAGGCCGTGGCCAACTACCGCCAGACCACCCTGACCGCCTTCGGCCAGGTCGAGGACAACCTCGCCGCCCAGCGTGTGCTGGCCGCCGAGCAGCCCGACCTGCAGGCCTCGCTGAAATCCGCCGACGACGCCCTGCGCATCACCCAGAACGAGTACAACGCCGGCACGATCGACTACACCAGCGTGGTGGTGGCCGAAAACGCCGCCCTCTCGGCCCACAACGCCGAGCTTCAGATCGAAGCCAGCCGCCTGACCGCCACCATCGACCTGATCGTGGCGCTGGGCGGCGGCTGGAACGCGGACGAGTTGAAGGGGAAGTAGCGAAGTATCCTTCTCCCCTCGCGGGAGAAGGTGGCGCGTAGCGCCGGATGAGGGGGCGCCGCCGCTTCACTACAGTTCGGGGGTGCCGCTGCAAGGCCCCCTCATCCGACGGGCTCCGCCCGCCACCTTCTCCCGCGAGGGGAGAAGGATCAGCTCCCCGCGCTGCGCCAGTCCGCCCCGGTCGCCACGTAGAGTTCGGCGATGTCGGCCAGGCGCTTGCCTTGCGCCATCACCCGGGCGCGGCGGGCCATGGCCAGGCGCCGTTCGTCGTCGAGCACCGGCAGCAGCGGGCCGCCGCCGAGCTTGAAGGCAGCCTCGTCATCCTTCACCGCCTTGGCAGCGACGCGCTCGGCGTGGTCGAGGGCGGCGAGTTCGGCCTCGTCCTGGGTGATCGATTCCATCACGTCGGCGACCTGGGTGAAGGCGTTCAGCACCGTGCCGCGATATTGGGCGAGCGCGACGCGCGCCTCGGCCTCGGCCGCGTGCTTTTCGGCGCGCAGGGCGCCGCCGTGGAACAGCGGCTGGGTGAGGCCGGCCGCCAGGGTCCAGCCGCTGGCCGCGTAGGTGATCAGGTTGGCGGGCGGGATAGCGGTCTGGGTGATGTTGGCGGTCAGCCGGATATCCGGATAGAGCGCCGCCGATGCGACGCCGACGTCGGCCGTCGCGATGTGCAGATTGGCTTCCGCCGCCAGGATGTCCGGCCGGTGGCGCACCAGCGCCGAGGGCAGGCTGACCGGCACTTCGCCCGGCTGGGTGAAGCTGGCGAGGTCGAAGTCCGGCGCCGTCCAGTTGGCCGGCGCTTCGCCGACCAGCTGGGCCATGGCGTGCCGGGCCTGCGACAGCTGCTGGCGCAGCGGCGGCAGCAGCGCCTCGTCGGCCGCCAGCTGGGCCTCGCCGCTGACCGTCGCCGACGCCGGCTCGCCGCCCGCCGCCTCGGCATTGTGCACCATCTGGATGACCTGCTGGTCGTCGGCGACCGTCGCTTCCGTCGCCGCGATCTGGGCGCGGACGGTGGCGATCTGAAGGGCCGCCATGGTGACCTGGCCGGTCAGGGTCAGGTAGGCGGCGTCGGCCTGGCGCGCCTGGCTCTCGGCCTGGGCCCGGGCCGCCTCGGTGGTGCGGCGCAGGCCGCCGAAGAGGTCGGTGTCGTAGCTGACCGAACCGCCGATCGAATAGAGACCGAGGGTCGGATTGGGGAAGCCGGAGAAGCCGAGCGAGGCGATGTTGATCCGCTCGCCAGTCAGGCCGGCGTTGATGTCCACCTGCGGCAGCTGCGCGGCGTGGGCGACGGCGGCGAGATCGCGCAGCCGCTCGAGCGAGGCGTTGGCCGCGGCGATGGTTTGGTTGCCGGCCAGGGCCTGGTCCATCACCCGGTCGAGGTCGGCTGAGCCGAAACTCTTCCACCAGGCGCCTGCCAAGTGTGCGTCGGGCTGCAGGCTGACCACCTGGCTGGCCGGCACATCGCCGCTCATCAGGTAACCGGGCACCGCCGGGGGCGGCGGCGGGGTGAAGTCCGGACCCACCGTCTTGCAGCTGGCGAGCGCGCTCGCCGCCAGCATGAGGACGACGGCCAGCGGCGCGCGATCACACCGATTACTCAACGACGACCTCCGTGGACGGCGCGGACTTTGCCGAGCGCATGAGCAGCAGCAGCGGGATCAGGGCGAAGATCAGCAACAGCATCAAGTGGAACACATCGATCAGCCCCACCATGGAAGCCTGGCGTGTGATTTCGCCGTTGAGCGCCTCGAGACCTCCGTTCGTGGCCGGATTGAGCGCCGAAGGGATGCCCGCGGCGAACACCGGATTGCTCGGCTGGACGTGCGCGGCCATGTCGGCGTGGGCAACGGCCGCCTGGCGGGTGTTGAACGCCTCCATCAGCGAGATGCCGACACTGGACCCGATGTTGCGGACCAGGGTGTACATCGCAGTCCCCTCGGCGCGCAGCCCGGGATCGAGCGTGGCGAAGGCGGTCACGCTGAGGGGAACGAAGAGTAGACCGATCCCCAGGCCCTGCACGATACCCGTGGTCACGAACGGCATGGCGTCCATCGAGAGGTCGAAATGGCTCATGCCAAGCATGGCCATCGCGCAAAGCCCCAGCCCTGCGAGCAGGATCAGTCGGGTATCGACGCGCCCCACCAACCGGCCAACCACGAACATGGCCGCGAACGAGCCCAGTCCGCGCGGCATCATCACCAGGCCCGCGCCGAACACCGAATAACCCATCGGACCCTGCATCACCGGCGGTAACAGAGCCATGGTCGAGAACAGAATCAGGCCGATGAAGAACCCGAACACGTTGCAGGTGAGGAAGTTGCGATCCAGCGCCAGCGCCCGGTCGAAGAACGGGTGCCGGGAGGTGAGCGTCTGAACGACGAAGACGTAGAGTCCGCCCGCCCCCAGCAGCGCTTCGGTCCAGATCTCCGGCGACGAGAACCAGTCCTGCGTCGGCCCTCGGTCCAGCACCAGTTGCATGCCGCCGATCGCCACGACCAGCGCGCCGAACCCGAGGAAGTCGAAAGGTCGCGCCTTCCCACTGCGGTCGTGCGTCATAAAGACGGACACCGCCGAGAATGCCAGGACGCCCACCGGCAGGTTGATGAAGAACACCCAGCGCCAGCTATAGTTTTCGGTGAGCCAGCCCCCGAGGGCGGGTCCGAGGATCGGACCTAACGTGACGCCGACGCCCCAGATGGACATGGCGCGGCCGAATTCTTTCGGTGGGTTGATGTCGAACAGAACCGCTTGGGAAAGCGGGACCAGCGCCGCGCCGCCGACACCCTGCAGGAAGCGAAAGAACACGATCTGCGGCAGCGACGTGGCCAGGCCACATAGCACCGAGGCGATGGTGAACAGCACGATCGAGAGCAGGAATATTTTGCGGCGGCCGAACTCGCTCGCCAGCCAGCCGGTGAGCGGAATGGTGATGGCCGCGGCGACGATGTAGGAAGTCAGGACCCAGCCCATCTCATCCTGCGTGGCAGACAAGGTGCCCTGCACACGGGGCAGCGCCACGTTGGCGATGGTGGTGTCGAGTGCCTGCATGATGGTCGCAAGCATGACCGAGAGGGTGATCAAGCCCTTGTTGGGGACCGGCACCCAGTGAGGCTCGGTGGGCATGACGGACGGCTCGGTCG
>DATAVF010000118.1:0-7704 GCA_036267835.1 Caulobacteraceae bacterium | reverse complement strand
ACGGCTTCAGGGTCGGTTGTGGACTGTACCCGGCGCCGGTCAACCCGGCTCGCTTCCTTCGCCTCCGGACTTCGTCCGGAGCCTCCGTGCAGCTCCGCCCCCTTCGGGCGCGCTGCGCGCGGGGTTTGACCGGCGCCAGGCACAGTCCTGGGGCTCCCCATGAAGCCGCGGGAAGGTCTCGCGGTCATGGAAGAGCTCAATGCCCGCGAAACTGCAAAGCCGCCCCGTGGCGAGCCTGGCGAGGAACATCCAAACTGAAGTCTTCGCCTGGGAAGAACTGACCATTCTTCTCAGCTACGAGGGTGATTGGATGGGCTTGGCGAAGGCCTGGGATAGACTTCCTTTGGCGCACTTGGAGTTGCAGGTGCTGGAGCCGAGAGGCGCGCCATGCCCCCTGTCTGATGACGATGGCTATTGGTCGGCCTTCGTCAATCCGACCGAGGCCATGGCCGCGGGCGGTCCGAGAGCCGCTGTCGTGCGGTTGCTCAACGAATTCGCCGAGAGTTCAGCATGGAGGAGCGCATGGGCGCGCTGGGGCGCTTCCTGCGACTGCCCCGTTGTTAGGGACGGCCGAGCGGTCGGGCAGGGCGTTACACCCGTGGCGTTGCGACCCGGCGGGGGTCAGCAACCTCCGTGCCGGGCCGGACGTTGACCGATCTTTCACCGGTTCGGCCGCTTGCTAGACTCGGTCCTAGTCTGGCAGCATACCCCCGAGGGCGTTGGTAACGATCTCGCACTGTAAGAAATCAGCACATTGACTAGCACACTGAGGAAAAAACCTCAGCCAAATCAACGTTGGCAAGGGACTTAAAATCCCTCGGGGTTCGCCCCTTGCCGGTTCGACCCCGGCCGCCCGCACCAGCTCTCCGCCCGGCGCCATGATGTTCGAAGCGCTGTGCGCCGGCTCGGTCGCGGTCGAGGTCCGAAAACCGCCAGCGCCGCGCCGCGGCGGCCCTATATTGCGAGCATGATCAGCTTCACGATTTTCGGTACCGCCATCGGCTCGGCCGGCTTGGCCTGGAGCGAAGCCGGCCTTGTCGGCGTGCATCTGCCGGAGCGTGACCCCGAGGGGGTGCGTCGCAATTTCCAGCGTCGTTTCGCGGGCGCCGCCGAGGCAGCCGCGCCGCCGGCGCTCGCCCCGGTCATCGCGGGCATCCAGGCGCTGATGCGCGGCGAGGCGGCGGACCTCAGCGGCGCGCCGCTGGCCCCTGACCGCGTGCCGGCGTTCGATGCGCGGGTCTATGAGATCACCCGGGCCATCCCGCCCGGCGAGACGCTGACCTATGGCGAGGTTGCCACTCGGCTTGGCGACAGGCTGCTGGCGCGGGATGTCGGGGCGGCGCTGGGGCGCAATCCGTGGCCGATCGTGGTGCCGTGTCACCGGGTGACGGCGGCGGGCGGCAAGCTGGGTGGGTTCTCGGCGCGGGGCGGGGCGCGGACCAAGCTGAAGCTGCTGGCGATCGAAGGGGCGCCAGCGGCGGCGCAGGCGGAGCTGTTCGGCTAGGCGGGGGGTAAGCTCGCGGCGCTGGGCTAGCGGCGGCGGCCCGGTCCGGCTAACCCTGCCGGCAAAGCAGGGGTCGCGCGATGAGCAATCAGGGGTTTGTCGAGGTCACCAGCCAGGAGGCGCCGCATCTGGGCGGCAACCTGCTGTTCGGCGATCCGCGGACGTTCGCGCCGAATGTCTGGAGCTTCGTCATCGACCGGTTCGCCATCCAGTCGGTGCTCGATATCGGCTCGGGCATGGGGCACGCCAGCCGCTACTTCCACCGCAAGGGCATGGAGGTGATCGCCGTGGATGGGCTGGCGGCCAACGTGCGCCACGCCATCTATCCGACCCTGCTGCACGACCTGACCACCGGGCCGGTGCAGGCGCGGGTCGATTTGGTGCACTGCCAGGAGGTGGTCGAGCACATCGAGGAACGCTTCCTGGGCAATCTGCTGGGTTCGCTGCTGTGCGGCCGCTACATCCTGATGACCAACGCCCTGCCCGGGCAGGGCGGCCACCACCACGTCAACGAGCAGCCCACCCAGTACTGGGTCGATCATCTGACGGCGCGCGGCTGCCAGGTGCTGGCGGCGGATTCGACCCGGGTGCGCAACCTCGCCGCCGCCGAGGGCGCGGTCTACTTCGCCCAGACCGGCCTGATCTTCGCCAACAGCGCGCGGTTCTAGCCGGCGGCCTTACGGGGGTGGGCGCGGCGGCGCTGGGTGACGCGGGCCTCGATGTCGTCCGAGCTCCAGACCGCAACGGTCTCCTCGCGGCGCATCTGGATCAGGCTGGTTCCGATCTGCAGCGCGCTCAGCATGGCGCGCAGACCGTCGAACACGATCTCCGGCGACAGCTGGCGCACCGCGCGGCCCGGGAACTGGTGCTGCCAGTAGCTGACCAGCTGCTCCAGCCGGCCCATGCGCTCGCCGAGGCGCGAGAACATCTTGGGGCCGTCGACCAGGAAGCGGCGGAATGGTTCGGGCGTCTTCTGCTCGGTCAGGGCGTCGAACACCTCGTCGTAGATGCGGAACATCTCGGCGATGCGGCGCTCGCAGTCGGTGGTCAGGTTCTCCAGCTGCAGCACCGCGTTGCGGACGAAGCCGCCGGTGTCGACATCGAAGCGGCCGGCGTCGATCGAGGCCATCGAGCGGCGGGTCAGCTTCATCTCGGGCCCGAGGCTGCGGCTGCGCCAGCGGTAGTAGAGCACCGCCTTCCAGCAGAACATCGCCTGGGCGAACTGCGGCCCCTCCATGCGCATGGCCAGGCGCAGCGGCGCCAGCTCGGGGCTGTCGCCCTCGGAAAGGATCAGCTCGGAGAGCCGCTTGGCCTGGGCGTCGGAGACGGCGACGCCGCCGAAGCAGAGGCTGATCAGGGTCTCGACCTGGCGGGCGACGAAATCCAGCATCTCGGCCCGGTCGGTGGCGCTGAGGCGGAAATAACAGGGCGCGACCTCGATCTTGTTGGCCGTCAGCGCCTCGAACAGCAGGAAGGGGTCCAGCGTCGGCAACTGGTCGAGCAGCTTCAGCACCGCCACGTCGCGCTCGATGTCGGCTTCGCGGTAGTCGAGGAAGCGCTCCAGCTGGTCGACCAGGTCCGGGTCGTCGATGAGGATGAACTGGCCGCCGAGATCGAGGTCGTCGGGGTCGAACGGGAAGATCACCTTGGTGACGATGGCGCCGCGGTCGGCGCCGAACTCGAACTCGCCGTGGCGCGGGTGGTGCTTGACCACCAGGGTGCGGTTCAGCACCGGGTGGGTGAACATCGGCCGGTTGACGTAGTCCGGATCGTCGCTGATCAGGCGCGACAGCGAGTGCAGGTCCAGCACGCGCGCCGACGACGAGCGCGCGATAATGCTGCGCAGGCTCTGGACGCCGTTGATGTTGGTAAGTGCGCGCATACTGGGAGACACCGCCCGAGGGGTTGAGGCCCTCCGATTAATCATGGGGAGTCCTTCCATCCGATTGAACGACATGGTTGAAGCCCGTTAACCCCTCCCGATTCGGCCCCCTGGCCTGCGACCGGGCGACGCAGGGCGGGCGGCGCGTCCAAATTGCCTTGGTTGCGCCGAAAACCCGCCGCGTTCGCGCCTGGCTCGCAGGGTCAGGATCGCCGGGTGCCGTGGCGTTGAGTCGGGTGTGCGGGGGAGGTGGGCGTGCGGGATTACGTGGACATCGTTGGTGCGTCTGGATCGCACTATCGCTTCATGCGGCTGAAGGACGGACGGCCGCTGTCGCCGATGGGCGGCAACTTCCTCTTTGCCCGCTTCACCGGCGAGGCGTTCGAGATGATCTACGCCGGCGAGGCGCAGAACCTGATGAGCGGCGCCCGCGAGCGCTGGCCCGAGGCCGTCGAGCGCTTCCAGGTGACCGAACTCTACTCGCGGCTCAACATCTCCGAGCGGGTGCGCCAGCTGGAGCTCCACGACATCGTGGGCGCCTTCGAACCGCCGATGAACACTTCGCCGGAGCGCAAGGCTGGTTAGTTTCCCTTCTCCCGCAAGGGGAGAACGACCCTCACCCCTTGGCGAACATCTGGCTGAGGGCGCCGCCGCCGCCGCCTTTGGCGAGGGTGGTGAAGGTTCCCTGGTCGGCGATCTCCTGGGCGGCGCGCAGGGCCTGGCCCCAGGCCTGGCTGGCGAGAGCGGCGCCGAGGCTGATGCGGCGCACGCCGAGGCTGGCGGCGGCTTCCACCGTTAGGCCGGGCGACAGCAGGTTCACCGGCAGCGGGGCCACGCCCTCGACCAGGGTGCGGATCTGCGCCTCGTCGCGCAGGCCCGGCGCATAGAGGCACTCCGCGCCGGCGGCGGCGAAGGCGTTCAGGCGGCGAAGGGTCTCGTCCATGTCCGGCGCGCCGCGCAGGAAGCCTTCGCTGCGGGCGGTGAGCAGCACGCCGCCGCCGGCGCGCTCGATCGCCTCGTGCGCCGCGGCGACGCGCTCGACGGCGAGGTTGAAGTCGTAGAGCCCGTCCTCGGCCCGGCCGGTGTAGTCCTCGATCGAGAGGCCGGCGATGCCGGTGTCGATGGCCAGGGTCACGTTGGCGGCCACGTCCTTCGGCGCGTCGGCGAAGCCGTTCTCGAAGTCGGCGTTCAGCGGCAGGTCGGTGGCGTGGGCGAGGCTGGAGCAGTGCAGCAGCACCTCGTCCAGGCTGACCTGCCCGTCCTGGCGGCCCATGCTCCAGGCCATGCCGGCGCTGGTGGTGGCCAGCGCCTTGAAGCCCAGGTGCTGCAGCATCTTCGCTGAGCCGATGTCCCAGGGGTTGGGCAGCACGAAGCAGCCGCTTTGGTGGAGCTGGCGGAAGGCGGTGCGTTTGTCGGCGGCGGTCTGGCTCATGGCGATCTCCTTCGCACGGCGATGTGACGTAACGTGGCGGGAGTGACGGGCGCAATACGGCGCGGGCCTCAAGGTCCGCATCTCGCCACCGGGCGCCGGCGCTGCTAAGGCCGCTCGCCATGGACAGGATAGCTCTGATCACCGGCGCGGGCAGCGGCATCGGCAAGGCGTGCGCGCTGGGCCTGGCGGACGCGGGCTGGTCGCTGGCGCTCTGCGGGCGCAGGCTCGACCGGGTCGAGGAAGTGGCCGAGGCGGCGCGGGGCAAGGGCGTGGCGGCGCTGGCCGTGGCGGCGGATGTCGGCGATCCGGCTGGCGTGGCCGCGCTCTTCGCCGAGGTCGAGGCCCGGTTCGGCCGGCTCGACCTGCTCTTCAACAATGCCGGCACGGGCGCGCCGCCGAAGCCGCTCGAGGACCTCACCTTCGAAGAGTGGAACCGGGTGGTGGGGGCCAACCTGACCGGCGCCTTTCTCTGCACCCAGGGCGCGTTCCGGCTGATGAAGAAGCAGGACCCGCGCGGCGGACGCATCATCAACAACGGCTCGATCTCGGCCCACGCGCCGCGCCCCAACTCGGCGCCCTACACCGCGACCAAGCACGCGATCACCGGCCTGACCCGCTCGACCGCGCTGGACGGACGCCCGTTCGACATCGCCTGCGGCCAGATCGACATCGGCAACGCCGAGACGCCGCTCACCGCGCGCATGGCGCAAGGCGTGCCCCAGGCCGACGGGCGCATGGCGGTCGAGCCGGTGATGGACGTGGCGCACGTCGCGGATGCGGTGGTCTACATGGCCGGGCTGCCGCTTTCGGCCAATGTGCCGTTCATCACCGTGATGGCGACGAAGATGCCCTATATCGGGCGCGGCTGAGGCGCGGCCGGAACCCCGGCCGCGCCTCGCCGAGCTGGCTTAGAACATGATCCCGGCTTCGAGCATGCCGCGGAACTGGCTGGTCTTGTCGAAGAGCGCTCCCATCTCGTCGCCCACCGTGCCCGAGCCGATCGAGGTGTAGGAGCCTTCGATCCGGGCGTAGAAGACGCCCTTCTGGTAGGTCGGCGTGATCGTGAGCGAGAACGCATTGCTGCCCGGCCCATACAGCAGGTTGGCCGGGCCATCGGACGCTTCATATTCGATCCGGCCTGCCACGCTGATTTCCGGCGTGAAGCTGTATTTGGCGATCAGCGCCCCGGCCCAGATCTTGCCGGCGGGGGAGATCAAGGATGACGGCACATTGTTGAGCTGGAAGTAGGGCGTGATCGTCCACGGGCCCTGGGTGTGCGAATAGATCAGGTTGTAGACCTGGCCCTGGTTCAGCGCGGCCGCCGTCGCAAATGGCACGCAGGCGAAACCGCAGCTGCTGAAGTCCTTCGAGAAATTGCCGGACGCCGCGAACTCGAGCGTATCTGAGTTCTTGAACGTGTAGAGGAGCAGGCCCGACGCGGTCGTGTATTCGCCGGAATAGTACCCGTCGTTCCACGAAACCGAGGCCGACAGCGGCCCATTGGAATAGTTGACCTGGATGCCGCGGCTGAACAACGGCTCGGTGTTCCAGAGGAGGCCGCGTTCGACGTTGGCGTTCTCGTAGGTGAAGGGCAGTTCCGCGCCGATCAGGGTCGGCAGCTGCCCGGCCTCGATGCTCCACGACGCGTTCGGGACGATCTTCACGTACCCGACCGGCACGAGGCCGAACTCGGCCTGCGGCGTGTCGCTGCCCTTGATGTAGCCGGTCCCGAGCACCGGGAACGAGTAGCCGCCGGCCTGGACGACGAACTGCACCGGGCCGTCATCCTTCTGGATCGTCACCATCGCGTTGGTGAAGTCGATGATGTCCGAAGGGTTCCTGGCCCCGGTAAAGCCGTCGTAGCCGGGATTGCTCTGCCCGAAGAACACGCCGGAAAAGTCGCCGTTGACGTAGAGCTTGCCCAGCGGGCCGGCGTCGAACGAGGCGGAGTTGGCGTTGTTGGCGAGCGTCGGGCCCATCGACGGATAGGGCGGCGGCGTCGGCGCGGGCGGCGAGGCCGGCACGGCGGCGGCGGGCGGCGTGCTGGCGGGCGGTGGCGTCGTCTGATCGTCGGCGAACGCCTGGCTGGCGATGGCCAGTCCGAGTGTCGCGCCACCCGCGCACAGCAACAGCTTCAGATGCTTCATAGACTTATCCCCTTGCGATCGCGCCGCTCGGATTTTCCGATCCGGCGCCTTGGTCGGCGCGCTTCTCACGGACGCCCACCGCCATGCTCTGACGTGTGAGGGGCCGGGGCACAGCGCGGTTTGTGCATGATGCGCGGCGGCAATCGGGCGCGATGAAATATTGGGCGCCAGCCCCTGCGGCGGCGCCCGTTTTTTCAGCGTTCAGCTCACCTGGCGCGCCCCTGCTCACCCAGAGGCAACTACCCCGGGAAACCGCAGGGCTTCGAGCCGAGTCTGGGCCGCTCGGGATAAGCGCCGGATAAAGACGGGATAGGGTTAGCGCATCGCCAGCGAGGCGCGGCCGAGGTGCGAGCCGGCGTCCACCATCAGGGTCTCGCCGGTGATGTGGCGCGCCGCCGGCGAGGCGAAGAAGATCGCCGAGCCGGCGATGTCCTCGGGCTTGGACGCCAGCTGCAGCGGCGTCGCGCGGGCCGCATTCTGGCGCAGGCCCTCCACGGCCTCCGGCGGCAAGCCGCGGCCGAACCACGGCGTGTCGATGTAGCCCGGGCAGATGGCGTTGACCCGGATCTTCGGCGCCAGCGCCCGGGCCAGCGACAGCGTCATGGTGACGAGCGCGCCCTTGGAGGCTGCATAGGGCACCGACGAGCCGATGCCGGTGACGCCGGCGATCGAGGCGGTGTTGACCACCGCGCCCGGCTGCGGCGCGGCCTCCAGGCCCGCGCGGCAGGCGCGGATCATC
>DATAVF010000117.1:0-14121 GCA_036267835.1 Caulobacteraceae bacterium | reverse complement strand
TCGAGGAAATTGTCGTCGAAGCGCACGCGCCATCATACGCCGCTTCGCCCAGAGTCGCACCCGTTCAACGACCTCCACGGCGCCAGCGGGCTCCGGCGTCGTCGCCCGGATGCGGTCCGGACAAGCCGCTGCGCGGCTGAGAAAGAATTGCCACGGAAAACACGGAGAACACGGAAACAGGCGCGGCCGCGCGACGAAATCGACCGCCATGTAGCCGCTTCGTTTCCGTGTTCTCCGTGTTTTCCTTGGTAGATCTTTTATCTCCGCTGCGCGGCTCTCCGGATGTTCGCAGTTGGCCTGAAGCGCTGAGCGCCGCCGTCATTCCCCGGCCACCATCGTACGGCCGTGCTAGTCTCCGTCCGATGAGCCTCTTCCAGGTCATTGCCGCCTTCCTGACCGTGATGGCCGTCGTGGGCTGGGCCAATGCGCGGACGCTGAAGCTGCCGCAGAGCGTGGCCATGCTGTCGGCCGGGGTGCTGCTGGCCGGCGTCCTCTTCGCCGCGCAGAGCGTGATCGGCCCGTTCTGGGGCTTCGACTCGGTGCGCGCCGAGATCCTGCGGCTCGACTTCAGCGAAGCGGTGCTCGGTTACATGCTGGCCTTCCTGCTCTTCAGCGGCGGCATGCAGGTCGACCTCGGCGAGTTCAACAACCGCCGCCTGGCGATTACCTCGCTGGCGACGCTGGGCGTCCTGATCTCGACCGTGCTGGTTGGCGTCGGCGTCTGGGGCGCGGCGGCGCTGGTCGGCATTCCCCTCACCCTTCCCTGGGCCCTGGTCTTCGGCGCCCTGATCAGCCCGACCGACCCGGTCGCGGTGATGGCCAACGTGCGCTCCGGCGTGCTGTCGCGGCGGCTGGGGGCGGTGCTGCAAGGCGAGGCGCTGTTCAACGACGGCGTCGGCCTGGTCGCCTTCACCGCGGCGCTCACCTTTGCCGCCAGCGGCGTCGCGCCGGACCCCGGCCACACCGCCGCCATCATCGTCGAGGCAGCCGGCGGCGGCCTGCTGCTCGGCCTCGCCGGCGGCTACCTGGTCAGCTGGTTCATGCGCGTCATCGACGACTATGTGGTCGAGCTCACCGCGTCGCTGGCGCTGGCGGCCGGCGTCTACGTGCTGGCCGAGATGCTGCACGTCTCCGGCTCGATCGCGGCCGGCGCGGCGGGGCTGGTGGTCGGCTCCTATGGCGTCAAGACGGCGATGAGCGAGGCGACGCGGGCCCACATCCAGAGCTTCTGGCACCTGGCCGACGAGGTGCTGAACGGCCTGCTCTTCCTGCTGCTCGGCCTGCAGATCTTCATCGTGCCCTTCGACCTGCAGGAGGTCGGGCTCTGGCTCGCCGCCATCGCGCTGACCGTGCTGGCGCGGCTGATCGTGGTGCTGCCGTGGGGCGTCTACTTCCACCTGCGGCACGACGAGCGCCGGCCCAGCCTGATGCTGGCCTGGGGCGGCCTGCGCGGCGCCATCAGCCTGGCGCTGGCCCTCACCCTGCCCCGGGGCGAGCCCAAGCCCACTTTGCTCGCCACCACCTTCGCCGTGGTGATCTTCTCGGTGCTGATCCAGGGCCTGAGCTTTGGCCCGCTCGCGCGCCGCTGGCACAAGGCCGAACCGCAGCCCTAGCAGGTTCCGGCCCCCGAAATTCCGGCGGCGCGGGCAGCGTCGGCGCGCGGCGCGGTGTATGCCGCTCCGATGCGCCGCCTCCCCACCTTGCTCGCCACCGCGACGGCCGCGCTGGGCGCCGGCAGCGCCCTCGCCGACGATGTGGCGCCGGCCAAGCCGCCCACCGTGTCGGAAGTGATCGTCACCGGGCGGGGCCACGACCTCACCGGCGTCGCGGCGTCGGCTAACCAAGGGGAGGTCAGCGCGGCGGACCTGGCGCTGCGCCCGCTGCTCAGGCCCGGCGAGGTGGTCGAGGAGATACCGGGCGTCATCATCACCCAGCACTCGGGCAGCGGGAAAGCCAACCAGTACTTCCTGCGCGGCTTCAACCTCGACCACGGCACCGACCTGGCGGTCAGCGTCGGCGGCATGCCGGTCAACATGCCGAGCCACGCCCACGGCCAGGGCTACGCCGACCTCAACTTCCTGATCCCGGAGCTGGTCGAGCGGGTCGATTACGAGAAGGGCCCCTACTACGCCGGCGTCGGCGACTTCGGCTCGGCCGGCGCCATCGACATCCACTACCAGGACCGCACCGAGGGTGGCTTATTGCGGGTCGAGGGCGGCCAGACCGGGTTCGAGCGCGGCGTACTCGCCGATACCTTCGACCTCGGCGGGCCGACCCTGCTCGTCGGCGGCGAGATCGAGCACAACGACGGCCCCTGGGCCAGGGGCGACAATGAGCGCAAGTTCAGCGGCGTGGCGCGGCTGGCCTCCGGCGATGCGGCCAACGGCTGGTCGCTGACCGCCATGGCCTACCACAACGTCTGGAACTCGACCGACCAGATCCCCGACCGCGCCATCGCCGGCGAGACCGACCCGGTCGGCGCGCCGGCGCCGCCCGCCGCCGACCTGATCTCCCGCTGGGGCGAGATCGATCCCACCGATGGCGGCAATACCGGGCGCTACTCGCTGAGCGCCGACTGGCGGCGGACCGACGGCGCCAGCAGCCAGCACGTCTCGGCCTACGCCTTCGCCTACGACCTCGATCTCTTCTCGAACTTCACCTACTTCCTGAACGATCCGGTGCACGGCGACCAGATTGAGCAGCAGGACCGGCGCTCGGTGGTCGGCGGCGAGGCCAGCCAGACCTGGAGCGGCCTCTTTGGCGGCGGGACCGAGGCCACGTTCGGCCTGCAGACGCGGGCCGATTTCATCCGCAACGGCCTCTACCACACCGAGGCGCGGGTGCGGCTCTCGCCCACCACAGTCAACGACATCGACGAGGCGACGCTGAGCCCCTACGGCGAGCTGCGCACCCAGTGGACGCCGTGGCTGCGCACGGTGCTGGGCCTGCGCGCCGACGCCTTCTGGATGGACGTGGACAACATCGCCGGCGGCAATTCCGGCCGCGTCGCGGCGCAGGTGCTGAGCCCGAAGGTCAATGTCGTCTTCGGCCCCTGGGCCAGGACCGAACTCTATCTGGACTACGGCCAGGGCTTCCACAGCAACGATGCCCGCGGCGTGGTTTCCCTGACCGATCCCGCCACGCCGCTGCCGCGCTCCGAGGGCGAGGAGGTCGGCATCCGCACCACGATCGTGCCGCACCTGAAGACCGAGCTTTCGGTCTGGCGGCTCGATCTCGCCTCCGAGCTGGTCTGGGACGGCGACGCCGGCACGAATGAGCCCAGCGGCCCCACCCGCCGCTACGGCGTCGAACTGGCCAACTGGTACACGCCGACGCCTTGGCTGACGCTCGACGCCGACTACGCCTGGTCGCACGCCCGCTTCACCGACAACGAGCCGGCGGGCCCCTACGTGCCCGAAGCGCTGGTCGCCACCTTCGACGGCGGCGTCGCCCTGCACGACCTGCCGGGCGCCCTCGCCCGCTGGTCAGCCGGCCTGCGCCTGCGCTACTTCGGCCCCCGGCCGCTGACGCAGGACGGGACCATCAACTCCAAGTCCACGACGCTGGTCTACGCGGACCTCGGCTACCGCCTGACGCCACGCGTCAGCCTCGGCCTGTCGGTTTTCAACCTGCTGGGCGCCGAGACCAGCGACATCGACTACTTCTACGTCTCCCGCCTCCCCGGCGAACCCCTGGCCGGCGTCGCCGACGTTCACACCCACCCTTCGGAGCCGCGCGAACTGCGGCTGTCAGTCACCGGGAGGTTCTAAGGGTGCGATCGTCTTGACGCTCCTGCCGCGCGGAGGCGACGGAGAAGGAACGAAGACGCCGGCTCAGCAGGGGCATCTTGACGTCGAACAGTACCATGGGTATCGACACCAGATGGCGCCAGCCGCCGGTTCTTTGACATCGTTGATCCGACTAAGGCCTCGCTCTCGCACGCGGCCGCTCCCAGTGCCTGGGCGCCGTTATTATCGGTGATTTAGGGTGACAGGCGTTGATCGGAGCATGTTTCACGTGAAACACTTCGGGTAACGAAGTCAACCCGCCAACCCGCCCTTGTCTTCCCCGGCGTGAATGCCGTTCACTCCCCGGTATAGGTCCTGGAGACTCCGCCATGCCGCTCGACACCGCCGACCTCGACTTCGATCCCGACGCCTTGCGCGAAAAGTATCGCCAGGAGCGCGACAAGCGGCTGCGCGCCGACGGCAACGAGCAGTACGTCGAGGTGAAGGGCGATTTCCGCCACTACATCGACGACCCGTACGTCGATCCTGGCTTCACCCGCGCCCCGCTGAGCGACGCGGTCGATGCGCTGGTGATCGGCGGCGGCTTCGGCGGCCTGCTGGCGGCGGCGCGGCTGCGCGAAGCAGGCGTCGATCGCATCCGCATCGTCGAGAAGGGCGGCGACTTCGGCGGCACCTGGTACTGGAACCGCTATCCGGGCGCGCAGTGCGACATCGAGAGCTACATCTACCTGCCGCTGCTCGAAGAGACTGGCTATGTGCCGCGCGAGAAGTACGCCTTCGCGGCCGAGATCCGCGAGCACTCGCGCCGCATCGGCGAGCACTTCGACCTCTACAAGGACGCCCTCTTCCAGACCGAGATCCGCGACATCCGCTGGCTCGAGGACGAGAAGCGCTGGCTCGTCGCGACCAGCCGGGGCGACTCCATAAAGGCGCGCTTCGTGGTGATGTCGAACGGGCCGCTGAACCGGCCGAAGCTGCCGGGCATCCCCGGCCTCGACAGCTTCAAGGGCCACTCCTTCCACACCAGCCGCTGGGACTATGGCTACACGGGCGGCGACTCGAATGGCGGGCTGGACAGGCTGGGCGACAAGCGTATCGCCGTGATCGGCACTGGCGCTACGTCCATTCAGTGCGTGCCGCACCTCGGCAAGGCGGCCAAGCAGCTCTACGTCTTCCAGCGTACGCCCTCGTCCGTCGACCTGCGCGGCAACCGGCCGACCGACCCGGCGTGGGCCGCCGACCTGCAGCCCGGTTGGCAGAAGCATCGGATGGAGAACTTCAACACCCTGGTCTCGGGCGGCGCCGCAGCCGAGGACCTGGTCAGCGACGGCTGGACCGACATCATCCGCAGCCTGATCTCGATCGCGGCCCAGCCACGCGAGACCCCGATGAGCATGGAAGAGATCCAGGCCCAGATGGAGCTGGCCGACTTCCGCAAGATGAACCAGATCCGCGGCCGCGTCGAAGCCACCGTGGCCGACCCTGCGGCGTCCGAGGCGCTGAAGCCCTGGTACCGCCAGTTCTGCAAGCGCCCGACCTTCAACGACGACTACCTGCCCACCTTCAACCGGCCGAACGTGACCCTGATCGACACCGCGGGCCGCGGCGTCGAGCGGGTGACCGAGACCGGGCTGGTGGTGGACGGCGTGGAGTACGAAGTCGACTGCATCATCTTCGCCACCGGCTTCGAGGTCGGCACCTCGTACACCCGGCGCTCGGGCTTCGAGGTCTATGGCCGCGGCGGGCGCACGCTCAGCGACCATTGGGCCAAGGGCCTGCGCACCTTGCACGGCTTCTACAGCGCCGGCTTCCCCAACTGCTTCCACATGGGGGTCAACCAGTCGACGCTGACCCCCAACTTCCCCCACCTGCTCGACGAGCAGGCCCACCACATCGCCCACGTGGTCGAGGAAGCCGCGTCGCGGCAGGCCAGCACCATCGAGCCGACGCCGGAAGCCGAGCAGGGCTGGGTGCAGACCATCCACGACACCGCCCGCCTCAACCTGGAGTTCCGCCAGGCCTGTACGCCCGGCTATTACAACGGCGAGGGCAAGGCCGGCGCCGAGGACGGCCTCTTCTCGGGCCTCTACGGGCCAGGCCCGATCAAGTTCTTCGAACTGATCCGCGACTGGCGCGAGGGCGGGATGGAAGGCTTGTCGATCGCCTGATGCCGCGGGCGCGCTGGCGCACGGCCGGCGCGTGCTGGGTGGTGCGGATCAGACTGACGTCGTAGCCGAGCTCGCCGGCGCGACCGAACAACGTCTCGCGCACTTCCTGCGGCGGGCTCGGCTCGCGGGCCAGCAGCCAGAGGTAGCGGCCGGATGGTTCGCCGACGATCGACCACGTGTAGTCGTCGGCGTGGTCGAGCACCCAATAGTCGCCGATGTAGAAGGGTCCGAAGAACGAGACCTTCAGCTTGGCTTCGCCGCTGCCGGACATCGGCCGGGCGCGGCCGATGGCGGACTTGGGCGGGCCGTCGACGCTACCGCCGCAGGCGCGATTGATCACGTCGATCAGGCCGTCGTCCCTGGCCCGGTACTCGGCAGTCACCGCCTCGCAGCCGCGCTCGAAGCGGTTCTCATAGCGCCCGATCTCATACCAGAGGCCGACGTAGCGCGCCGGGTCCACCAGCTTGGCCGGCTCGGGCACAGCGGCGTTGCCGACCGGACCGCGGGTCGCCAGTTCCCAAGCCAGCACGCCCAGCGCCGCGCCGGCCACGAGACCCAACCCGGAGAGGACAACGGTCGGCAGCGCCAGTCGACGATCGGTCATGGTCTCCAGCCCCCTCCCAGGCGTCAGCCGTCGCCGCGGGGCGACCCACACGGCTGAGCTAACCCCTGTGAGGTCAGGCCGGTTCCAGCCCCAACGCTACGGGTCGACGCGGGCCTCGGCGTAGCCGCTGAGCACCACGACGCCGTCCTGGTTCTTGGTCTCGATGTCGAGCTTCACCAGGCCGTCGCCGACTTCCTTCACCGTGGCCGTGGCGTCGAGCGTGTCGCCCGGCCAGACCTGGTTGGTGAAGCGCACGCCGTACTTGGTCAGCCGCGCGTCGCCGACATAGTCGGTGACCATCTTGCCGGTCATGCCCATGGTCAGCATGCCGTGGGCGAACACCGACGGGTAGCCGGCGATCTTGGTGGTGAAGATTTCGTCCGTGTGCAGCGGATTGTAGTCGCCGGAAGAGCCCGCATACTGAACGATCTGGGTGCGCTTCAGGTCTTCGACCAGCCGCGCCGAGTGGGTGTCGCCCTCTTTGAGCTTCGATGCGCTGAGCGCCATGATCAAGCCTCCTGCTTGGCGTCGACGGGGCGTTCGGTGCGCACGCCCACGGAGCGGGCGGTGATCACCAGTTCGCCGTGCTGGTCGCGGTATTCGGTGACGCCTTCGGAGAACACCAGCTTGCCGGCGCGCTTGCTTTCACGCTCCCAGGTCTTGCCGGGGGCGCTCGTCGCGGTGAGCACGTCGCCGGGCTTCAGGTGGCGGTGATATTCGAAATGCTGCTCGGCGTGCAGGCCACCGCCGCCGCCACCGCCGCCCCCTCCCCCGCCGCCACCCGCGGCGCGGACGACGCCGGTCGGGTTCTTGCCGGAGCCGAACCACGGCTGGCCGATCTTCGGGCGCAGGCCATAGTCGGGGTCGAACTGGGCGCTGGCCTGGGCGAACGTCGGCGGGGCGATGATGCCGCCGGCTTCGGTCGTCTTGGCGTAATCGGCGTCGGCGTAGACTTGGTTGTCGTCGCCGACCGAGCGGGCGAACATCAATATGTGGCTTGCTTCCACGGGAAATGTCTTGGCGGCCATGGTTTCCTCTCGAATGCGGCAGCCTCGTTGGGCGCCGCCTTGCTAGAGAGCGGAGTTGACGCGGGGACGTCAACCGAAACTGCGCGTCAGGGTGCGGCGGCGACCGGGCAGCTATTAGTCTGCGGAATTGCGCTCGAGACCGGCGGGTCCGGATAGTACTGGGTGTTCTGCTGCACCCCCTGGGCAACCGCATCGCCATAGAGCAGCTGGATCAGCCCCAGCGCCTCGTCGAGGCCGGAGGAGATGCCGCCGCCGGTCAGCCGGTCGCGGTCGACCACGTAGCGCGGGAAGCCGTCGGCCATGATCACCTTCGATAGCCGCCGATCATGAAGAACGAATTCGGGTCCTCCGGTGGCAGCGCCTTGATGCCCTGCCAGGCCCGCATCAGGTCCTCGAGCGGCTTCATGTTGCCCGCATCGTAGTCGGCCTGCAGGTCGGTGAGGGAGCGGCGGCCCCTCGGGGCGGCGGCGGGCATGATCACATCCTTGGTTCACAACCAAGACGAGATAATGCACGGATACAAGCAGCCGTCCACTTGGGACTATTTGAATTTCGCCCGCGCCCGCCGCAGAGTGGGCCGGCAGGAGAGCCGCCATGTTCATCGCGATGAACCGCTTCAATGTCATCCTCGGCCAGGAGCAGGCGTTCGAGGCCGTCTGGCTGGGCCGCGAGACCCACCTCGGCGGCTCACCGGGCTTCGTCGCCTTCCACCTGCTGCGCGGCCCGACCGGCGACGACCACACCCTCTATTCGTCCCACACCGTCTGGCGCTCGCGCGACGACTTCGAAGCCTGGACCCGCTCCGACGCCTTCCGCGCCGCCCATCGCAACGCCGGAGGCAACGCGCCCCTCTACCTCGGCCACCCCCGCTTCGAGGGCTTCGAGGTGATCCAGGAGGTTACACCGGCGACGGCGTGACCAGCGCGCAGCTCAGCGCTTGACGAAGTTGGCCAGGTCGCTGGCCGTGTCGTAGCTGATGTCCGGGCAGCAGACCGAAAAGATCTCGGTGCCGTGCACCGTGCCCATCACCTGGCGGCAACGGGCCGCGACGCCGGCTTGCAGCAAGAGGCGGTAGAACTCGATGCCCTCGTCGCGCAGCGGATCGCACTCGTTGACGCTGATCACGGTGGGGGGCAGGCCCTTGACGTCTTCCAGCGTGGCGAAGGCCGGCCAGGCCAGCGGGTTCCTGGCGTTGAACGCCTCGATGCCATACCCCATCGCGCCGCGGTTCGAGTGCAGGTCCAAGAGGATGCCGTTGTTCTCGGTCGATGACGGGTAGCGGTCCTGCGGCCACTGGCCGGCGATATAGGGGCAGAGCGCATAGAGGCCCTTGATCAGCGCCAGGTCGCCGTCCTGCTTCAGCTTCAGTCCGGTGGCGAGCGCGAGATTGCCGCCGCCGCTCTCGCCGGCGACGACGATGCGGTCGGCGTCGATGCCCAGTTCGGCGTGGTGCGCCTGCACCCACTTCAGGCCGGAGACGCAGTCGTTGAGCCCCGCCGGGAACGGCTCGACCTCTGGCGCCGACGAGGCGGTGACGCAGTTGCGGAAGTCGACCATCGCCACCGCCACGCCGTTGGCCGCGATGATCTTGCCCCAGGCGCGGTACATGCCGTCGTAGGCCGACATCGAGGCCATGCCGCCGCCGTGGATGTAATAGACGCAGGGCACGATGTGGTCGTTGTCCGGGCGGATGTAGCGGATGTTGACCCAGTTGCCGTCCGGATGGGACTGGAAGCGCTCGATGCGCAGCGCCAGGCCCTTGGCCGGCGCGATCTCTTCGTTGTCGACCGCGTCCATCATGGCGGCGAAGCCCGGATTCGCCGGCGTGGCCTTGGCTTCAGCGAGCAGCTGCTCACGGCTGGCGACATCGCCCTGCGCCGTCAGCTCCGGCATGGCGCCGAACAGGGCCTTGATGCGCGGGTCGATGCGGCGGTCGGCGGCGAGTTTCGAGACCATGCGACGTTTCCTTGCGGCTATCTGAGGCAAGGCGTGCGTGCGCTAAGGTCCCGCGGCGGTCAAGCCTGGCCGACGGGAGGGGCGGCGATGCGCACGGAGAAGATCGAGTTCACCAACGCGGCCGGTCACAAGCTCGCCGGGCGGCTGGACCGGCCGGACGGGACCGCGCACGCCTACGCGCTCTTCGCCCACTGCTTCACCTGCGACAAGGGCTCGAAGGCCGCGGTGCACATCAGCCGGGCGCTGGCGGCGCTGGGCGTGGCGACGCTGCGCTTCGACTTCACCGGCCTCGGCGAGAGCGAGGGCGAACTCACCGGCTTCTCCGGCAACGTGCAGGACCTGATCGCCGCGGCGCGGCGCCTGCAGCAGCTGGGCTGCGCGCCCTCGCTGCTGATCGGCCACAGCCTGGGCGGGGCGGCGGCGCTGGCGACGGCGGGCGAGCTGCCGTCGGTGAAGGCAGTGGCGACGATCGCCGCGCCAGCCGACGTGGCGCACGTGCTGACGCAGCTGGGCGAGGCGGCGGTGGCCAAGATCGAAGCGGAGGGCCAGGCGCAGGTGCAACTCGGCGGGCGCCCATTCACCCTCGACCGCGCCTTCATCGAGGACGCGCGCCTGCACGACCTGAAGCATCGTATCGAGCACCTCGGCCGGGCGCTGCTGATCCTGCATTCGCCGGTCGACGCGACCGTGGGCGTGGAGAACGCCTCGGAGATCTTCCTCGCCGCCCACCATCCGAAGAGCTTCGTCTCGCTCGACAAGGCCGACCACCTGCTCAGCCACGCCGAGGACGCCGACTACGCCGCCGCGGTGATCGCCGCCTGGGCCGGCAAGTACATCGCCATGGCGCCCGACCGGCCGGCCGAGGTCGCGGACGGGCCGGTGTTGGTGGAGGAGACGGGCGCCGGCAAGTTCCAGGTGCAGGTCAGCGTGCACGGGACCCGCTTCTTCGCCGACGAGCCGGTGGATGTCGGCGGCATGGGCTCCGGCCCCAGCCCTTACGAGCTGCTGGCGGCGGGCCTCGGCGCCTGCACCGCGATGACCCTGCGCCTCTACGCCGGGCGCAAGGCCTGGCCGCTGCAGCGGGTGCGCGTCGCCGTACGCCACGACAAGGACGCCGCCCAGGCCCCGCCTGACGTCTTCGATCGCCAGCTGACCCTGGAAGGTCCGCTGGACGCCGAGCAGATCGCGCGCCTGTTCGAGATCGCCGACAAGTGTCCGGTGCACCAGACGCTGGAGCGCGGCGCCCGCGTCACCACCGGCCACGGCCCCGCCGCGCCGATCAAGGCCGAGGCGGAGGAACATTTCTGCGACATGGAAGAGGCGTGCCGGGACGCCGACGCGGCCGCTTGAGGCCCGGCAAGCAAAGCCCCCGGAACGGGCGTTCCGGGGGTTCGCTCACAGGTCAGCCGCATGTCGCCGTCAGGCAAAGGCGCCGGGGACCACCTGGACCACCTGGCCCGTGTCGAGGTTCACCAGCAGGGCGTTCGGGCCATCCTGGACCCACTCGAAGTCGACCGGGGGCGCGGCCAGATCGTAGTAGGCGAAGTCGCCGATGAAGTTCGACAGCCAGACCCGCGGCAGGAAGGCGCCGTAGCCCCAGTCGTGGAAGCCGCCGCCCGCGTGCGGACCGCCCCAGCCGTTGTGGAAGCCGCCAGGGCCGCCGTGGAAGCCGGTCGGATGGAACCCGCCGCCGCCTGGATGGAACCCGCCGCCCGGGTGGAAACCGCCGCCGATCGGCGCCAGGTGGACACCGCCGCCTCCGTGGGAGCCGTGCGCGCCGCCGGCGTGGAACGGCGCGGCAACCGCGGCGCCGCCGCCCAGAATTGACGCCGCCGCCAGGGCGGCGATGACGAAGCGTTTCATTTCAGTCTTCTCCTTCAAAAGCCTTGTTGGGGTGGGCTGGATGCCCGGGGATGAAGCGAAGACTAGAAGCGCGCGGCTGAACTCAGTTTGAGGGCGAGTGTTCGGTAAGGTTCATCTCCCCCCGCAAGGGGGCGGGGAACGGCGTTGACTCGCCGCGCCTCGCGGAGTCACTCTCGCGTTCCGGTGGATACGACCTGCTGCTTGCGCCCTTCGGGGTACGGTGAACGTATCGCGGCCCTCAGCGCCTCCTTTGCCCCGAACGATCGGGTCAGCAACGCAAGCCCCTGACGCACCTGGATCGTTCACAGCAAAGGACTTCCCATGCGCGACTACCGCGACGCCAAGGCCATGGCGCAGACGATCCGTGCGGCGCTGGCCGCCAAAGGCCTGAAGATCACCATCGGCGAGAGCCTCGAACTGATCGCCAAGGCGCTTGGCGCGGGCGACTGGAACACCCTCGCCGCCACCATCAAGGCCGAGCCCAAGGGCGCCGCCGAGCCGCCGGCGGCGGCGCCGTCCGAGCCTACGCCGCTACCGGCCGAGCTAGCCGCCGATCCGCCGGGGCGGCGTAGCGGCAACTACTTCAGCGCGGGCCTGGAGAAGGCGCTGCACGCCGCCGTGGGCCTGGCCAGCGAGCGCCGGCATCAGTACACGACACTCGAACACCTGCTGCTGGCCCTGACCAGCGATCCGGACGCCGTCGAGGTCATGCAAGCCTGCCAGGTCGACGTCGCGGCCCTGCAAGCGCGCTCGACCCGCTATATCGACGAAGAGCTGAAGTCGCTGGTGATGCAGGAGCCGACCCAGCCAGCTCCGACGGCCGGGTTTCACCGCGTGATCCAGCGCTCGGTGATCCACGTGCAGTCGTCCGGGCGCGGCGGCGTGACCGGGGCCAACGTGTTGGTCGCGATCTTCTCCGAACGGGAGAGCCACGCCTACGCCTTCCTGACAATCGAGGGGATAACCCGCTGGGACGCCGTCAACTTCATCGCCCACGGCGTCCGCAAGGGCGGCCCGGCGGCCTAAGGGCCGCGCTCGAACAGCATCGCCTTGGTGAGGAAGGCCTTGTCCTCGCTGACCAGCCGCAGGCCCGCCGCGCCGAACAGGGCGGCGAGGTCGGTGGTGGCGTAGCCGGCGTAGTAGGGCTCGTGGAAGTAGGCCGGAAAGGCTTCGAGCAGCCGCGCCAGGCGGGGCTCGTCGACCGGCTGGATCGAGTCGGCCAGGGCGAAATGGCCGCCGGGCTTCAGCACCCGTGCGATCTCGGCGGCCACCTGCGGGCGCACCTTCGGCGGCAGTTCGTGGAAGAGGTAGACGCACGAGACCGCATCGAGGCTGGCATCCGCGAACGGCAGCTGCTCGGCCTTGGCCTGCACGAAGGCGGCTGTCGGCGCGGCGGCGTGGGCCGCGGCGAGGTAGGCGGGCGAGAGGTCGGCGCCGACCAGGCGGGCGCGGGGGAAGGCCGCGGCGAGGTCGGCGAGGAAACCGCCGGCGCCGCAGGCCAGGTCGAGCACCACGCGGCCCCGGTGGTCGCGTGTCCGCCAGGCCTTGGCCAGCAGCGACAGCGCGCGCCGGCGCATGGCCCCGGCCGTGCCGGCGAACAGCGCCTCGACCTGGGTCTCGTAGCGCCCGGCGCTCTCGGCGGTGAACCAGCCGCCGGACTGGAAGTGGAAGTTCTGGCGATAGTAGGCCGGATAGCTGGCGGGCGCCTCGGCCCGCACCTCGACGCCGTCGCCGCGCCGGCGCCGCGCCTCGACCTCGATCGCGTCGGCCATGAAGTCGCGGGTGCGGCGGAGGGCGCTCACCGGATCGGCCGGGCGGTCGTCCATCGCCGGATAGAGGCCGGCCGCGACATCGGCCGCCTCCTTCTCGAATGCCGAGAGCCAGGCGCGGCGCACGAAGCCGGCCGGGGGCGGATCCGCCGAGGGCGTGAACTGCGGCGGCGCGGCGTCGGCCGGCCGGGCCAGATAGCGCGCCGCAACGCCGGCCGCGCCCCACCAGATCGCCTTGGCCGCGGCGCCGGCAGCATAGGCGCGGGTGTCGGCGGCGAAGGCGCGGCGGCGCGCGGGCTTCTCGGCCGGCTTGTCCTCGGTCTCGCTCACCCGCCGATCCTTTCGAACACGCCGACCAGCTCGATATGGGGCGACCAGAGGAACTGGTCCACCGGCAGCACGCGCGACAGGGTGAAGCCGGCGTCGGTGAGAATCTGGGCGTCACGGGCGAAGGTGACAGGGTTGCAGGAGACGCTGGCGACGCGCGCCACGCCGGATCGCGCAAGCTCTCGGTGCTGCTCGGCGGCGCCGGCGCGGGGCGGGTCGATGACCGCCGCGTCGATGCGCTTCAGCTCGGCGGCCAGCACCGGGCGGCGGACGAGGTCGCGCGCCTCGGCGGTCACCGCACGCAGGCCGGGCGCCGAACCTTGCGCGGTGGCCAAGGCCCGCACGGCCGGCGCGGCGATATCATAGGCGCTGACGGCGGCGCCCTCGGCGAGGCGCAGGGCGAAGGCGCCGACACCGCAGTAGAGGTCGGCAATGTGCTTCGCGCCGGCCAGGGCCTCGCGCACGAAGCCCGCCATGGCCGCCTCGGCTTCGGCCACCGCCTGCAGGAAGGCGCCCGGCGGCAGGGCGACGCTGGCGCGGCCGACGCGGATCATCGCCGGGCGGGCCTGGTAGAGGATCTCGCCATCCTGCGTGACGCGGGCGAAGTCAGCCTCGGCCGCCGCCTGCGCGACCCGCACCCGGGCGTCGGCCGAGAGC
>DATAVF010000116.1:0-4449 GCA_036267835.1 Caulobacteraceae bacterium | reverse complement strand
GGCCCTTTCCAGACGCATGTTCCAGATTATCGGACTCGTACTGCTCTTCGGCCTGGTGTTCGGCAGCTTCATCATGTCCGGCGGCAACATGGGCGTGATCATCGAGGCCGCGCCTCACGAACTGATGGCGATTCTCGGCGCGGCGGCGGCCGCCTTCCTGATCTCCAACTCGATGGGCGTGGTCAAGGCCACCGGCGGCGGCGTCGGCAAGGTGTTCGCCGGCCCGAAGTGGAAGCCCGACGACTACCGCGACCTGCTCTCCCTGCTGTTCCTGCTGACCAAAACGATGAAGTCGAAGGGCGTCATCGCGCTGGAGAGCCACATCGAGCAGCCGGGCGAGAGCACCATCTTCTCGCGTTACCCGAAGGTGATGAAGGACCACTTCGCCGTCGACTTCATCTGCGACACCCTACGGATGATGACCATGAACCTCGAAGACCCGCACCAGGTCGAAGACGCCATGGAAAAGCAGCTGGAGAAGCACCACCACGAAGCGCTGGCGCCGGCCGGCGCCCTGCAGACCATGGCCGACGGCCTGCCTGCCCTCGGCATCGTCGCCGCCGTGCTGGGGGTGATCAAGACCATGGGCTCGATCACCGAGCCGCCCGCGGTGCTGGGCGCGATGATCGGCGGGGCGCTGGTCGGCACCTTCCTGGGGGTGTTCCTGGCTTACGGCATCGTGGGTCCGATGGCGGCGCGGCTGCAGGCCATCGTCGACGAGGAAGGCGCCTTCTACCGGATCATCCAGGCCGTGCTGGTCGCCCACCTGCACGGCAACGCCGCCCAGATCTCGGTGGAAATCGGCCGCGGCAACGTCCCGTCCGCCGCCCAACCGAGCTTCCTGGAGCTCGAAGAGACGCTCGGCGCCATCCCCGCTGAAGGGTGACGGTGCGAAAAGTGATCACGGGCTCGTGAACTAACGCTTGCACTAAGGCACGAACCCGGCATATTCCCGCACCTAGCGTCATGACCGGCGCTGCAACCTCATCCATTTTATGGGACCAGGGAACATGACCTCGGGCACGCTCCGCACCATTCTGATCGTCGGCCTCGCTGTCGGCGCCGTTTCCGTGGCCGCCTGCAAGGTGACCACCTCGACCAACACCGCCGACAACAGCGCGATGTCCACGGCCGACAACAGCATGATGATGGCCAACACCGCCACCAACACTGCCCAGGGCGCGATCAACGCCGCCGTGAACGCCTCGGCCACCGCGCCGATGATGTCGAACTCGTCGTCCTCGATGAGCGGCGGCAACTCGACCGCTCCGTAAGCGGCCGAAGTCCACGTGAGTTTCGGAAGGGCCGCCCGGTTCGGGCGGCCCTTTTGCTATGAGGGCGGAGGATGACCGATCCCGCCTCGCCCGCCTCTCCCCTCATCTTCGACGAGGACGGCCTGCCGCGCTCGCGGCGCTACGGCGACGTTTACTTCTCGCGTGAGGGCGGCCTGGCTGAGACCCGCGCGGTGTTCCTGGCCGGCTGCGGCCTGCCGGAGCGGTGGGCCGGACGGCGGCGCTTCACGGTCGCCGAGCTGGGTTTCGGGACCGGGCTGAACATCCTGGCGCTGCTGGAGCTGTGGCGCGCTCACCGGCCGGCGGGTGGGTGGCTGCACATCTTTTCCGTCGAGGCCGAGCCGATCCCGGCGGTTGATGCGCGGCGGGCCCTGGCCGGGTGGCCGGAGCTCGCGGGCGTCGCCGAACTGCTGCTGGCGCGCTGGCCCGGCCGCCGCGCGGGCTTCCACCGGGTCGACCTGCCGGAGTTCGGGGCAAGCCTCGACCTGGCGGTGATGGACGGCGAGGCCGCGCTGGCGGCCTGGAGCGGCGCCGCCGACGTCTGGTTCCTCGATGGTTTCGCGCCGGCCGTGAACCCCGGCATGTGGACCGATGCCCTGATGGCGCTGGTTGCCGCGCGCTCCGCGCCAGGCGCCAGGGCCGCCACCTACACCGTCGCCGGCCAGGCCCGCCGGGCCCTGGCGGCCGCCGGCTTCGACGTGCAGCGCCGGCCGGGCTTCGGCGCCAAGCGCGAGCGGCTGGAGGCCAGCCTGCCCGGCGCGGCTGCGGCGGACGCGTCCGCCAGTCCGCGCATCGCCATCGTTGGCGCCGGGATCGCCGGCGCATCCCTGGCTCGCGCCTTCCGCGCTCTGGGGGCCGCGCCGCGCGTCTTCGAGGCCGATCACGCCGGCGCGGGCGCCTCGGGCAATCCGGCCGCCCTGGTGACGCCGCGCCTCGACGCGGGCCTGGGGCCTGTCGCGCGCCTCGCCGCCCAGGCCTTCCACCGCGCCTGCGACCTCTACGATGCGCTGGGCGGGGCTGTGATCGCGCGCGGCGTGCTGCAATTCGAGGCCTCGCCGCGCGACGCCAGCCGCTTCGCCAGGATCGCGGCCTCGGATGTTTTCGAGCCCGGCGCGCTCGCCCTGCTGAGCGAGGCCGCGGTCAGCGAGATCATGGGCGAACCGGCGCCCGCGGCGCTGAACCTGGCCACGGCCCTGGTGGTCGAGCCCGCGCGGGTGCTGAGCGCCTGGGCGGGCGCGATCGAGCCGGCCAGGGTCGCACGGCTGGAGCCCGCAGGCGGCGCCTGGCGGCTCGTCGGCGTGGCGGGCGAGCTGCTCTCCGAAGCCGACATCGTCTGCCTCGCCGCCGGCCCGGACCCGGGCCGGCTCGCGCCAGGCGCGCCGATCCAGCCGGTGCGCGGGCAGCTGAGCTGGTCGCCCGGCCCCGCCGCGACCGCCGCCGCCTGGGGCGCCTACGTCGCGCCGACGCGGAACGGCCTCATGTTCGGCGCGACCCACGACCGGGACGACGCCACGGCGGACTGGCGAGAGGCCGACGATCGCCGCAACCTCGACGCCCTGGCCGCCCGCCTGCCGGGCCTCGCCGCGCGGCTCGCCGGCGCGCCGCTCAGCGGCCGCGCCTCGGTGCGCGCCGCCACGCCGGACCGGCTGCCGATCGCGGGCGCCGTCCAGCCGGGCCTCTTCGTGCTGGGCGGCCTCGGCTCGCGCGGCTTCGCCCTGGCGCCGCTGCTGGCCGAGCACGTCGCGGCCGTCGCGCTGGGGGCGCCGTCGCCGCTGCCGCGAACCTTGGCGCCGATCGTGGCGTTCGAGCGTTTCGCGCTTCGAGCCGCAGCGCGGGCGTAGTAGCCTCGCCTGCGGCGCGAGGGAGCCACGAGTGGACCTATCTGGAGTACGCAACAGCATGAAGACTCTCGCAGCCGCCGCCCTGGCGGCGCTCATCGCGGCCCCGGCGCTGGCCGATCCGGCGCCGGCGCCCGCCGCCAACCCGCCGCCCGCCCACCACAATGCCTGCTTCTGGCAGCAGAACGTCGACGGCTTCGCGGCCCACGACGACACCGCCCTCTACCTGCGGGTCGGCGTGCGCGAGGTCTACGAGCTGAAGATGTTCGGCAACTGCTTCGACCTCAGCTGGCTGCACCACATCGGCCTCGCCACCCACGGCATGTCGAACATCTGCGAGGGGCCGAACCCGGACGTGGACGTGGTGGTGCGCGACGTCGGCATCGGCCACCAGCGCTGTCCGGTGACCAGCATACGCAAGCTCACCCCGGCGGAAGTCGCCGCCCTGCCCAAGGACGCGCAGCCCTAGCTGGGAGTCGCCCTCTGGGGCTTGCGCCTGGCGGCGGTTGGTGGACGCGACAGGGATCGAACCTGTGACCCCCACGATGTCAACGTGGTGCTCTCCCGCTGAGCTACGCGTCCGGCCCCGGGGAAGCGTGGGCTAATAGCGTCCCGGACCGTCGCCGACAAGCGCATAGGGCCCGAGCGCTTCGAGCAGCGGGCCGAGGTGTGGCTCGTAGCGCCGCCAGCGTTGCAGCGAGGTGCGGAAGATCGGCCGGCGGACCTGGGCGGCGCTGGCGGTGCTGACCGGGCCGGCGGCTTCGTGGAAGCGCAAGGTCGCGTCGTCCCACGGCAGGCCGCAGGCCCCGGTGACCAGCCAGCGGGTGCCCAGCTCGGGGTCGCCCACCAAAGCCTCGTGGTCCACGTCGATCACCCGGCCGGGGAGCACGGCGCGCCAGTGTTCCATCAGGCGGCGGTAGGTCACGTACTCAGCGCCGATCTCCGCCAGATCATAGAGCGTCTCGCCGCCCTGGCTGAAGAGCTGGCGGTAGCAGGAGAGGCAGGTGTCCACCGGGTCGCGGACCGCGTGCAGGAGCCTCGCGCCGGGGAACAGCAGCGCCAGCGCGCCGACGTGCAAATAGTTCTCCAGGGTCTTGTCGACGAAGCGCCCGGCGCCGCGCCAGCCCAGGCCGCGGATGGCCCCCAGGTAGTCGCGCGCCAGTCGCCGCACCGGACCCTCGCCGGCGGCCTCGAGCAGCTCGCCGCCTTCGAGCAGGCGCGGCAGGATCGCGGTCTCGCCCAGCGCCGTCACCTGCGGGTGGCTGGCCAGAATCTGCTCGATCAGGGTCGAGCCGCAGCGCGGCATGCCGACGATGAAG
>DATAVF010000115.1:0-6751 GCA_036267835.1 Caulobacteraceae bacterium | reverse complement strand
GTGTCGCCGGTCGGGGTCACCGAGACGGTGCACATGGGGCCTTCGTCGCCCCAGGCGATGTAGGTTTCCACGCCCGCGGTCCCGGTGATGCCGACGTCGATACACCTGGCGATGACGTCGCGTGGCTCGTCGAACGCGGCGGCGATCAGGTCGCCGGCTATGCCCACCAGCTCCGGGCCGAGCGCGCGGACGATTTGGGTGGGGCGGCCAGGTTCGACGGGAACATCCGGGCGAAGCACCATCAGCGGCGCAGCGCCGACATGGGCGAGGCCCAGCCGCGTCGCGACCGGCGCGAGGGCTTCCGCCACACGCGGGCTCATGACGATCGAGAGCGGCCGGCCTCGCTCTTTCGCCCGCGCCACCGAGCGAATGAGGAAGCCCTCGGCATCTGGATCGGCGCCCAGGGTCAGCCGGTTGAAGTCGACCAGGGGCTCGTCGGTCAGGCCCAGAATGCAGTTGCGCGTCATGTGCAGTTCGACGCCGGGCCCGGTGATCATCTGCGAGGCGAGCGCACGCACGCAGAGTTGGATCAGTTCTTCGGTCTCATCCATGATTTCGGCCCGGCGTCCCGCCGCCTCCTGTCAGGGCGGCCCCGCCCGCCTTCTCCCCCGCGTCGTGCTCCGTCACCCCCAGCGCATCGGCCAGCCGCATCTTCGCCGAACCTGGCCGCAGCGGCTGCTGCTGGCTGGCGTCGGGGGCCCAGCCGGTGAGGTTGAGGATCTCGAAGGTGGCCATGATCCGCCCGCCCGCCGAGAAGCGCTCGGCGTAGATCTCGGCCGCCCGCGCCAGCACCGGGCGGGTCAGCGGGCGGCCGGCGCCTTCGACGAGCACGCTGGTCTCGCCCATGGCGCGCAGGTCGGCGATCAGGTTCAGCATGTGGTCGTAGCGCACGGTGACGCGGTCGATATCGGCAACTGGCAGGGCGAAGCCGGCCCTCTGCAGCAATCCCGCCGCATCGTAGGCGTCGGCGAAGGGCGAGACGCGGGGGCCGGCGCCGCCGACCAGTTCCAGCTCGGCCTCGGTCAGGGCGGTGCGGAGCTCGGTCAGGGTCTCGCCGCCGAGGATGGCGCCGAGGAAGAGGCCGTCGGGTTTCAGCGCCTGGCGGATCTGGATCAGGGCGCCCACGAAGTCGTTGGTCCAATGCAGCACGAGCGAGGAGACCACGAGGTCGAGGCTGGCGGGCGCGAACGGCAGCCGCTCCTCGTCGGCGACGACGCGGACGCCGGGCCGGCCGGCGAGCATCTCCGGCGCGAGGTCGGTCTCCACCAGCAGCCCGACCTTGGCCCCCGCGTCGCTCTTCGCCAGCGCCGCCGCGAAGACCCCGTTCCGCGCCCCCAGATCGACCGCGACCGGGAACTCCCGCTTCACCGCCTCGAGCCGCTCGACCAGGTCCTCGGCGGCGCGGCGCTTGAGGAAGTCAGCGTAGGCCGGCGCGGCGCGGGCGAGGCGCCGGCGGTGCAGATGGCGATCGAAGAGGCGCGGCGGTCCGCTCATGGCGCCCTCAGGCCTACCCGACCGCGCCGCATCGTGCCAAGCTTCGCCGATGGTCTGGGACGCAGGCGGGGCCCTGGCGGGGGCATCGGGACACGCGCGGCGGCTGGTGCGCGCCGCCGTAGACGTGGTGCTGCCGCCGCTGGCGCTGGACGGCGGCCGCTTCGCCCCGCCGGTGCAGACGCGCGGCCTCTCGGCCGAAGCGTGGGGCCGGATCACCTTCCTTGAGTCGCCGGTCTGCGACGGCTGCGGCGCGCCGCAGGCCTACGAGATCGGCGCGCTGTGCCCTGCGTGCCTCGCCCACCGCCGCGCCTTCGACCGGGCCAGGGCCGCGGTCGCCTACGACGACGCCTCGCGCGACCTGATCCTGCAGCTGAAGCGCGCCGACCGCACGGACCTCGCCGGCCTCTTCGCGCTCTGGCTCGGCCGCGCCGCCCGCGATCTGCTGGCCGAGGCCGACGCCATCGTGCCGGTGCCGCTGCATCCGCTGCGCCTCGCCGCTCGCCGCTTCAACCAGGCCGCCGAGATCGCCCGGCCGCTGGCCCGCCGCGCCCACGTCGCCTACCTGCCCGGCGCCCTCGTCCGCAAACGCCACACGGCGAGCCAGGGCGGCAAGTCCGCCTCGGGCCGGCGGCGCAACATGGCGGCCGCCTTCACCGTGCCGCCGCGCGCCGCGCCCCGGCTGGCCGGCAAGACCATCCTCTTGGTCGACGACGTGCTGACCACCGGCGCCACCGCCGAAGCCTGCGCCCGCGCCCTCAAGGCGGCGGGGGCCGCGCGCGTCGATGTCGCGGCCGTGGCGCGGGTGCAAGAACGCGACGCCGGGTCTATATGACGCCAAAGTTCGAGGACTGATCATCATCATGGCGGACGTCGTCATCTACACCCGGCCCTTCTGCGGCTACTGTTCGCGTGCGATCTCGCTGCTGGGTCAGAAGGGCGTGGACTTCACCGAGATCGAAGCCGGTATGGATCCTGACAGGCGCCGCGAGATGATGGAGCGCTCGGGCCGCTCGACCTTCCCGCAGATCTTCATCGGCGGCGCGCACATCGGCGGCTGCGACGAGATGATGGCGCTGGAACGGGCCGGCAAGCTCGACCCGATGCTGGCCGCCTGATGCTGCGCGTCGGCCTCATCCAGATGCGCACGCCGGCGGCCCAAGCCGCGGCGCTGGCGCAAGCCGAGCCGCTGGTGCGCGAGGCGGCGGCGCAGGGCGCGACGCTGATCGCGACGCCGGAAGGGACCAACCTGCTGCAGCGCAACAAGACCGAGCTCTTCGCCGCCATGACCGCGCAGGAGGACGACGTCGCCGTCACCGGCCTGCGCCGGCTGGCCGACGAGCTTGGCGTCTGGGTGCTGATCGGCTCGGCCCTGGTGCGGCGCGACGACGGCAAGTGCGCCAACCGCGCCATCCTGGTCCGGCCCGACGGCTCGATCGCGGCCACTTACGACAAGCTGCACATGTTTGACGCCGACCTGCCCACCGGCGAGCGGCCCCGCGAGTCGGCGAGCTACGAGCCGGGCGATCGCGCCGTCGTCGCCGAGGCGGCCGGCGCCAGGCTGGGCCTCAGCATCTGTTACGATCTGCGTTTCTCCGCGCTCTACCGCGCTCTCGCCAGGGCCGGCGCGGAAGTGTTCACCGTCCCCGCTGCCTTCACCCGCCCCACCGGCGCCGCGCACTGGGAGGTGCTGCTGCGCGCCCGGGCGATCGAGAGCGGCGCCTTCGTCATCGCCCCGGCCCAGGGCGGAACCCACGCGGACGGCCGCGCCACCTGGGGCCACTCGATGGTGGTCGCGCCCTGGGGCGAGGTGATCGCGCACGCCGACCACGACGCGCCCTGCGCCCTCGTCGCCGACCTGGACCTTGCCGAAGTGGCCAAGGCGCGCGCGGCGATCCCGGTGCTGGCCAACGAGCGGCCCTTCGCAGGCCCCATCGTGGTGCGCGAGCCGCAGGCCAGCCTGAGCGCCGCCGAATGATCCGTTACGCCCTGGTCTGCGACCAGGACCACGCGTTCGAAGGCTGGTTCGGCGCCTCGGCGGACTATGACGACCAGGCCGCGCGCGGCCTCGTCGAGTGCCCGGTCTGCACGTCACGAGCGGTGAGGAAGCAGATCATGTCGCCGTCGGTGGCCGGGGCGAAGAAGCGCGGCGACCCGCCCGCCATCGGCGCCGGCGCCAAGCGCCAGATGATGATGGAAGCGATGGCCCGCGTCCGAGCCCACGTCGAGGACACCTTCGACTACGTCGGCGACAGCTTCGCCCGCGAAGCCCGGGCCATCCACGAAGGCAAGAGCGAGGAGCGCGGCATCTACGGCGAGGCGACGCCCGCCGAGGTCAAGGGCCTGGTCGCGGACGGTGTGCCCGTCGCGGCCCTGCCGCCCGAGCCGGCGAAGAAGACTGAAGTGAACTGAGGGGGACGGACGTGACGATCAAGGGTTGGGCGGCCATCGCGGCCATAGCGGGCGCCGCCGCATTCGCCGGCCCGGCGTGGGCGAATCCGCCGTCGCCGGCGCCGAACGACTCGCAGCAGACGTACGAGCTGGATGGGACCGTCGGGACGCACGGCGTCGGCATGGCGCTCACCATCGATGGCGGCTCCAAGTTCGATATCGGCCACTATTTCTACAACAGCCAGCTGAAGAACATCCCGCTGACCGGGTCGGTCGATGGCAAGACGGTGACCCTCACCGAGCCGGGCGGCGGCGTCTTCCATCTGACCATGAAGGGCAATGGCGGCGCGGGTGGCGAAGGGACCTCGTTCGAGACCTCGACCGAGTTCGACGGAACCTGGACGCAAGGCGCGCAGACTCTGCCGGTGAAGCTCGGCATGGACACCGCCTACGCCGGCGCGCCCAGCGCCCATCGCTACCAGGACGTCACCACCGAGAGCGACGTCGCCTTCGAGGCGCGGGTGAAGCGCTTTCTTGACGCGGTGCTGGCCGGCGACAAACAGACGGCCGCCGCCACCGTCTCCTATCCGCTGGCGGTCAACGGCCCGCCGAACCTCAAGGTCCGCAACGCCGCCGCCCTGATCGCCGACTGGAGCCGCATCTTCACACCCAAGATGCTGGCCGCGCTGCGCACCGCCGTGCCGCACGAGATGTTCGTGCACGAAGGCCAGGCCATGGTCGCCGGCGGCGCCGCCTGGTTCGACGCCAAGGGCGCCACGGCGCTGAACGAACCGTAGCCCACCGGCGGCCTCGTCCGCCGCCTAGCGGACCTTCTCCAGCACGCGGGGCCGGGCGTTGGCGTTCGCCGGTTCGTCGCGGGCGCGGCGGCCGAGCGCGGCGCGGCGCGAGGCGCTCGGGGTCTGGCCCTGCAGCCGGCGGAAGTGGCGGTTGAACTGCGAAATGTCGGCATAGCCGGCCGAGTAGGCGATCTCGGCGATGGTCTTCTCGACCTGGTCCTCGTCCATGAAGGCGTCGAGGCAGGCCTGGATGCGCAGCCCCACCAGTTCGTCGCGGAACGAGCGCCCGTCCTCGGCGTAGAGCCGGTGCAGGTAGCGGCGCGACACGCCGACCGCGGCGGCCACGTCGGACGCGCAGAGATCCGGATCGGCGAAGTGACGGCGCAGGTGGCGGCCGATCTGCTGCAGCCGCGTCTGGCCGGCCGCGCCCCGGCCCGCGGGGGCCGCGCTCTCGCAACCTTCAAGTGTGGCCGACAACAGGCCGCCGATCGCGTCGGCCAGGGCCGCGGCGCCCGGTGCGCCTGGCTCGCCGCCGGCCAGCCGCGTCACCAGGTCGTAGAGCAGGGCGGCCACCGGCCCGGCGTGGTTCTTCAGCGCACCGGCGCGCAGCCGCTCCGCGCTGACCAGCCGCGGGGCGATCAGGTGGGCCGGCGCGGCCAGGCCGATCAGCCGGCTACCCGCGTCCGGCGCAAGCGTCAGGACCGAGCCGCCGAGCGCCAGCAACACCTCCTTGCGCCGCAGCCGGCGCGGCCGGCCGTCCGCTGCGGTGAAGCCGCAGCCGCCGCGCGTCAACGCCACTAGCACCACGCAGCCGCGCGGCGGCGTGAAGGCGTGGGGCGACGCATTGGCGAGCGAGTCCGGGGCCAGCGAGTCCGGCGGGGCCGACAGCCGCAGCAGCGTCACGTCGCCGAGGTTGCGGGTCTCGAGCGCCGGCGCGCCCGGGGCGGCGCACCGCCAGCCCCACGCCCCGCGCGCAGCCTCGACGCTCCACCCTGACGCCAGTCCCATACGCCCCTCGCAGACGGCCACGTTTGCTGGTGCAAACGTCGGTCATTCTGGGGGCGGGATTGTGACGTGCGAGGCCGCAAAGCCAATAGTACTAAGGAATCGCGTGGCCGCATGGTGGCGCGTCGGTTCTCTCGCTGCCTAGCCGGCAGGTCCCCCCGGACCAAGACTTTCCCCTGCGCCGCCCCTAGAAGTGATGCTGGGCGCCTGTCTTTCGAAAGGAGGGGGCGGCCTGTTTCGCTTTGTTGCGGACGTCGGGGTGAGAGGGAGCGTTACAACCAAATGACGGCCTCCCGAATCGCCCTCGCCAGCCGCGAGCGTGGCAAGATTGCAGCGGGGCGGCGTTGTACACGCGGCTCCGTTTTTTTGACGAGACGAACGTGATCTCGTCCGCTAGAGATGGACTGAACATTGTTCCATGGGAGCAGTGCGCCTGCGCGCTTAAAGGCGCGGGACAAATTAGCTGAGGGGCTAAACAGCATGTTTCGTTCGAACACCGCGCGTCGTCGCATTAGCCTGCTGACCTCGTCGTCGCTTGTCGCATCGACGGTCAGCGGCGGGGCGTTGGTCTTCGCCGCGCTGACGCCGAGCGCGGCGCTGGCGGCGCCAGGGTGCGTGACCCTGGTCAACGTAACCACCTGCAACGGCGCGGTCGCCGTGCCGACGACGATCAACATCACCACGAGCCCGCAGGACGTGCTGTTCGAGGGCTACAGCGATATCACAAACACTGCAGGGGCGGTGGTATCGATCAACGCCAACAACCAGATCGTGAACCTCGACTACAACGACTCGGTCGCCGGCAGTTCGGCCAGCACGATCACCAACACCGGGACGGACGACGCGGTCGACATCACCGACAACAGCCAGAACGTCACCGTCACCAGCGACATCACCACGGTCGGCGGCCCGGGCGGCCTGTTCGGTGGCACGAACGGGACGGGCCTGGTGGTCAACAACCAGTCGGCCGGTTCGGGCAACATCAACGTGACCGCGGTCAACACCATCACCGGCGGCGGCGGCGGCATCCACACCCTGGCCGCGGGCGGCGCCACCACGATCGACGT
>DATAVF010000114.1:0-10565 GCA_036267835.1 Caulobacteraceae bacterium | reverse complement strand
GGTCGGCATGGTAGCCGTCAGGCCGCAGCAGCACCGACCAGGCGCCGTCGAAGCGATACCCCTCAGCGCGGCGGCGGCGCAGCGGGTCGTCGCCGGCGCCCAGGCCGGCGAGGTAGGCGCGGATGGGGCCATCGATCGCGTCGAAGAAGGCGCGGATCACCGGATCGTCGCTGAGCACCAGGCTCTGCTCGGTCTGCGAGCCGCCGCGCAGGGACTGTCCGAGCGGGTGGCCGCGATAGACGTGCAGGCGGCGCAGGGCGTTCGCCAGGTCAGCAAGGTAGTCGGCGAGGCTCGCCCAGCCGCGCGGCGTATCGATGGTCCGGCCGCGCACCATGCCTGAGAAGTCGCAGAGCGCGGCGTAGCGGGGATCGCCGGCCAGTCGCCACGCCGTCGCCAGCAGGGCGATTGCGTGCTGGTCGTCCGGCCAGCGCGACCGCATTGCCTGCGCGGTGCGGGCGGCGCCGTCAGCCTGCCCCATCGCCAGCTGCGCCTGGCACAGAGCCGCCAGCACCACCCGTTGCTCCGGCTGCAGGGCAAAAGCGCGTTCGGCCCGCTCGAGCGCGGTCGCCGCATCGAAGGCGCTGGCCAGTTGCGCGGCCGCGACCTCGATCATCCATTCAGCGTCCGGCTCGAGGCGCTGTGCGGTCAGGGTCTGGTAGGCGCCGCGCGCATCGCCGGTGTACTCGAGCAGCTTCGCCTTCTTCAGGCGCAGCGCCGCGGCCCGCGGGTGCAGGTGGATCGCCGCATCGAGGCCGCGGGTCGCGACGGCCAGGTCGGCCGTCCGCATCCAGACCAGCTGGGCCTGGTCGCCGATGGCGTCGGCATAGCCGGGGCGGCGGCGGATGGCTTCGGCGTAGGCCTGGTCGGCCGCATCCAGCTCGCCCAGGCCCTGCAGGGCCCGGGCCCGCACCAGCCAGGTTTCCGGCGCATCCAGCCCCTTAGCGAAGGCGCGCCGCGTCGCCGCCTCGGCTTCGGCGAAGCGCTGCATGTCACCCAGGCTTCCGGCGAGGTTGTGCTCGGCGACGGCGCTCTGCGGGGCGACGGCGCGCGCCCGCTCGTAGAGGGCCAGCGCCGCGTCCATGCGCCCGAGCGCCTTCAGCGCGCCGGCGGCGGCGGTCAGGATGTGGATGTCGGCGTCCGGCCGGCCAGCGGGTTCAGCCAGCAGCTCGTGAGCTTCCGCGGCGCGATCGGTGTCGATCAGGATGTCCGCCAGCGCCACCAACGCCGGCGTGTGGCCGGGGGCCGCGCGCAGCGTTTCGCGCAACCGACGTTCGGCCGTGGCCTGAGTGTCAGAGGCCATCGCCGCCCGGCCGCGCGCCATCGAAAGCGTCCATGGCCGCGATGACGGCCGCGATCGCCTCGCGCTCCTCTTCGGAAAGGCGCGGGTTCCAGACATCGCAGATCAGCACGGTGCGCGGCGCGTCGCTGTCGTTCCAGGCTTCGTGTTCGATGGTGTCGTCGAAGGCCCAGGCATGGCCTTCGCGCCAGAGCCGCGTCTCGTTACCGACCCGGAAGCCGCAGCCGTCCGGGACGATCAGCGGCAGGTGGACCACCAGACGCGTGTTGGCGATGCCTGTGTGGGGCGGGATGCGGGTGCGCGGCTGCAGCACCGAGAACATGGCGGCCGGCGAACGGCGCACCACGTGGGGCTGGGGCATCGCGGCCAGGGCGGCCATGGTCTTCGGGCAGCGGCGCGCATGCGCCTCCACCGGCAGGCCGTCGCGCAACAGGTGGTAACTGCCCCAGCGCGGCGAGTGGTTGAGCTCGGCCCACTGGTCGAGCGGCACGTTGGGCGGATAGGCGATGTAGGGCTCCAGCCCCTCGGCATCGTCCGCGAAGACTCCAAGCAGCTCCTCGCGGATATCGGCTGTCGCGGCTTCCAGGTCCTCGATCCAGGGGAAATCCTCCCGGTCGTGAAACTCCAGCTCCGGCAGGCCGGGATAGTGAAACAGCACCGGCTCCTGGTGGTAGACGCGGCGCTTGCCGGTCAGCCGGCCGACGAAATCGTCAAGCCGCCGGGCTGCCGGGCCGCCGCGCGGCGCCTCGCCGTCCAGCTGTTCGCGCAGCGACGCGGCGAGCGCGTGCTCGTAGCGGGCGTGGACCTGGCGGGCGTGCTCGACCGGCGCGCGCAGCTGCGGGGCCAGCCGATCCGGCGGCGGCGCCTGGGTCAGGGCGATGCCATAGGCCGCGCCGGCGCCATGCGGCGCACCCAGCCGCTCCAGCAGCGAGGCCTTCATCAGGAGGGCGACGAACGAGCGGGCATCGATGCCGAGCGCCCGATCGACCGCCTCCAGCGCCGCGGCTAGATCGCCCAGCGCGCGGCAACAGCCGGCGAGGCTCATCCAGGGGGCGAAGCTGGCGGGATCCAGGGCAGTGGCCTGTTGCAGCAGTCCGCGCGCCTCTGCCAGGGCGCCGCTGGCCGCGGCGCGTTCCGCCTGAGCCGCGAGGGCCGCCGCCGCAGCCCCGCCAACCGCGCCGGATGGATCACTCAGGGTCATAGCCGAACGTCCGGACCCAGGGCGCGAGCACCGGCAGCACTGGCGCGAGCTCGCCGCGGTAGCGTCGCCACTGGCCGGCGCCGTCGGCATAGAGGCCGCGGGCGATCTGCGCGGCGCTGGCGCTGGCGACGTCGCCTCGCCGCGCCCGGCCGGCGAAGTCCGCCAGGTCGGGACGCCACTCGACGCCGATGAACGCGCAGACGGCCCGGGCCTCGCCTTCGAAGTCCGCCACGAGCCGCTCGTAGATCAGCCGGCGCCCGGCCAGGCCGAGCTTGGGCGTCATCACCTCGGCGAATGTCATGGCGCCGTCATAGAAGGCGGCGGCGCGCCTGAGGTCGAGCAGCTCGTAGGTGGAGGGGTTGAGGTTGAAGCGGCGGCGGAAGCAGCTCAGCACCACGTCGCGCGGATCGCGCACCGCGAAGATGATCCTGGCGCGCGGGAACAGCCGGGCGATCAGGGGCAGGCGCAGGGTGTTGAACGGATTCTTGTCGATGAACACCTTGCCGGCCAGTTCCACGCCGGAAGCCATCACCCGCTGCCAATAGTCGGCGCGGTAGAAGGCGAGGTCCGCGGGACCAGCGTTAGCGAGGCGCGACAGGGCCGCCGCGTCGCTGGTGAAGTCGCGGGCCGCGGCGGTGAGGCTGTTGCGTTCCTCCAGCGACACGACATCCGGATGCGCCGCGAGGGCGCTTTCGATTAGGGTGGTGCCCGAGCGGGGGAAGCCGAGCAGGAAGACGTGGGCGGCTGGCGGACCGGGCTCGGCGGCAACCTCGGCGCCGGCCCGCCAGACGCCGGCGTTCAGCGCCTCGGCCCAGGGAACGAGCCAGGCCAGCGTCGTCTGCACCGTCGGCCGGCCGGGAGACTCGAACCGCGGCCGCGCCTCGTCGCGGGCGATGGCGTTGCCGGTCGCGTAGGCCTCGAACGCCTCGTGCGGTCGGTCCTGCGCATCGAGCGCATCGCCCAGCTGGCCGAGCGCCAGCGCCTGTTCCTGGGCGCCGATATCGGGGCGGCCGATCAACCCGCGCAGCATGGCTTCCGCGGCCAACGGGCGCTCCTCGTCCACCGCGGCCAGAGTGAGGATGGCGGCGGGCAGGCCGGGCCGCAACGCCAGCGCGCGCCGGGCGTAACTCTCGGCCGCCGCCCGGTCGCCGCGGCGCGCGGCCAGCCAGGCGAGGTTGGACCAGGCCAGGGCATTGCCCGGGGCCAGCTCGGCCGCCTTGGCGTAGGCGTTCACGGCGCGCGCCGTCTCGCCGAGCTGCTCGAGCGCGCCACCCAGGTTGAACCAGGCGGGGGCGAAGTCGTCGCGCAGCGCCAGGGCCGCCTCGAAGCGGCCGACGGCCTCCTCGGGCCGGCCCAAGCGCCCGAGGCAGAGGCCGAGCGCGTTCAGCACCGAATAGTCGCCTGGCCCCAGTTCGCTGGCCCGGGTCAGGTCGGCCAGCGCTTCGTCGAGGCGGCCGTTGTCTTCGTGGTCCATGGCCCGCAGGTTGAAGAGGGCCGGGTGCTGGCCGCCGCCGGCGATGGCGCGGCGCGCCAGGCGTTTGGCCTCGGCCATGTCGCCGGCGCGCGCCGCCTGCAGCGCCGGCTGCAGCAGGGCGTCCTCGGTGGATCGGGGCTGCGCCGTCGCGTCAGTCCGGCTCATAGCCGAACTTCTCCACCCACCGCGTCAGTATGGGCAACGCCGGGGCCAGCGCCTCGGCATAGTTGCGCCACTGGCCGACGCCCTCACCATAGAGGCCGCGGCCCACCTGGGTGCTGCTCGGAGTGGCGACCCTCCGGCGCGCCGCCGTGGCGGCGAAATCCCGCAGGGCTTCGGTACGCGGCACGCCCAGGAAGTCGCAGAGCGCCCCCGCCTGGCCGTCGAAGTCGGCGACCAGGTCCTCGTAGCGGATCCGCTGCACTGCGAACGGCAGCTTCTCCAGGTAGACTTCGCCGGCCGTCATCACCGCATCGTAGTAGCGCGCGGCGCCCTCCAGCGTGTTGAAGGCGTACATGGCGGCGTTCATGTTGAAGCTGCGGCGGAAGCAGCTCAGCACCACGTCGCGCGGATCGCGCAGCGCGAAGATCACCTTGGCCGCCGGAAACACCTTCGAGATCAGCGGCAGTCGGATGGTGCTCAGCGGGTGCTTGTCGATGAACACCTTGCCGGCGGGCTCGACGCCGAACTCCCGCACCCGCGCCCAATAGGCCTGGCGGAAGGGCGCAAGGCGCGCGCTGTCGATTTCGGCCAGTCGCCGCACCCCGCCGCTCACGGTCAGGAACTCGCTCTCGGCGTCGATCAGCACCGGCCGCTCGTCCAGATCGACGATGTCGGGGTGCGTGGCCAGCACCTGCTCCAGCAGCGTCGTGCCCGAGCGCGGGAAGCCGACCAGGAACGCATGGCCGCGCGCCTCGCCCTCGACCGGCGGTGGCGACGGGGCCCTCGCGGCCCAAGCGTCCGCGGGCGCGTCAAGGAATTCGGCCAGGATCTCACGGGCGCCCTCGTAGGCGGCGTTCTCCCGGGCGCCCCCGAAGGCGGCGGCAAATTGCTCGCGCATCTCGGCCTTGCCCTCGGCGTAGACCGCAAAGGCTTCGGCATAGCGTTTCTGAGCGTCGAGCGCGTCGCCGAGCACGAAGCGGGCGTTGGTGCGAGCTTGCGGGTTGAGGTGCGGCAGGCTGATGATTTCGCGCAGGCGCTGCTCGGCGCGGCGCGGCTCGCCCTCGCCCAGGTCGGCGCGCGCCAGGTTCATCAGAGCGTCGGTCTGGCGCGGATCGATGGCGGCGGCGCGTTGGGCGTAACCGCGCGCGTCGGCCCACTCGCGGCGGCGAACCGCCAGGCCCGAAAGCCCCGCCAGCGCGTCGGCGTAGTTCGGATCGAAGGCGATGGCGCGCTTGAACCCTGACTCGGCGGCGTCCAGCGAGCCCAGCCGCTCGGCGGCCCAGCCATAGGCGAAATTGGTGCGGGGCGCTTGCGGGGCCAGCTTGACGGCGACGCCCAGCACGCGCCCGGCCTCGCGCCGGCGGCCGAGTTCCAGCAGGCAGACGCCGACCTCGGTCATGAGTGGCGCGTGCTCGGCGTCGAGTTGCAGTCCGAGCCCGAACTCCTCGATCGCCGCCTCCAGCCGCCCCTGGTCCCGCAGCCGCAGGCCGATCAGCAGGTGAACCGTCGGATGCTGCAGGCCGTCGGCCTTGGCGGCCTCGGCCATGTCGGTCGCGCGCCCCAGATCGAAGGCGGCGATGCGGGCGAACTCGGCGGCGCGTGTCGCCGCCTCGCTTTCGATGCGCTTCTGGCTCTTTGCGCCAGCCATTCGAATCAGTCCTTCGCGAGGGTTCGCGGGCCGGCGCCGACCTAGCCACCGTCGAATGACCTAGGCAAGCGGCGCCCGAAACGACACCGGGCCGGGTTGAGATCCGAAGGGATCCAACCCGGCCCGGGCCGAACGAAACGAGTGCCGTTCGACTAGAAGTCGGCGGTCACGCCCATGAAGAACGTCCGGCCAAGCGGATCGTAGCTTTCCGGGAAGGTGTTGCCGTTGCCGAAGGGCGGCGCCGAAATGCCGAAGCTGTTGGCGTCGAGCAGCGGCGGGGTCAGGTCGGCGACGTTGTTGACACCGGCGCGGATCCCGATGTGGTCGCGGATGCGCCACGTCATCGCCAGGTCGATGTAGTTGTAGGCCGGGATGTGCGAGTCGGTGGGCAGCAAGTCCTTGAAGCCGCCGTCCTGCAGATCGGGCTGGCTGGTGTTGAAGTCCAGCGACTCGCCACCGATGTAGCGCCAGTTGAGCGAGAAGGTGGCGTTCCACGGCGTATTCCAGGTGACCCGGAAGTTGTGGCGCCACTTCGGCGACGACAGGTTCGACGACGAGCAAGTCGGACCATAGAGGCCGACGCAGTCGTAAGTCGTTCCATCGGGAAGAGTAGTCTGCTGATTGAAGGTGTAGGTGCCGTTGAAGTCGAACAGCAGCGCACCCATGCCATGGATGTTCCAGTCATCCAGGTTGGCCCGGTAGCTGGCCTGGAAGTCGATGCCGCTGGTCTTCAGGGCGCCCGCGTTGACCAGGGGAAGCGTGACCGAACCCAGGCCTTCGCCGCCGAAGATCGAGCCGCCGCCTTGGCCGGTGGTCGGATCGAAGAAGCGGCTGATCTGGGCGCAGTCGAAGGCGCTGTTGATCAGGCCGCAGTTGGTCACGATGGTGGTGCCCGGCACGTTCAGGATCGCCTGGCCGACGTCGATGTTCCAGTAGTCGATCGACATGCTGAAGTTGTGGAAGAAGCTCGGCGTGATCACCCCGCCGACCGAGAAGGTGTTGGCCGTCTCGGGCTTCAGGTTGGGGTTGCCGCCGGAGAACGCACCGCACTGGGCCGCGACGCACTGCGGAATGGCGCCGTAGAGGGCCGGGAGCGTGTGTCCGTCGAACACGTAGCCGCCACCGGTCAGCTGGGCGACGGTGATGCCGGGCAGCGTCTTCTGGAAGGTGTTGACGCACTGGGCCGCGGTGAGCAGGGGCGCGCTGCCGGCGCACGGGTCGGAACCCGCGAACAGGCCGGGCGAGTCCGGCTCGAACAGCTCTTCGACGTTCGGCGCGCGGACGGCGCGTTCGAACGAAGCGCGCAGCCGCAGATCCGGCACGGTCTGCCAGTCGAGGCCGAGCTTGAAGGTGTTGGTGCCGCCGCCATGCGAATAGTCGGCGTAGCGGTAGCCGGCTTCGAACTCCATGTCCTTGGCGAAGGGCTGGTTTTGCACCAGCGGGACGCGCAGCTCGCCGTAGAGGTCGCCGTCCATTTGGTCGCCCGAGGTGCTCTTCAGACCGCCGCCGAAGCCGGCGAGGTCGCCGCTGGCGATCGCCGCGTCATAAAGCGTCTGCAGCGAGTCGGCGCGATACTCGACGCCAAGCGAAACGCCCGCGCCGTCGGTCGCCCAGGGCGACTTGATGCCATACTTGGAGAGGTCGCCGTTGGCGACGTTCAGGTTGACGATCTGTTCGGTGATGTAGCCGCTGTTTTCGGCCAGACCCGTCAGATAGTTCAGGGCGTCGGACGTCACGCCGCCCGGCGAGAAGATGTTGTAGGGCACGCAGGCGGTGTCGGTGCCCGCAAGCACCGAGGCGCAGACGGGCTTGCCGGTGGAGGGGCTGGTGACAACGTCGAGGGCGTTGAGCAGGTGCGAGTTGAGGAAGTAGCCGCCCTGCGATTCCGAGAGGGTGTTGCGGGTGTAGGACCCGGACAGGTCGTAGGTCCACCCACCACCGATGTCGCCCTTGCCGCCCAGCACCATGCGGAAGTCTTCGTGCTCGAAGTTCGCCGTACGCGCGCCGCCTTCAACGTTGCGGCGGCCGATTTCGGCCGTGCCGACCGTGGCGGTCCCGGCGCCGGAGGCGGCGGTCGTCGCGGTCGCGGGGACGGTCGGACCGCAAAGGGCGGTCGCTTGCGCCGATGACAGCAGCGGGTCGTTACAGGGGATGTTGAAGATCTCGTCGCCGAAGAACGAGCCCGAGGCGGCGACCGCGCCGGTCGAGTAGTCGTCCATGAACATCAGGCTCGAGTAGACGTCGAGCCACGGCGTCAACTGGTAGTCCGAGAACTCGCCGGCCGTGTAACGCTCGTCAGGACGCTGGAAGTAGTTGATTGGCGCGTAGTTGTAGTCCTGGCCGGAGGCGAAGGGCGGCAGCGTGCCACCGACCGGCGTGCCAAGGATGTTGAAACCCTTGCCGTTGTTCGGGCCAGACTGAGGCACCAGGCGCCCGGTGGCGTCGGTGCTCGAACCGCCGCAGTACTGGAAGCTGGTGCTGGTGTTGTTGGTGGCCAGCGTGCACTTCGAATAGTCGCGCTGTCCTTCGTTCACCGCCTGGATGTAGGTGTATCCGAGGTAGAACTCGACGTTGCCCTTGTCGTCCGGCGCGTTGACGCCGCCGGTCACCGTGACCGTCTGGCGCCAGCCATCCACAGTGTTGCCGGGGAAGGAAATCGGCGTCTGGCCGAGCAGGACGCTGTTGGCGTCGGCCGTGCGGACCTGCTTGTTGCCGCCGTCGTCCTGAGCGAACGACGTCTGTTCGTCGACCGACAGGCCCTGGAAGTGGGTCTTCATGATGAAGTTTACGACGCCGGCGATGGCGTCCGAGCCATAGACCGCCGAGGCGCCGCCGGTCAGCACTTCCACCCGGTCCACCAGGGCCGGCGGGATGATGTTGATGTCGGGAGCGACGTCACCCGTAGTCGGGTCGCCGGGGGCGAGACGCTGGCCGTTGACCAGCACCAGGGTGCGCTTGTTGCCCAGGGCGCGAAGGTCGATGGTCGAGGTGCCGGTGGCGCCGTTGGATTCGAAGTTGCCGAAGTCGCCGACAGCTTGCGGCAGCTGGTTGATCAGGTCGCCGATGTCCGAGATGCCTTGCAGGCGGATCTGGGTCTGGTTGACCTGGGTGATCGGGCTGACGCTGGTCAGGTTGGCCTGCGGAATGCGCGAGCCGGTGACGACGATCTCGCTGACGTTGGCCGGCGTGTCCGACGTCGCCGTGGCGTCACCAGCCGCGGTGATGGTCGAGATCGGCGCGCTGGCGCTGGACCCGGCGACTGGAGCAGCGGTCGACGTCATCGCGTTGGCCGTCGCATCGGCGGCGTGGGCGGCGGCTGGTGCGATGATGAGCGCGATGCCGCTGATCATCGACGACGCCAGCAGGCGCGTCCGCATGTTAGGTTCTCTCAAGACATGTCCCTTCGGATAGCGGGCGCACAGCCATAGGCTCGGCCTCAGCTTACGAGTTGCAGGTTGTCCCGGGCATAGCTCCCCCCGGTTGCTGTCACTCTTGGTTGCCCCGCCGGTGGCGTCAACGCAGATTACGTTGCCGTAACCTGATAAGCCACTGAATGTCACATTCAGGTCACAGCTTGCCTGATGCCTGTGACTGCGTGGAAGCTTTGTCGCCTATGTCCACCGACGACGGGCGTTTTTCGCGCCGTCGGGCGGGCTCATGGATCGAATTGGCCGCCGCACGGGTCGGACCTCGACTTGCGCCGCGGCGCCGAACGCCGCTTGAATGCGGTCGGATGTGTCAACACGGAACCAACCCCATGACCCCGCTGCGCCCCGCCGCCGCCGGCCTCCTGCTCGCTCTGGTCGCAGCCGGCTCAGCTCCGGCGGCCGATCCGCCGCGTCCGGCGGCCATCCAGGCGGTGATCGATTGCAGCAAGCTCACCGACGGGCCGGCGCGGCTGACCTGTTACGATCAGGCGGTGGCGACGATGAGCAAGGCCGAGGACGCCGGTGACCTCGTCAGTCTGGACCGCGCCCAGCGCACGGCGGTGCGCCGCCAGGCGTTCGGCTTCACCCTGCCCAGCCTGTCGGTCTTCGACCGGGGTGAACATGGCGAGGCGGCCGACCGGATGGAGGACACTCTGGACACGGCTTGGCACAATGCCGACGGCAAATGGATGTTCCGGCTGAAGAGCGGGGCGGTCTGGCGCCAGATCGACGACTACGACCTGTCGCGCGAGCCCCACGCCGGCTCGGCGATCGTGATCAAGAAGGCAATGCTCGGCAGCTTCATGATGAACGTCGACGGTCAGCCGGCGCTGCGCGTCCACCGCGACAACTGACGTTGGCCCGGCGCACCCCGCCACTCAACGGGGCGGGGAGCCGTGCTAGCGGTCCTTCGGATCGATGGCGTCCCTGAGGCCGTCGCCGATGAAGTTGAAGCACATCAGCGTCACCACCATGGTCAGCGACGGGAAGATCAGCAGCCAGGGCGCCAGCTCCATGTCCTGGGCGCCGTTGTTGATCAGGGTGCCGAGCGAGGTCAGGGGCTCCTGCACCCCGAGGCCAAGGAACGACAGGAAGCTCTCGGCCAGGATCACGCCGGGGATGGTCAGGGTGACGTAGATCACCACAGGACCCAGCAGGTTGGGCACGATGTGGCGGCCGACGATGGCGCCGCCGGTCAGGCCCGCCGCCCGCGCCGCCTCGACGAACTCGCGCTGCTTCAGGCTGAGGGTCTGGCCGCGCACGATCCGCGCCATGGTCAGCCACTCCACCGCGCCGATGGCGATGAAGAGCAGGATGAAGTTGGAGCCGAAGGTCACCATCAGCAGGATGACGAA
>DATAVF010000113.1:0-11923 GCA_036267835.1 Caulobacteraceae bacterium | reverse complement strand
TGGCGGCGTTATGCCCGGGGGCAGCCGCTTCAGCACCGTTTGCGACAACGACGTCACTTGGGCGGTCGCGGTGCGGATATCCACGCCCGGCTGGAAGAACACCTTGACGATGCCGAGACCCGGCAGCGACTGGCTCTCGATATGCTCGATGTCGTTGACGCTCGAGGAGAGCTGGCGCTCGTAGTAGTAGATGACCCGGCCCGACATGCCGTCCGGCGGCAGGCCGCGGTAGGTCCAGACCACGGCGATGACCGGGATCCTGATGTCCGGGAAGATGTCGGTGGGCGTGCTGACGGCGGCCAGCGGGCCGAAGATCAGGATCAGGATCGCCAGCACGAAGGCCGCATAGGGCTGGCGCAGCGCTAGCCGGACGATCGCAGCCATCTGACCCTTCCGACGCTGGAAACAAAAGCCCGGCGCGTGCCGCCGTCGGGGGCAACGGGCGGCGCGCGCCGGGAAGCGCCGCTCATGCTGCAGCGCGGCGAGATACCTAGCGCCGGGTCCCGGAGGAGCCAGTGAATAATGTTTCACCGCGCCCGCAGACGATGACGGCGCGCAGGCCGGGGCTCGCGTCCTCCAGCTCGATGTGGAAGCCGTGCAGGCGGGTGATGGCCGAGGCGATGCTGAGGCCAAGGCCGGACCCAGGCGTCGTCCGGTCGCGCTCGCCGCGGTAGAAACGCTGCAGCACCGCGCTCTTCTCAGCCACGGGGATGCCGGGGCCGTCATCTTCGACGACGATGCGCGGCGGCCCGGCGCCCGGCTCCAGCCGCAGCGACACAGAGCCGCCGGCGCCGCTGAACTTGATCGCATTGTCGACGAGGTTGCTCACCGCTTCGAACAGCAGCTTCGGATCGGCTTCGAGCGCCACGTCCGGCGGGGCCGACCAGGTCAGGGCGACACCGTTGTCCTCGGCCAGCGGCTGGTAGAGGTCGAAGACATCGGCCAGCACGTGGGCCGCATCGATGCGGGCGAAGCCGCGGCGCCGCTCGCGCGCTTCCAGCTCGCTGATCCGCATCAGCGCGCGGAAGCGCTCCAGCACGGTGTCGAGCTCGGCGGTGACCCGCGCCAGATCCGCGGCCGGCGCGGTGGGCGACTGCTGCAGCCGGTGCAGCCGGGCGCGGGCGCGGGTCAGCGGCGTGCGCAGATCGTGGGCGATGGTCTCGGTCGAGCCCTTCACCTCGCCCATCAGCCGCTCGACCTCGTCCATCATGTAGTTGACCGTGGCGGCGAAGGTGTCGATTTCGTCCGCCCCGCGGCTGATCGGCAACCGCCGGGTCAGGTTGCCGCCGGCGATCTCGCGGCAGGCATCTTCCAGCACCCTGAGCCGCCGGACCGGGCCGATACTGAGGCCCACGGCACAGGCCAGCCCGATGACCGCGATGGCCGCCCCGCTCCAGATCAGCGCCGAGGCCAGGATGGCGCGCATCTCCTGCAGCTGGTTGATGTCGCGCCCCACCACCAGGATCTCGCCGGAGGCCAACCGCCGGGCAATCAGCCGCGCCGGCGCCGGGAAGAGCGGGGTCGCCGCAATCTCCACTGGCGGCCCGTTGGGACGCAGACCTGGCGGGATGACCGGCAGGTTGCCCACCAGCCGGGCGCCGGACGGGGTGAAGAGGGCGAAGACGCTGGTCTTGTCGCCGGTCAGGCTCTGCGCCTCCCCGATGCGCGCCTCCAGGTCCGAGGCCGGCGAGAGCGACAGGGCCGCGGCCTCGGTGGACATGATGCTGTCGACCCGGTGGGTCAGGTAGACGGCGGAGCGCAGGTAGACGAGGCCGAGCAGGCCGGCCAGACCAAGGGCGAAGATCAGGCCGTAGAGAGAGGAGAGGCGGAAGCTGGTGGTCCGCAGCAGCTCCCTAAGTCGCATCGAGCATGTACCCCACGCCGCGCTCGGTCTTGAACAGGGGCGGCGCCCCCGCGGCGTCGATCTTGCGCCTCAGGCGGCCGACATGCACGTCGATCAGGTTGGTGCCCGGGTCGAAATAGTACTCCCAGACCGACTCGAAGATCATGCGCCGGCTCAGCGTCTGGCCGGCGTTGCGCATCATGAATTCGAGCAGCTTGAACTCCATCGGGAGCAGCTCGATGCGCCGCCCGCCGCGTTCCGCCTCGTGCCGGACCAGGTCGAGCTTCAGGTCGCCGGCGCGCAGCATCACCTCCGGCGTCGGCGGGTGGCGATGGCGGCGCAGCATCACCTCCAGCCGGGCGATCAGTTCGGGCGGGGCGAAGGGCTTGACCAGATAGTCGTCGCCGCCGGCGCGCAGGCCGGTGACGCGGTCATCCACGTCGCCCAGGGCGCTGACCATCAGCACCGGCACGTCGGAGCCCGCGTCGCGCAGCGCCTTGACCACGTCCAGGCCATCGCGCCCTGGCAGCATGCGGTCGAGGGTGACGGCGTCGAAGCGCTCGCGCAGGGCCAGCGCCAGGCCCTCGGCGCCGTCGAAGCTCTGCTCGGCGTCGAAACCGCTCGCGGCCAGGCACGCGGCGATCTCCGCCGCGGTCTGCGGGTCGTCCTCGATGACCAGGATTCGCGCCACGCGCCTTACATCATGGATGTGCTGGCTTCCGCCAAGGCCGCGCGCAGATCCGCGACGCAATCGTCGAAGGCGCCGGCCGCCGGTTCGAAGCCCAGCCGCGCGCAGGCCAGCCGGTCGCGCTGGAAGGCCGTGCGCTTGGAGACCGTGAAGTACGACTGCGAGCCGCCGGGAACCGAGGTCTGCCCCGCCTGGCCGGGCGAGGAGGTCAGCACCGGCAGGGCGGCGAGTTCGCACTCGGCCAGGCCGGGGCTTTGCGGCGCATAGCCCCGCGCCAGGCAGGCCTGCCGCGCCTGGGCCCCGTCCTCGCCGCGCCGCAGGCTCTGCAGCGAATGCGAGAGACTCTGGACGCAGGCCGCGAAGTGCTTCTCGCCGGGCGTCAGGCCCACCACCCGCGTGCAGACCCCCGCCACCGCATCGCTCATGCTGGCGCTCGCGGCGGGAGCGCCGGCGAAGCCGGCAGCTGCGGTCAAGGCTGCGAGAGCGAGGCCGAGCGCTCGCGGCGATGTCGTCTTGAGGGCCATGCGGAAACCAGGGTTCGGGACTGCCACGACCTGGACGCTAGCCCGGCGCGGTCCTCGAGCCAGTGAATAAAAGTTCACTGCCCCCGGCGTTCCGGCCTAATCTGATCTTCTCGGGGTGGGTTGAACGGTCAGGCAAAGGGAAACTCGAAGATGGTCATGAGATGGATGGGCGCGGCGGCGGCGCTGGTGGTTCTTGTCGGCGGCGCGGCGCAGGCCGAGACGATCAAGTTCATGGCGACGCTGAAGGGCGCCGCCGAGACGCCCGCGAACAGCACGACCGGGACCGGCATGGTCATGGCCAGCCTCGACACGGCGACCAAGACCCTCACCTACAAGGTGAACTATTCGGGCCTGACCGGCCCCGCCACCATGGCCCACTTCCACGGCCCGGCGGCGCCTGGCGTCGCGGCGCCGCCGGTGGTCGCGGTGCCGAAACCCGCCCTGGCCAACCCGATCTCCGGCACGGCCACGCTCACCGACGCCCAGGTCGCCGACCTCGAGGCCGGCAAGTGGTACTTCAACATCCACACCGCCGCGAACCCGGGCGGCGAGGTGCGCGGCCAGATGATGGAACAGCACTGAGGTCCGGGATCTTCTTCCGAGCAGTTGCTGGGAGATGGGGCCAAGCCTGACCGAGGAGATCCCGGACAGCTGCTTCGCGGCTTCCGGGGTTCAGGCCGTTCGGGTGGCCGCCAGGCGCGCCTCGTCCACCGCGTAGCCCATGCCGGGGGTCTCGCCGAGTTCCAGCCAGCCGTCGTTCGCCGCCAGCGGGTCGGTCATCAGGAAGTCGCGCCGGTCCTGGCTCCATTCCGGCGGGTCGTACGGGAACTCCAGCCACGGCGTGTCGCCGAGGCCCGCGGCCAGGTGGGCGTTGGCGGCGAGGCCCATGCCATTGGTCCAGGTGTGGGGGCTGAAGGTCAGGCCCAGTTCCTGCGCCAGGTAGCCGACGCGGCGCAGGCCGGTGATGCCGCCGACCAGCGCCACATCGGGCTGCAGCACATCAAGGCAACCGCGTGTCGCCAGCTCGCGGAATTCCGAGAGTTCGCGGGTCATCTCGCCGCCGGCAAGGCGAACGTCGGTCGCGGCCCTCAGCGCCTTCATGCCCTCGAAATCGGCGCGGTGCAGCGGCTCTTCCATCCAGTAGGCGCCCAGCCGCTCCAGCTCGCGGGCCACGACGAGCGCGTCCTTCAACTTCCACGGCGGCTCGACGTCCCAGGGCATGCGCCAACCCTGGTTGCAGTCGACCATCAGCTCAAGCCGCTCCCCGACGCGGGTGCGCACCGCCTCCAGCGCCCGGATGTCGGCGCGCCAGTCGCCGCGGCGGAAGCGGATCTTCATCGCGCCGAAGCCTTCGCCCAGGAAGCGCTCGGCCGCGTCCGCCAGCGCCGCCGGCTCGCGCAGCACGCCTGACGAGGCGTAGAGCCGTATCCGCCCGGCCCCGCCGCCCAGCAGCTTCCAGCACGGTTGGCCGGTGATCTTGCCGATCAGGTCCCAGAGCGCCAGATCGAGCGGCCAGCAGCGGCCATAGTGGAACTGCAGATGCGAGAGCACCTGGTAGTGGCGCTGGGTGGCCATCGGGTCCTGGCCGACGAACAGGTGCTCATGGCCGGCGAAGCCCAGCATCAGGTCGCCGCTGCCATAGCCCACGAGCCCGGTGTCGGTGTCGATGCGCACCAGGGTGGCGTCGAAGTGGCGGCGGGGGTTGGAATCCCAGCTGGCGTTGAACGCCGGGTCGAGCGGCAGCCGGTGCTGCGTGATCGCGATGGACGCGATCTTGTGCTGGGTCACGATTGCTCGGCCGGGGTGAAGAACGGATTGCCGACGCTGGCCAGGCCCGCCATCAGCTCGCCGCGGCTGGGCCAGCCCTTCTGCATCGCCCGCGCCGCCGCGCCGTGCGCCGCGGTGCGGTTGTTGGCATAGACGGCCTCGGCATCGACCGCCTTCCAGTCCACCCAGACGAGGGCGATGGCCACCCAGTCGTCGCCGGCCTCGGGCGGCAGCACGTGGTCGAGCAGGGCCTCGGTGATGCCCGCGGCGACGCCGGCCTGGGCCGGGCCCCAGGTCATCTGCTCATGGTGCTCGTCGCGCAACACCGCCTTGCCGATGAAGAGAGTCGCGGGCTTGGCCGGCAGGTTGGGCTTCAGCACCGCCTGAAACGGCAGGTGGCCCGCGCCCGGACTGGCGGCCGCCAGCGCGTAGGCCGCGCCGAGCTCGGCCTTGGGGCCCAGCACGAGGTTGATGTGCGCCGCTTCAGCGCCCGCCCCCTCGAACGCTTCGCCGATGTAAATCATAAGTCCGGCCCTTCAGTGCTCGCCAACGCTCTCGGGCGCCGTACGGGATTATAGTCGTTGATCATGTCGCGCGGGCGATACGGCGCTTCCAGCCACGTCCGCTCCGCATCCGTCAACTGCAGTTGCGACGCCGCCACCGCCGCATCGACCTGATCCGGCGCGTCGGCCCCGACCAGCGGGGTGGTGACGTCGGGGTGCGAGCCGGCCCAGGCCATGGCGATCTGGGCGGGCGCGACGCCGCGCTTCGCGGCCGTCTCGGCCACCCGCCGGGCGATCTCGGCGTCGATCTCGTCGCCAAACCAGTCGAGATAGGGGTCGTGCGCCCTGCGCGCCACGGAGCCGCCGCCGGCCAGGTAACCGCGCGCCAGCGGGCTGAAGGTGGTGACCGCGACGCCGGCGTGGGCGCAATAAGGCATCATCTCGCGCTCTTCCTCACGGTAGAGCAGGCTGAGCTGCCACTGCATGTTGACGAACGGCGTCCAGCCGTTGGCCCGCGCCACGGCGTTCATCTCGGCGAATTGCCAGGCGTACATGGTCGAGGCGCCGAGGTAGCGGGCCTTGCCGGCGCGCACCACGTCATGCAGCGCCTCCATGGTCTCGGTGATCGGCGTCTCGGGATCGAAGGCGTGGACGATGTAGAGATCGACATGGTCGGTCCCCATCCGCGCCAGCGAGCGGTCGATCGACTTCAGGATATGGCCGCGCGAGAGGCCGCCGTCATTGGGATCGTCGCTCATCGGGTAGAAGACCTTGGTGGCCAGCACCAGGTTCTCGCGCCGCTCCATGGCCAGCAGGTTCCGGGCCACCACTTCCTCTCCCCGGCCCAGCGAATACCAGTCGGCCATGTCGAAGAAGTTGATTCCGACATCGAGCGCCCGGCGCAGGATCGGGCGCGAGGCCTCTTCGTCCAGCACCCAGCCCTTCCATGCGGAGCTTCCGAGCCCCATGGTCCCGAGGCAAAGCCGCGAGACCTTCAGCCCGGTATGGCCGAACCGCACATGATCCATGGACACTGTTCCGCCGCCGCTCCCGCGCCGCTCATCGCACGCCGGGCGGCGAACGCGAAGGGCTGGGCGGCATGAGCTGGCAGATGCCGGCGCCGGTAAGCGTGCGCGAGATCGAGAACCAGTGGATCTTCATGCCGGACGGCGTGCGCCTCGCCGTCTCGCTCTGGCTGCCCGAAACGGGCGCGCAGGTCCCGGTCGTGCTGGAGGCCATCCCCTACCGAAAGCGCGATTCCACCCGCGCCTACGGCCGCTTCTGGGGCCGCAAGCTGGCCGAGCGGGGCGTCGCCTACGCCCGCCTCGACGCCCGCGGCTCGGGCGACAGCGGGGGGCTGCTGCTCGACGAATACCTGCCGCAGGAGCAGGCCGATTGCGCCGGGGCCATCGCCTGGCTGGCCGCCCAGCCCTGGTGCAACGGCAATGTCGGCATGCGCGGCGTCTCGTGGGGCGGGTTCATCACCCTGCAGAGCGCAGCCCTCGCCCCGCCGGCGCTGAAGGCGATCATGCCGATGTGCGCCTCCGACAGGCGCTTCACCGACGACGCCCACTACATCGGCGGCGCCTTCGCCCTCACCGGCCTGAAATGGGCGACCAGCATGAAGAGCGTCATGGCCGGCCCGCCTGACCCCGCCATCTTCGGCGACGGCTGGGAAGCCGAATGGATGAAGCGGCTGGAAGCCGCCCCGCCCATCGCCGCCCGCTGGCTCAGCCACCAGCGCAACGACGCCTACTGGCAGCAGGGCTCGGTGGGCTTGCACCCGGAGCGCATCACCTGCCCCGCCTACCTCGTCGGCGGCTGGGCCGACCCCTACAACGACTCCATCCCCCGCCTGCTCACCGCCCTGCAGGTCCCCACCAAGGCCCTGATCGGACCCTGGCAGCATGGCTACCCGCAACCCGCGACACCCGGCCCCGGCCTCGGCTGGATCGTCGAGGAGACGCGCTGGTGGCGCCACTGGCTCGCCGGCGAAGCCACCGGCGTGATGGAGGGGCCGCGCTTCTGGGCCTACATGCCCGAAGCCTCCCCGGCCCAGTCGCCCACGAACATCCCCGGCCGCTGGATCGCCGAACCCGCCTGGCCGCCCGCAACCACGCCCCTGACCCTACCCCTATCCCCCGGCCACCTCGGCGAAATGGCCAGCGACGCCGTGCTGGAACTGCGCAGCGACGCCCTGGTCGGCCTCCAGACCCCCGAATGGTGCCCCTTCGCCCCACCCCAGTTCCCGCAGGAACAGTCGCCGGACGACGCGGGCTCCCTGACCTTCGACACCGAGCCCTTGGCCGAGCCGCTGGAACTCCTGGGCCATCCAGCCCTGCACGTCCGCCTCAGCGCCGCGGCCCCCGTCGCCAAACTCGCCGCCCGCCTCACCGAAGTGACCCCGGACGGCCGGTCCTGGTTGGTGAGCTACGGCGTCCTCAACCTCACCCACCGCACCAGCCACGAGACTCCGGAACCGCTGACGCCGGGTTCGGCCTACGACATCGAGCTGCCCCTCTACCTGACCGCCCGCCACCTCGCCCCCGGCTCGCACCTCCGCCTCGCTTTGAGCGAAAGCCTATGGCCGCTGATGTGGCCATCGCCCGAACCCGTCACCCTGCAACTCGACCTCTCCGCCGCATCGCTGAGCCTGCCGGTCCGAGCCGTCACCGCTGACCCGCCCTTCCCGATCCCAATCCTGGAAGCACAGCTCGCCTCAGCCCGCGGCGACCCCGAAATCACCCGCAACGCCCACGGCGCCTTCCGAGAAGTCTGGCCGCCCGGTTCAGGCACGCTGGACACCGGAACGACCGTCGAGCGCAGCGGCGGCAACGTCGAAGCCACCTTCGATCCTGCCAATCCCACAAGCTGTCGCTGGCGCGCCTGGCAAAGCGTGCGCTACCGGCGCGACGATTGGGATTGCACGATCGACGTGGAGGTCGAGCTCACGGTGGGCCAAACTCATTTCCAGTTGCGTGAATGCTTGAGAGCCAAGCGCGGGGAGCTGGCGGTCTTCGTGCGCGAAGATGCAACCCCGATTCCGCGCAACTTCATGTGACAATCGAGAATGCTTCCACCAAGAACGAACTGGCGGGCTGGGTTCCCTGACGTTGTCATCCACACTTCGCAGCTTCTTCGGGATCAGCACCCTCTCTTCGCAGCGTCGAAGGCAGGTGACACAGAGTCCGCGCTCGGACTCGCGACCGCGTTGATGACCACCGAAGCGATCGCGGCGCTTAGCGCTCTCGTGGGCGCCGACGGCGCGGTTCTGTTGCCGATTACCGCGATTGAGATCGGGGGACACAATGCTGTGCCGGACGCGATGGCCGAACTTCTCGCCGACAGGCTGAAGTGGCGCTTGAGCCTCGGAGACATCGTTCAGGTCAATAAGGTCGGTCACACCAAAGCACTTGCGTTCAATCGCATCGTTACGCCGGCCGCTTTCGAGGGTCCGGTAATCCGAGGCGCCAACTACGTTCTGGTGGACGACCATGTCGGGCTCGGGGGCACGCTTGCAAACCTGAAAGGGCATGTCGAGACGAACGGCGGCATCGTCGTCGCAATGACGACGCTTACCGAAAGCCGCCAGGCTCGCCATATCGCGCTACGTTCCGACGTGCTTGGCGTGCTAAAAGCGGAACATGGCGACGAGCTTGAAAATCTCTGGCGGGACCACTTCGGTCACGGCCTCGAACAGCTCACCAACGTCGAGGGAGAGAACCTTCGTCGTGAGCATACCGTTGACGCCATCCGAAATCGACTCGCTCAGGCGGAAGTCGAAGTTCGTGAACGCGGTATCGCAGTTGGGAAAGAGCCCCCATAGCGAGGGGTCGCAACTCAGGCGGACGTTCTCCGTCCCCGACGACCAGCTCTTCGTCGAGCGGCGAGCACAAGGAGACTATGCAATTCGCCGCGGCGGCTCCGAGCAGGCTTGCGCGGTTCTGCCGACGCAAGCAGCGGCGATCGCTCGCGCTAAGGAGCTGAGTCCAAACTCCGCGCCGCTCGTCGAGCGGGTCCGCGGAGCGGACAACGGGCGTCGCGACAAATGGCGGAAGGCGTAGGCGGGACGGCGTCCCGCCCACCCTTGCCTTCCCCCCGGCTTTCGCCTAGAAGCGCCGGCTTCGTCGAGCCGCCTGGCCCATGGCATGCCAGGGCGGTTCATTCTGCCATTCCCTTAGAGGACGGGGCCGCAAGGCTCCGATGCAAAATGCCGAAACTGAAGACCAAGTCAGGCGCCAAGAAGCGCTTCAAGCTGACGGCTACCGGTAAGATCAAGGCGGGCGTCGCGGGCAAGCGGCACCGGTTGCTCAACCACAGCGCCAAGTACATTCGCCAGAACCGTGGCACCAAGGTGATGTCGCCGTCCGATACGGCGACGATCATGACCTACATCCCGTACGGCCTGAAGTAGGGAGCCCGGCACATGGCGCGCGTTAAGAGGGGCGTGGTTTCCCACGCCAGACACAAGAAGGTTCTCGAGCAGGCCAAGGGTTTCTACGGCCGGCGCAAGAACACCATCCGCACGGCCAAGGCCGCGGTGGACAAGGCCGGCCAGTATTCCTACCGCGACCGTAAGGTCCGCAAGCGCTCGTTCCGCTCGCTGTGGATCCAGCGCATCAACGCGGCGGCGCGGATCGAAGGGTTCACCTACTCGATATTTATTCACGGCCTTGAAGAGGCCGGGATCGAGATGGACCGCAAGGTGCTTGCCGACATCGCGGGATCCGATCCAGCCGCTTTCAAGGCCATCGCCGACAAGGTTCGCGCCGCGCTGGCTTGAGCAACCTCAACGTTGCTCTCGAAAAAGCCCTCCGGCGGAACCGTCGGAGGGCTTTTTGCTGACCGCCAATCCACGCTAGAGCACGTGCAATCATGACAAACCACGCTGAACTTGAAGCCGATCTCGCGGCCCAGGTCGCCACCGCGCCGGACCTGGAGGCGCTGGACCAGGTCCGCGTCGCCGCCCTCGGCAAGACCGGCATCGTCTCCGCCCTGCTGAAGAGCCTGGGGGCGATGAGCCCCGAGGCTCGCCGCACCGAGGGCCCCGCGATCAACGGCCTGCGCGACCGCACCGCCGCCGCCATCGCCGCGCGCAAGGCCGAGCTGGAGGACGCCGCGCTGGAGGCCCAGCTCGCCGCCGGCCGGCTCGACCTCTCCCTGCCCGCCCCGCCCCGCCGCAAGGGCTCGGTGCACCCGACCATGCAGGTGATGGACGAGATGATCGCCGTCTTCGCCGAGATGGGCTTCGGGGTCGCGGAAGGCCCGGACATCGAGGACGACTTCCACAACTTCTCGGCGCTGAACTTCCCGCCCCGCCACCCGGCGCGGGAGATGCACGACACCTTCTTCCTGAAGCCGGACGCCAACGGCGAGCGCAAGCTGCTGCGCACCCACACCAGCCCCATCCAGGTGCGGGTGATGCGCCGCGCCAATACGCCCGTCGGCGCACCGCAATTCAACGTGCACCAAGCGCCGCCGATCCGCATCATCGGGCCAGGCCGCGTCTATCGCTGCGACAGCGACGCCACCCACACGCCGATGTTCCACCAGATGGAGGGCCTGGTCATCGACCGCGCCATCCACATGGGCCACCTGAAGTGGACGCTGGACGCCTTCGTGCGACGTTTCTTCGAGATGGACGGCGTCACCACCCGCTTCCGCCCCCACCACTTCCCCTTCACCGAGCCCTCGGCGGAGATGGACGTGCAGTGCGACCGCTCGGGCGACACGGTGAAGATCGGCGAGGGCGAAGACTGGCTGGAGATCCTCGGCGGCGGCATGGTGCACCCGAACATCTTGCGCATCTGCGGCCTCGATCCGGACGAGTGGCAGGGCTTCGCCTTCGGCATGGGCATCGACCGGCTGGCCATGCTGAAATACGGCCTGCCCGACCTACGCGACAGCTTCACCGCTGACGTGCGCTGGCTGGCCCACTACGGCTTCTCCGCCTTCGCCGACCCGAACCCCGCGTCGGGACTGAGCTGATGAAATTCACCCTGTCCTGGCTGAAGAGCCATCTCGACACCTCCGCCAGCGTCGCCGACGTGGCGGCGGCGATGACCATGGCCGGCCTCGAGGTCGAACACGTGGCGGATCCCGGCGCCAAGCTCGCCGCCTTCTCGGTGGCGCGGATCGTCGAGGCGCATCAGCACCCGAACGCCGACCGCCTGCGCGTCTGCCAGGTAGAGACGCGCGACGGGATGAAGGAGATCGTCTGCGGCGCGCCCAATGCGCGGGCCGGGCTTTTCACCATCTACGCGCCGATCGGGACCTATGTGCCGGGCTCGGGGATCACCCTGGAGCCGCGGCCGGTGCGCGGCGTCGTTTCCAACGGCATGCTGTGCTCGGCCAAGGAGCTGGAGACGTCGGAGGAGTCCGACGGCATCATCGAGCTGGCCGGGACGCCGGTGGGCACTTCGGCCGCCGAGGCGCTGGGCCTGGAAGCGGTGGTCGACTTCGAGGTGACGCCGAACCGGCCCGACTGGCTGGGCGTCGCCGGCATCGCCCGCGACCTCGCGGCGGCCGGCGTCGGCACGCTGAAGGACCTGTCGGTAAAGCCCGTGCCGGGCGCCTTCCCCTGCCCGATCGACATCCG
>DATAVF010000112.1:0-3575 GCA_036267835.1 Caulobacteraceae bacterium | reverse complement strand
GGGATGCCCATGATGATCGACGAGCGCACGTCGAAGGCCAGCGGCGCGGCGTGGTAGGCGGGACCGGCGCAGAGCTGCACGTCGTTCGGCTCGGCGACGTTCATCATGCCCATCGCCCCGGCGGCGACCGGGCGGCGATAGACGCCCTTCGGCCGGCCGGTGGTGCCCGAGGTGTAGAGCATCTGGGACCCGGACGTCGGATCCAGGATGTCCGAGCCGTCAAACTCGCCCAGCAGCTTGGCGTACGGCTCGAAGCCCTCGGCGTCGTCCCCGATCGAGACCTTCAAGGTCAGCGCCGGGGCCTTGGCGGAGAGGCCGGAAGGATAGCGAGACTCGGCGAACAGCGCCTTCGCGTCGCAGTCGTTGATGATGTATTCGACCTCGTCGGCGTTGAGGTGCCAGTTCACCGGCGTGATGCGGAAGCCGCCGCGCAGGGTGCCGGCCAGCACCTCGACGAACTCGGCGCGGTTGCTGCAGAGCAGGGCGACCGCGTCGCCTTCCTTCAGCCCGCGCTCGCGCAGCAACCGCACCACCTTGTTGGCCGCCTCGTTGATCTGGCGGAAGGTGCGCGTGCCGATGGGGTCATGGATGGCGACCTGATCGCCCTTCAGCTCGGCCCACAGGCTGTGGCTCATGCCGCTCGACGCGGCCGCGACCTGACGTTCCAGAATATCCGCCATACTCTCTATCTCTCCCCAAACGGGCTTTTGGCGCCGACCCTCTGGCGGGGCCTTCAGCGCCGGTGTCCCGGCGGGCGCTGCAATGCGTGAATGATGGCTTCCTCATTGCCCGCCCGGCGCGCCCCTCGTCAAGCGGACTGCGGTCAACGGCGCCCACAGACCGAGTGGCCGGCGGCGGCATCGTGGTAAACAAATACAATCAAGACTAATTCCGCGTTTACTGTAGTACACCTCAGCAAAAGCAGCGACCTAGGAAGTAAATATCGGTTCACTCTGATCTTTAACGACAACTCAATTCGCACGGTTCAGTTTCCGCCACCAAGCCGGCAGCTTTCGCCCGGCGTCCTCAGGGGTGGGGTGGCATGCGAACTGGCACGATCGTCAGTCTTGGAGCGTCGGCCGTGCTCGGCATAGGCGCTCTGATCGTGGCCCGCGTCTGGCTGCCCACCACGACGCCCATCGCCGTGGCCGGCAAGCCGCCGCAGCTCAGCGCCCAGATGGTCCCGGTCGTCGTCGCCAGGGCCGACATCCCGTACGGAACCAAGCTCGATCCCAGCAAGCTCGAGATCGAGCAGCTGCCCGCTGGCACGGCCCCGCAGGGCGCTTACTCGACCACCGCCCAGATCCTCACCCAGGCCGGCGGCGCGCCGGTAGTGCTGACGCCGATCTCGGCGCGCGAGCCACTGTTGCCGACCAAGCTGAGCGTCGGCGGCGCCCGCCCGACCATCGCCGCGGCCCTCGACGACGGCATGCGCGCCTACACCATCATGGTGAGCGACGTGGCCGGAGTCGGCGGGCACGTGCTGCCGGGCGACCGGGTCGACATCGTGCTCACCCGCGAGTTGCCGAAGCCGGCCGACAGCACCGAGACCTGCGACTGCAAGCACTACATCGCCGACGTGGTGCTGCAGGACGTGCGGGTGATGGGGATGGACCTCAACGCCGACCCGACCTCGTCCACGCCCGCCGTCGCCCACACCGCAACCCTGCAGGTCAGCGTCGAGGACGCCCAGAAGCTGGCCGTCGCGGCCCAGTCCGGCACCCTGTCGCTGGCGCTGCGCCGCACCGGTTCGGCCGAGGTGACGCCGGTGCGCACCGTGGCCCTGGCCGACCTGCGCGTCGGCGGCGCCCTGCGCGACCCCAGCGCCGGCGCGGCCGCCCACCCGCACGCCTCCCATCGCGAGCATCACGGCGCGCCGGCCGCCGCCGCGCCGATGATGCCGATGACGCCCCCGACCCACGCCGTCACGGTGGTGCACGGCGACACTTCGACGTCCGTCCAAGTCCCCGCAGACCGGGGGGCGGGCGCTTAAGCGCCCGGTCCTCGCGGAGCCATGTTCCCCATGAAACGCATCCTCGCCTTCACCGCCTGCGCCGTCGCCGCCCTGAGCGTGGCCGGCGCGACCGCGGCCCAGGTATCCTCCAACGAGAGCGCCCAGCAGACCATCATGGTGCCGAAGGACAAGTCGGCCGCCTTCCGCCTCGACTATCCGGCCAGCGAGATCGTGGTCGCCCAGCCCGACACCCTGGCGCTGGTGGCCACCACCGACCGCAGCTTCTACGTCCGCGGCAAGGCGCTCGGCGTCACCAACATCCTGATCTACGACACCGAGCACCACCTGGCGCAGGTCGTGGACGTGCGGGTCGGCTACGACGTCGAGAGCCTGCAGGCCGACCTGCAGGCCGCCCTGCCCAACGAGCCGATCAAGGCCACCAACTTCGCCGGCGGCATCCTCCTGAGCGGCCAGGTCTCGACCCCGAGCGTCGAGGCCCGCGCCGAAGAGATCGCCGAGCGCTATGCCCCCAAGGCGGTCGATTGCCAGCTGACCGTGAAGGCGGCCCAGCAGGTGGAAGTGGACGTGCGCATCATCGAGGCTTCGCACTCGGCGATCCGCGACCTCGGCTTCAACGTCAATGTGTCCACCCTCGGCGGCTTTACCTTCTCCACCGGTTCAGTGCTGCCCAGCGGGATCGCACCGCAGGGAACGATCGGCGTCAACCACCAGTTCGGGGCCTGGAACATTGATGCCAACCTGACGGCGCTGGAGCAGAAGGGCGCCATCCGCGAGCTGGCTCGTCCGAACCTGGTGGCCATGTCCGGCCAGGAGGCGAGCTTTCTCGCCGGCGGCGAGTTTCCGGTGCCGATTCCGAACGGCCAGCTGGGCACCACCATCGAGTTCCGTCAGTTCGGGGTGAAGCTGAAGGTCACGCCGACGGTCATGGACAACGGCCAGATCGTGCTGAAGGTGGCGCCCGAAGTCAGCGCGCTGGACCCCAAGGACGGGGTCAACTTCAACGGCTTCCAGGTGCCCGCCATCTCCGAGCGCACCGTCTCGACCCAGATCGAGCTCAGTGACGGCCAGAGCTTCGCCATCGCCGGCCTCTTCCAGCGCAACTACTCCAACACCATCAACCAGGTGCCGGGCGCGGGTAACCTGCCGATCCTGGGCGCGCTCTTCCGCTCGTCGGACTGGCAGCGCAACGAGACCGAACTGGTCGTCATCGTCACGCCCCACCTGACCACGCCGGTCGAGGACATCAACCAGCTGCCCAACCCGCTGCATGACAGCGCCGAGGCCAGCGCCATCGACGTGATCCTCGACGGCAAGAGCGTCAACTCCACCCCGTCCAACCCGGACGGCGACCTGCGGCCCTCGCCGCCGGCTGCGACCGGTCCCCAGGCCGCCGCGCCGGCGACCCCCGCCTCCACGCCAGTCGCCGCCGCGGCGACGCCCGCCATGCCGAGTAAATCATGAGCGCCTTCGACTTCTCCGATCGCCATGTGCTGGTCGTCGGCCAGCGCCTCGCCGCCGTGGCCCAGGAAGCGCTCGGCCAGGCCCGCTTCGAGATCGCCGCCGCCGACCGGCTGGACGTGCTGGGCGCCGTGCACCCGGC
>DATAVF010000111.1:0-21028 GCA_036267835.1 Caulobacteraceae bacterium | reverse complement strand
AAGCAAGCCGGCGCGCGCATCGGCTTCGGCACCGACCTGATCGGCAGCCTCGACCAGCACCAGTGCCTGGAGTTCGAGCTGCGGCGCGAGGTGCTGTCGCCGGCCGAGATCCTGCGCTCGGCCACCAGCGGCAACGCCGCCATCCTGGGCGCCGGCGAGCGCATCGGCCGCATCGCGGAGGCCTACCTCGCCGACTTGATCGTGGTCGACGGCGACCCGCTGGCCGATGTGGCGCTCTTCCAGGACGACGGCCGCAACGTGCCCGTGGTGATGAAGGCCGGCGCCTTCCTCAAGGGCCAGCCGTAAGCCCGCGCCGGCAAGACCGGCGTCACGAGCCGCAGCGAGCGCTTTGCTCCCCGGCTGCGGGGAACCAAGCGGACCTGCGCCGGTTAAACGGCTGATGAAGCGCGATGGGGCTGGAAAAACCGGGGCGCCGACGCGGCTCGTGGACCGACGCCGCCTGCTGGGCGTCGGCGTCGCGCTGAGCGCCGCGCCGCTGGCCGGCGCCGCGGCCGAGACGATCGGCGGCGGCCAGGGCATGCCGTTCACCCCCAACCAGGCCGACTATCCCAACGCTCCGGACCCGGCGCATCGCTACGACTACTTCAACCCGGCAGAGGCGGCGTTCGTCGAGGCCGCGGCGGCGCGGATGATCCCCGCCGATGCGCTGGGCCCCGGCGCGGTCGAGGCGGGCGTGCCGGTGTTCATCGACCGCCAGCTCGCCGGCGACTACGGCAAGGCCACTCGCATGTACATGCAAGGGCCGTGGGCGAAGGGCGAGAAGACCCAGGGCTACCAGAGCCGCTTCACCCCGGCGCAGATGTACCGCGCGGCGATCCCGCCCATCGATACGGCCGCGGGCGGCGGCGGCTTCGCCAAGCTGAAGGGCGATGACCAGGACGCCTTTCTGAAGCGGCTGCAGACCGGCCAGGTCGATCTCGGCCAGGTGGACGCCGTCGGCTTCTTCACCCTGCTGCTGCAGAACGTCATGGAGGGCTTCTTCTCCGACCCGATCTACGGCGGCAATCGCGACATGGCGGGCTGGAAGCTGATCGGCTTCCCGGGCGCCCGCTACGACCAGACCGAGTTCGTCACCCAGTTCGGGGCGCCCTACCCGCTGCCGCCGGTCGGCATCGGCGGCCGGCCCGGCTGGTCGGGAAAGGCCTGACCGGCATGGCCCAGCTGCTGCCCAAGGTGGATGCGGTGATCGTCGGCTTCGGCTGGACCGGCGCCATCATGGCCCAGGAGCTGACCGACGCGGGTCTCAACGTGCTGGCGCTCGAGCGCGGCCGCTGGATGGACACCTCCACCGACTTCGCCACCACCTTCGCCCAGGACGAGCTGCGCTATTACTGGCGCAAGTCGCTGTTCGAGCGGCCGGCGCACGAGACGCTGACCATCCGCAACAACACCGGCCAAGCCGCCTTGCCGATGCGCGAGCTCGGCTCCTTCCTGCCCGGAACCGGCGTCGGCGGCGCGGGCATCCACTGGAACGGCCAGCTCTGGCGCTTCCTGCCCAGCGACTTCCAGGCCCGCAGCCACAACCTCTCGCGCTACGGCAAGGCCGCCGTGCCCGACGACATGACCATCCAGGACTACCCCGTCACCTACGACGAGCTGGAGCCCTTCTACGACAAGTTCGAATACCTCTGCGGCTGCTCCGGCAAGGCCGGCAACCTCAAGGGCCAGATCCAGCCGGGCGGCGATCCGTTCGAGGGGCCGAGGTCGCGCGACTACCCCAATCCGCCGCTGGCGATGCCGTACGCACCGACGCTGTTCGCCCAGGCCGCGGCGGGCATGGGCTACCACCCCTTCCCGCATCCGGCGGCCAACGCCTCGCAGGCCTACGTCAATCCGCTGGGCGTGCAGCTGGCGCCCTGCACCTTCTGCGGCTTCTGCGAGAAGTACGGCTGCGGCAACTATTCGAAGGCCAGCTCGCAGACCACCATCCTGCCGGTGCTGCTGCGCAAGCCGAACTTCACCCTGAAGACCGACAGCGAGGTGCTGCGCATCAACCGGGCGCCGGACGGCAAGTCGGTGACCGGCGTCACCTACATCGATGCGTCGGGGGCGGAGTATGAGCAGCCGGCGGAGATGGTGCTGCTCTGCGCCTACGTGCTGCACAATGTGCGGCTGCTGCTGCTGTCGGGCATCGGCGCGCCCTACGATCCGGCCACCGGCCAGGGCGTGATCGGCAAGAACTACGCCTACCAGATCACCTCGTCGGTGAAGTTCAAGTTCGACGACAAGCTGCTCAACCCGTTCATCGGCGCCGGCGCGCTGGGCATGATGATGAACGACTTCAACGGCGACAACTTCGATCACACCGGTCTGGGCTTCATCGGCGGAGGCTACATCGGCGTGCTTCAAACCGGCGCGCGGCCGATCGAGACGCTGTTCGATTCCGGCGACCTCTCGCAGTGGGGGGCGGCCTGGAAGCAGAAGGTCGCTCACGACTACCTGCGCAGCTTCTTCATCGCCACCCACGGGGCGGTGATGAGCCACCGCGGCAACTACCTGGATCTCGATCCGACCTACCACGACGTCTTCGGCCGGCCGCTGATGCGGATGACCTTCGATTACACCGACAACGAGCACCGGATGTCGGACTTCCTCACCGACAAGGCGACCGCGATCGCCCACGCCATGAACGCCTCGACGGTGACGCCGAAGCCTCGGCAGGGCTCGTGGAGCGTGGTGCCCTACCAGACCACCCACAACACCGGCGGGGCGATCATGGGGGCCGATCCCCATTCGAGCGCCATCAACCGCTACCTGCAGAGCTGGGACGCGCCGAACCTGTTCGTGCTGGGCTCGACCGCCTTCCCGCAGAACGCCGGCTATAACCCCACCGGCACGGTGGCCGCTCTGGCCTACCACGCCGCCGACGCCATCCGGACGCAGTACCTGAAGGCGCCCGGCCAGCCACTGGTGCAGGCTTAGGCCGCCGTGCGCGCGGTGCGGGCCATCGCCTTCGCACTCGGCCTGCTGGCGACCGGCGCGGCCTCCTCCGGGCTCGGCCAGTCGACCACGGCGCCGACGCCGCCCGCCTCGCCCGACACCGTCGCTCAGGGGCGCTACATCGCCGTGCTTGGCGACTGCGAAGGCTGCCACGACCGCCCCCGCGGCGCGCCCTACGCCGGCGGTCTGCCGCTGAACACGCCGTTCGGCGTCATCTACTCGGCCAACATCACCCCGGACGCCAAGGCCGGCATCGGCGGCTGGACGGAGGCGGACTTCTACCGGGCCATGCATGAGGGCCAGGACGACCAGCACGCCAACCTCTATCCGGCCTTCCCCTATCCGTACTTCACCCGCATGCCGCGCGCCGACGTCGATGCCCTGTTCGCCTACCTGCGCACCGTGCCCGCCTCGCCCCAGGCGCCGCCCCCCAACAAGCTCGGCTTCCCGTTCTCGATCCGGGCGCTGGTCACCATCTGGAACTGGCTGAACTTCAAGCCGGGCGACTTCCAGCCCTCGCCGAACCAGAGCGCCGAGTGGAACCGCGGCGCCTACCTGGTCAACGGGCCCGGCCATTGCGGCGCCTGCCACACGCCGAAGAACTTCCTCTCCGGCGACGAGTGGTCGAAGCCCCTGCAGGGCGGCAAGCTCGACAACTGGTTCGCGCCCGATCTCAACGGCGATCCGCACGGCGGCCTCGCCAGCTGGAGCCAGGCCGATGTGATCGAGTTCCTGAAGACCGGGCGCAACGGCCGCGCTTCCGCCGGCGCATCGATGACGTCGGTGATCCAGCATTCGGCCTCGAACATGAGCGACGCCGACCTCGCCGCCATCGCCACCTATCTGAAGAGCCTGCCCGCCCCGCTGCCGGCGCCGGCCGCAAGCCAGGTCGATCCCCAGGTGATGGCCGCCGGCGCCGCGATCTACCGCGACCAGTGCGCTGCCTGCCATCGCCGCGACGGGACCGGCGTCAGCCATGAGTTCCCGCCCCTGGCCGGCGATGCGCTGCTGCAGGCCAGCGATCCCACCACCATCGCGCGCTACATCCTGACCGGCAGCCCCACCGCCGCGACGGCGGCGCAGCCGACCCCGTTCGCCATGCCGGCCTATGCCTGGAAGCTCAGCGACAGCGAGATCGCGGCCGTCGCCACCTACATCCGTAACAGCTGGGGCAACCTCGCCCCGCCGGTCAGCGCCCATCAGGTGGCCGACCTGCGCGCCAAGGTCGCCGCTCATCCGACGCGGCCGCCGCCCGGCCTCGACTGACGCGGCGCACCACAACGCTAGTCATCAATCTCGAAATTCGTCCGATTTCGGCCTTGTCTCGTGGAACCAAACCACGAATTCAGCGTTGAGCTTAGCCATTACCGTCTGAAGCCAAGTTAATTCGCGTCCGGCACGTCGTCCGTCTTGGACGTTGTCCTTGCCTATTTGACCCGTTGCCACAAGACTGCCGCCCACGACTTAAACCAAACCTCGTGTGACAAATGCCAGCACCGGCCAGCGCCACCGCTCTCGACACTCTCGCCGAGAACCCCGTGTTCGACCCGCCGGAAACCAGGACCGCCCGCCGCAATGGCGATGACGACGGCAGCGGGTTCGATGTGCACGAGCTGCTGGCCGCCCTGCAGGCGATGCGGGTCGGGGACTTCTCGGTGCGGCTGCCGGGCGATCGCACCGGCATCGCCGGCCGGGTGGCCGACGCGTTCAACGATATCGTCGGCGCCAACGCCCGCATGGCCCAGCAGCTGGAGCGGGTCGGCGAAGTGGTGGGCCGCGAGGGTCAAACCAAGACCCGTGTCCGCTTCGGCCTCGCCAACGGCGCCTGGGGCGACATGGAGCAGTCGGTCAACACCCTGATCGACGACCTGATCTGGCCGACCACCCAGGTCACCCGCTCGATCTCCGCCGTCGCCAAGGGCGACCTGCTGCAATCCATGCCGATGGACGTGGACGGGCGGCCGCTGAAGGGCGAGTTCCTGCGCGCCGCCACCATCGTCAACGCGATGATCGACCAGCTGTCGGTGTTCACCTCCGAGGTGACGCGGGTGGCCCGCGAAGTCGGCACCGACGGCAAGCTCGGCGGCCAGGCCCAGGTGGTCGAGGTGACCGGTGTCTGGCGCGAGCTCACCGAGTCGGTGAACTCGATGGCGTCGAACCTCACCGCCCAGGTGCGCAATATCGCCGAGGTGACCATCGCCGTCGCCAACGGCGACCTCTCGAAGAAGATCACCGTCGACGTGCGCGGCGAGATCCTGCAGCTGAAGGAGGCCATCAACACCATGGTCGACCAGCTGCGCTCGTTCGCGTCGGAAGTGACGCGGGTGGCGCGGGAAGTCGGCACCGAAGGCAAGCTCGGCGGCCAGGCCATCGTGCCGGGCGTCGCCGGCACCTGGAAGGACCTCACCGACTCGGTGAACGCCATGTGCGGCAACCTCACCGCCCAGGTGCGCAACATCGCCCAGGTGACCACGGCGGTGGCGCGGGGCGATCTCAGCCGCAAGATCACGGTGGACGTGTCCGGCGAGATCCTGGAGCTGAAGGAGACCATGAACACCATGGTCGACCAGCTGAACGCCTTCGCCGGCGAGGTGACGCGGGTGGCGCGGGAAGTCGGCACCGAGGGCCGGCTCGGCGGCCAGGCGCAGGTGCCGGGCGTCGCCGGGACCTGGAAGGACCTGACCGACAACGTCAACTCGATGGCGTCCAACCTGACGGCGCAGGTGCGCAACATCGCGGAGGTGTCGACCGCCATCGCCAGCGGCGACCTTTCCAAGAAGATCACCGTCAACGTCTCGGGCGAAATCCTGGAGCTGAAGGAGACCATCAACACGATGGTCGATCAGCTGAACGCCTTCGCCTCGGAAGTGACCCGCGTGGCCCGCGAGGTCGGCACGGAGGGGCGGCTCGGTGGCCAGGCCAACGTGCTCGGCGTCGCCGGCACCTGGAAGGACCTGACGGACTCGGTCAACTCGATGGCCGGCAACCTGACGGCCCAGGTGCGCAACATCGCCGAGGTCTCGACGGCGATCGCCAACGGCGACCTTTCGAAGAAGATCATCGTCGATGTGAAGGGCGAGATCTTGCAGCTGAAGGAGACGATCAACACCACCGTCGACCAGCTGAACGCCTTCGCCTCGGAAGTGACCCGGGTGGCGCGCGAGGTCGGCACCGAGGGCAAGCTCGGCGGCCAGGCGCAGCTGAAGGGCGTCGCCGGCACGTGGAAGGACCTCACCGACTCGGTCAACTCCATGGCCTCGAACCTGACCGGCCAGGTGCGCAACATCGCCGAAGTGGCGACCGCGGTGGCCAGGGGCGACCTTTCCAAGAAGATCACCGTCAACGTCTCCGGCGAAATCCTCGAGCTCAAGAACACCATGAACACCATGGTGGACCAGCTGAACGCCTTCGCCTCCGAGGTTACACGTGTGGCCCGCGAAGTCGGCACCGAGGGTCGGCTCGGCGGCCAGGCCCAGGCGCCCGGCGTCTCCGGCACGTGGAAGGACCTCACCGACAGCGTCAACATCATGGCCGGCAACCTCACCGACCAGGTGCGCAACATCGCCGAGGTGGCGACCGCGATCGCCAACGGCGACCTTTCCCGCAAGATCACCGTCGATGTGCGCGGCGAGATCCTGCAGCTGAAGGAGACGCTCAACACCATGGTGGACCAGCTGAACCGGTTCGCCTCGGAAGTGACGCGGGTGGCCCGCGAGGTGGGCGCCGAAGGCAAGCTCGGCGGCCAGGCCAACGTGCCGGGCGTAGCCGGCACCTGGAAGGACCTGACCGAGAACGTCAACTCGATGGCGTCCAACCTCACCGGCCAGGTCCGCAACATCGCCGAGGTGACCACGGCTGTGGCGAGAGGCGACCTCAGCCGCAAGATCACCGTCGATGTGAAGGGCGAGATCCTGGAGCTGAAGAACACCATCAACACCATGGTGGACCAGCTCAACGCCTTCGCCGGCGAGGTGACCCGGGTGGCCCGCGAAGTCGGCACCGAGGGCAAGCTCGGCGGCCAGGCGCAGGCGCCCGGCGTCTCCGGCACCTGGAAGGACCTCACCGACAGCGTCAACATCATGGCCGGCAACCTGACCGACCAGGTGCGCAACATCGCCGAGGTGGCGACAGCCATCGCCGGCGGCGACCTCTCCAAGAAGATCACCGTCGATGTGCGCGGCGAGATCCTGCAGCTGAAGGAAACCCTCAACACGATGGTCGATCAGCTGCGCTCGTTCGCTGGCGAGGTGACCCGCGTCGCCCGCGAGGTCGGCGCCGAAGGCAAGCTCGGCGGCCAGGCCAATGTGCCCGGCGTCGCCGGCACCTGGAAGGACCTCACCGACAACGTCAACCTGCTGGCGGCCAACCTCACCACCCAGGTCCGCAACATCGCCGAGGTGACGACCGCCGTTGCCCGCGGCGACCTCAGCCGCAAGATCACCGTCGATGTGAAGGGCGAGATCCTGGAGCTGAAGAACACCATCAACACGCTGGTCGATCAGCTCAACGCCTTCGCCTCGGAGGTGACCCGCGTCGCCCGCGAAGTCGGCACCGAGGGCAAGCTTGGCGGTCAGGCGGCGGTGCCCGGCGTCACGGGCGCCTGGAAGGACCTCACCGACACCGTCAACGTCATGGCCGCCAACCTCACCGAGCAGGTGCGCGGCATCGTCAAGGTGGTGACCGCCGTCGCCGACGGCGACCTGAAGCAGAACCTGACGGTCGCCTCCAAGGGCGAGGTCGCGGCCCTGGCCGAGACCATCAACAACATGACCGACACCCTCGCCACCTTCGCCGACCAGGTGACCAGCGTGGCGCGCGAAGTGGGGGTGGAAGGCCGGCTCGGCGGCCAGGCGCACGTGCCGGGCGCGGCGGGCACCTGGAAGGACCTCACCGGCAACGTCAACCTGCTGGCCGCCAACCTCACCACCCAGGTGCGCGCCATCGCCGAGGTGGCAACTGCCGTCACCAAGGGCGACCTCACCCGCTCGATCCAGGTCGAGGCGCGCGGCGAGGTGGCCGAGCTGAAGGACAACATCAACACCATGATCGGCAACCTGCGGCTCACCACCGACAGGAACACCGAACAGGACTGGCTGAAGACCAACCTCGCCCTCTTCACCAACATGCTGCAGGGCCAGCGCGATCTCTCGGCCGTCGGCCAGCTGCTGCTCTCGGAGCTGGCCCCACTGGTCGAAGCCCAGCACGGGGTGCTCTACCAGGCGCAGGCCTACGTCGACGCGCCGACCACCCTGCGGCTGCTGGCGGCTTACGCCGACCACCCGACCGACGGCCATCCGGAAGAGCTGAAGCTCGGCGAGGGCCTGATCGGCCAGTGCGCCCGCGATGCGCGCCGCCTGATCCTCACCGACCTGCCGCGCAATGTGGTGCCGATCCGCTCGGGCCTGTTCAAGTCGAAGCCCAAGAACGCCGTCGTGCTGCCGGTGCTGTTCGAGGGCCAGGTCAAGGCGGTGATCGAGCTGGCGGCGCTGACGCCGTTTACGGAACTACAGTTGTCGTTCCTGGAGCAGCTGACCACGTCGATCGGCATCGTCTTCAACTCGATCGAAGCCACCATGCAGACCGAGGGCCTGCTCACCCAATCGCAGCAGCTGGCCGCCGAACTGCAGACCCAACAAGGGGAATTGCAACAAACCAACGACCAACTCGAGCAGAAGGCCCAGCAGCTGGCCGAGCGCAACGTCGAGGTCGAGGCCAAGAACCAGGAGATCGAGCAGGCCCGCCGCGCGCTGGAGGAGAAGGCCGCCGAGCTGGCGCTGACCTCCAAGTACAAGTCCGAATTCCTGGCCAACATGAGCCACGAGCTGCGCACGCCGCTCAACTCGATCCTGATCCTCGGCCAGCAGCTGCAGGAGAACCCGGAGGGCAACCTCACCGACAAGCAGGTCGAGTTCGCTCGCACCATCCACGGCGCCGGCACCGACCTCTTGAACCTGATCTCCGACATCCTCGACCTTTCCAAGATCGAGTCCGGCACCGTGTCGGTGGAGGCCGAGGAGCTGCCGTTCACCGGCCTGCTCGACACCATGGCGCGGCCGTTCCGCCACGAGGCGGAGAACCGCAACCTCAGCTTCGAGGTGCAGATCGCCGCCGACCTCGGCCGCTCGATCGTCACCGACTCGAAGCGCCTGCAGCAGGTGCTGAAGAACCTGCTCTCCAACGCCTTCAAGTTCACCGGCGCCGGCGCGGTGCGGCTGAAGGTCTTCCCGACCACCACCGGCTGGAGCCAGCAGCATCCGGTGCTCAAGCACGCCGGCCAGGTGGTGGCCTTCGAGGTGTCGGACACCGGCATCGGCATCCCGGCCGAGAAGCAGCGGATCATCTTCGAGGCCTTCCAGCAGGCCGACGCCGGCACCAGCCGCAAGTACGGCGGCACGGGCCTGGGCCTCGCCATCAGCCGCGAACTCGCGAGCCTGCTGGGTGGCGAGATCCAGCTGCGCTCGACCCCCGGCGAGGGCTCGACCTTCACCCTCTACCTGCCCCTCGCCTACGTCGGCGCGCCGTCGCCGCCGACCATCCTGCCCCGCGCCGACATGCACACCCTGCCCAGCAGCTTCGCCCTGCCTCGCAGCGCCGAGCCAACCGACGCCGTGGCGGACGACCGTCGCGACATCCAGCCGGGCGACCCGGTGCTGCTGATCGTCGAGGACGACCCGCACTACGCCCGGGTGATGACCGATCTGGCCCGCGACAATGGCTTCAAGGTGCTGGTCGCCATGCGCGGCGCAGAGGCCCTGGCGCTGGCCCGCGAGCACCAGCCGACGGCCGTCTCGCTCGACGTCTTCCTGCCCGACATGCTGGGCTGGACGGTGCTGAGCCACCTGAAGCAGGACTCCGCCACCCGCCACATCCCGGTCCAGATCGTCACCCTGGACGAGGACAAGCAGCATGGCCTCGCCCGCGGCGCCTTCTCCTTCCTCAACAAACCCACCACCACCGAGGGCCTCGAAGACGCCCTCTGCCGCATCAAGGACTTCACCGGCCCGCGGCGCCGCCGCCTCTTGGTGGTCGAGGACAATGCCGCCGAACGCCTGACCGTCACCGAGCTCTTGGGCCACGACGACATCGACATCGAGGCCGTCGGCTCCGGCGGCGAGGCGCTGGCGCGGCTGAAGGCCGACCCGGCCGACTGCGTGGTGCTCGACCTGAAGCTGCCCGACATGTCGGGCTTCGACGTGCTGGAGCGAATGCGCGAAGACGCAGACCTCGCCGACACCCCGGTGGTGGTCTTCACCGGCCGCGAGCTGACCGCCGAAGAGGACGCGCGCCTGCACACCATGGCCCGCAGCGTGGTGGTCAAGGGCGTCGAGAGCCCCGAGCGGCTGCTCGACGAGACCTCGCTCTTCCTGCATCGGGTGGTGGCCGACCTGCCCCAGCACAAGCAGGACATGCTGGAACGCCTGCACTCGTCCGACGACGACCTGATCGACCAGACCGTGCTGCTGGTCGATGACGACGCCCGCAACATCTTCGCCCTCTCCAGCGTGCTGGAGCGCCGCGGCATGAAGGTGCTGACCGCCACCAACGGCAGCGAGGCGGTCAGCATGGTCGAGTCCGAGCCTGACATCGCCATCGTGCTTATGGACATCATGATGCCCGGCATGGACGGCTACGAGACCATCGAGGTCATCCGCATGAATCCGGCTTTCCGACGGCTGCCGATCGTGGCCCTCACCGCCAAGGCGATGAAGGGCGACCGCGAGAAGTGCTTGCAGGCCGGCGCCTCCGACTACCTCGCCAAGCCCGTCAACACCGAGCAGCTGCTGTCCGCGCTACGCATGTGGCTGCACCGGTGAGCAAGCCCGTGGCCAAGCATCATCCGGTCAACGTGCTGCTGGTCGACGACCAGCCGGCCAAGCTGCTCTCGTACGAGGTGATCCTCGGCGACCTCGGCGAAAACCTGATCAAGGCCTCCTCGGCCCAGGAGGCGCTGGGGCTGCTGCTGAAGCACGACATCGCCGTGGTGCTGATCGACGTGCAGATGCCCGAGCTCGACGGCTTCGAGCTGGCGGCGATGATCCGCGAGCACCCGCGCTTCCAGCACATGGCGCTGATCTTCGTCTCGGCCATCCATCTCTCCGACATCGACCGGCTGAAGGGCTACGAGGCCGGCGGGGTGGACTACGTGCCGGTGCCGGTGGTTCCCGAAGTGCTGCGCGCCAAGGTGCGGGTGTTCGCCGACCTGCACCGCAAGACGCGCGAGCTGGAGCGGCTGAACGCCGAGCTGGAGCAGCGGGTGCGCGAGCGCACCGCGGCGCTGGAAGCCTCGCGCGCCGACCTGCAGGCGCTCAACGGCGAGCTGGAAGTGCGCATCGAGCAGCGCACCCAGGAGCGCGAGCAGGCCCTGGCGCAGCTTTTCGAGGCGCAGAAGATCGACACCATCGGCCAGCTAACCGGCGGCGTCGCCCACGACTTTAACAACCTGCTGATGGCGATGATCGGCTGCCTGGAGCTGCTGCAGAAGCGCCTGGGGGGCGACGCCACCGCCGCGCGCCTGCTGGACAACGCCATGAAGGGCGCCGAGCGCGGCGCGGCCCTGACCCAGCGCCTGCTGGCTTTCGCCAGGCGTCAGGAACTGCGGCCCGAGGCGATCGACCTGCCCACGCTCGTGGCCGGCATGCGCGACCTGCTCGGCCGCTCACTTGGCCCCCGCATCACCGTGGTGGAGCAGATGGAGGGCGAATCCTCTGCCGTGCTGGCCGACGCCAACCAGCTCGAGCTGGCCCTGATGAACCTGGCGCTCAACGCCCGCGACGCCATGCCGGACGGCGGCGTGCTGACCATCGCCGCCAGCGAAGAGACCGTCGCGGCCGGATCGGGCCTGCACGCCCTGCCTCCCGGCCGCTACGTGCGTCTCAGCGTCACCGACTCCGGCTGCGGCATGGACGCCCGCGCCCTGGCCCGCGCCACCGAGCCCTTCTTCACCACCAAGGGCGCCGGCAAGGGCACCGGGCTGGGCCTCTCGATGGTGCAGGGCCTGGCCGCCCAGTCCGGCGGCCTGCTGCGCATTGAAAGCACCGTGGGCGGCGGCACCGAGGTGCAGCTGCTGCTGCCGCGCGCCGAGCGGGCGAGCTGCGCCCACGCCCCGGAGGAGCCTGCGCCGGCCCCGACCCTCGCGGAGGGCGACCACGCCACCATCCTGCTGGTCGACGACGATCCGCTGGTCAGCCGCGGCGTCGCGGCGATGCTGGAGGATCTCGGCTACACGGTGATCGAGTCGGACTCGGCGGCCAGCGCCCTGAGCACGCTCGACCAGCCGGCGCACCTGATCGACCTGATCATCACCGATCACGCCATGCCCGACATGACCGGCGTGGAGCTGGCCCGGCTGGTCCGGCAGCGCTATCCGGATCTGCCGATCGTGCTGGCCACCGGCTACGCCGACCTCCCGCCCGACCTCGCCCGCGACCTCGACCTGCCCCGCCTCTCCAAGCCCTACCTGCAACGCGACCTCGCCCGCATGGTCGCCCAGCTGCGCAAACCGAGACTGGGGGCGCTGAAGCAGGCGTGACGCGAGGCGCCCCAGGTTTCCTTCTCCCGCTCTGGGAGAAGGACACGCCCTGAGGCGCTACGCCGTCACCCGCTCGAGTTCTTCCATCAGCCGGGCCAGGGCCGCCGAACGGTCACCGCGCCCCAGGATCAGGGCGTCCTCGGCGCTCTTGGCGTAGTCGCTGAGGCTGTCGTAGCCGAAGGTGCCGGCGGCGCCGGCCACTCGGTGCACCAGGTAGCGCAGGCGCTCAGGGTCGTCGGGGGGCTCGCGGGTCCATTTTCTCAGGTCGCCGAGGTCGCTGGCGGCGCGCTCCAGGAAGCGGCCGCGCAGGCGCACCATCGCATCCGAGAAGCTGTTCACGCGGCGGCCTCGGCGCCGGCGAGCACGCCGCGGACCTCCTTGGCCAGAGTCATCGGATCGAACGGCTTGCTGATCAGGGCGACGGCGCCCAGTTCCAGCAGCCGCTGGCGATCCTGCGCCTGGGTGCGGGCCGTGATGAACACCACCGGCGTTGTGGACCATCTCGGCTGCTCGCGCAGCGCCGCCAGCACCGCCGGGCCGTCCATCGCCGGCATCATCACGTCGAGCAGGATCACGTCCGGCCGCCACGCGCCCAGAAGCAGCTCCAGCGCCCGCGCCCCGGATTCGGCCAGCCGCACCTCGATGCCGGGGTCCAGCTGCAGCGCCAGGCCCGCGATCTCGCGGATGTCCGGCTCATCGTCGACGTACAGCACCTGAAGCGCAGTCAAGACGCGATCCTTCGCTTGGCGGCGGCGGGCGGCGGTTTGTCGACCAGCCGGCGCACCGCCTCGGCGAGGTTGGGCAGGGTGGTCCGCGACTTGGTCAGCACCGCCGCCACCCGGCTCAGCACGCTGGAGTCGGTGTCGTGGGCAGAGAAGATCAGCACCGGTATCGGCAGGCCCTTGGCATCGTTGAGCTCGGGCAGCAGTGACAGGCCCGAACCGTCGCCGAGCGCCAGGTCGAGGATCACCAGGTTGGGCGTGCGCGCGGCCAGGAAGGCGCGGGCAGCGGCCAGGCTCTCGACCGAGACGACCTCGCCGGCGCCAGCGAGGGCGGTGGCGGTGACCTCGAGGATGTCCGGGTCGTCGTCCACATGCAAGATGGTTGGCCGGACTGTCGGCGTGCGGCCGAGCGCGGTGGCGACGGCGCGGCGCAGGCGCACCACGTCGATGGGCTTTTCCATCCAGTCGATGACGTCGAGCGCGGCCCCCTGGGCGCGGCCCAGCTCGGCCTGGGCGGAGACCACGATCACCGGCAGTTCGCGTGTCGCCGGCGCCTGGCGCAGCGCCTGGATCAGCGCCAGGCCGTGGCGGTCCGGCAGCACGAGGTCGAGCACCAACGCGCGGTAGTTGTTGTGCACGCCGAGCGCCGCCTGCGCCTCGGCCGCCGCGCCGACGACGTCGACGACGAAACCGTCCCGCTCCAGCGTCTGCTTCAGCACCAGGGCCGCGTCCGGATCGTCCTCGCAGACCAGCAGACGGCCCAGCCCGTCGCTCTCGCCGCCGGCTTCCAGCGCCTCCGAGAGCGGCAGGTCGATGTAGAACTTGGTCCCGACGCCCGGCGTCGAGTCGAACCACAGGCGCCCGCCGTGCCGCTCGGTGATCTCCTTGGCGATGACCAGGCCGAGGCCGGTGCCGCCGCGCTGGCGCGTGTCGGAGGAGTCGGCCTGGGCGAACTTCGTGAACATGCGAGCCCGGAATTCCTCCGGAATGCCCGGCCCGTGGTCCTCCACGGTGATCCGCGCCAGCCGGCCCCAGCGCCGCGCGGTGATCGTCACCTGGTCGCCGGTCTTGGAGAACTTGATCGCGTTGGAAATCAGGTTGGCGCCCACCTGCACCAGCCGGTCGAGGTCGCCGCGGATCGCCAGGGCGTCGCCCTCCGCGTCCAGCACCAGGGTCACGCCCAGCTGGTCGGCGTAGCCGCGCACCGCGTCGATCGAGCGCTCGGCGACCTGCGCCATGGTCAGCGGAGCCATGTCGAAGTTCATCTTGCCCGACTCGATCTTCTCGACGTCGAGGATGTCGTTTATCAGCCGCACCAGGCGCTGGCAGTTGGCGTGGGCGATAGCGATCAGCCGCGCTGGGCCTTCCGGCAGCGGCGCCGTCGCGCCCCCCATCAGCAGCCCCAGGGAGCCGGCGATCGAGGTTAGCGGCGTGCGCAGCTCGTGGCTCACCGTGGAGACGAACTCGTCCTTCAGCCGCTCCACCCGCTTGCGGTCGGAGATGTCGCGCGCATAGACCGCGATGAAGCGGCCATCGGCCATGTGCATCGAGCGCAGGGTGACATCGACGGGCGCCTCGCCGCCGTCGAAGCGCCGGGCCACCACCTCTCGCACCGGCGCCGCGCCCAGGGCCCCGTTCGCGCCCTCCAGCCGGGCCAGGAACGGCGCGTCACCGTCCGGGGCGATGTCCATGATGTCGAGGATCGGCATGCGCAGAAAGGCGCTTCGCGGGCGGCCCAGCATGTGCTCGGCGGCGGCGTTGGCCGCTTCGATGCCCCCGTCCAGATTGAGGATGAAGGTCGCGTCGCCGCTCTCCTCGAATTCGGCCACCCGGCGCGTGGCGAGCTCAAGGAAGTTGCGTGTCAGCCTGTCCTTCAGGGTCACGAAGGCGTGGCCGGCGACGACGCCGGCGACGACCAGGACGCTGGCCAGGGCCAGCAGCGCCCAGGGCGGCGGAGCGCCGGCGCGGGCGCCTGAGTCCCAGGCGAAGGCGGCGGCGACAGCAGCGGCGAACACCGCCGCCAACGCCCACAGCGGCCAGCGGCGCGAGCGGGTGCGCACGGCGCCGAGGGTCTTGACGCGATCCTGCAAGGTGTCGGTGCGATCTGCCACGGCCTGCCCCTTTGTGGGGACAATCAAGCCGGTGAATCATTAAATCGTAATGAATTCGCGGCGATATGACGCGTTACCTTAGGTTGAACTAACTTGACCATTCGTTGGGGGACCCATGCCAAGGCTTGTTTGCATTGTCGATGACGACGAGCTGGTGCGGGCCAAGATCGCCCTGGACCTCAAGGAAATGGGCTTCGACACCATCGAGGTGGAGGACAGCCGCGAGGTCACCGAGGTGCTGCGCACCCAGCCGGTGGATACGGTGGTGGTCGACATCGTCATGCCGGACAAGGACGGTGTCGAGGTGATCGCCGACATCCGCCGCGGCTGGCCCGACGTGCGGGTGATCGCCATGTCGGCCGGCGGCCGCGTCGGCCCGGCGCTTTATCTCGAGATCGCCCGCCAGATGGGCGCCAGCGCCTGCCTCTCCAAGCCAATCGCCCCGGAACGCCTGCGCGCCGCGCTCGGGTAAGGTCAGGCCACGGACTGGGGCAGCAGGTCCCGATAGAGGCTCTTCAGGTCGAAGTGGATCACCTGGCCGAGGCTGGCGACATCCGCATGGATGGCCGGTCCGGCCAGCTGCTGGAACCCGGCCGCCGTCGCCGCCAGGGCCGCGGCGCGGGTGCGCAGGCCCAGCACCCCGCAGGTCATCCCGACCCGCTCCGCCTTCTGGGCGAAGACGCCCATCGCATCGATGCCCGACTTGGTGGCCGAGAAGCTTTCCGGCAGCAGCAGGCTGACGTGCTGCACCACCTCCGAACGCCGCGCCGGCGCAGCGGAGGCCCTCAGCGGCAGTGACGGCGTCGGACGGCCGGGCATGGAGCGCCAGGCCCGCTCCAGCGAGCCAATCCAGTCGGCGTCGTTCTCGGCGGTGATCACCACTTCCAGCACGACCAGCTTGCGCACCGCCGGCGGCGCGGCGCGCAGCATCCGGTCGAGCTGCGAGCGCCAGCCATCGCGCACCACCGTTTCCAGCCGCACCGGGCAGATCACCGGCAGGCGCCGGCCAGTCTGCAGCAGGCGCCCGACGTCGAACAGCACCTGGGTCAGGGCGGCCACGTCGACCTTCGCGTCGTCGACGGCCGACTGGGGCGGGTCCAGCGGCTGCGGCGCGCCGCGGAAGCGGAAGCGCAGCAGCGCGTCGACCCCGAAGTCCCATACCGGCGTGTAGCCAGCCTGGCCGCGCCCGCGCTCGATCGGCTTCAGCGCGTGGGCGACGGCCCGCTGGACGCGCGGCGCCTCGTCGGGCCCGCTCGCCTGGCTGCCGCTCGTCTGGCGGGGCGGCGCCGGCGGCGCCTCGCCCGAGACCGGCCGGCCGCGGGCGATGGCTTCGTCGAGCGCCACCTGGAAGGACGGGGCGTGGACCGCCGCCTCCGGCAGCTCGAAGACGACGCCGTCCGTGGCGCGGCCGACCCAGTCGGCGCCCAGCAGCTTGGCCGCGATCTCCTTGGCGATCACCCGGCACTTGAACTCGGCTTGCAGCTGGGTGAGCTGGGTGAAGAGGATGACGTAGCCGTCGTCGCCGTGAGCGTCGAACACGTCGCCGCGCCCGAGGTGGCGCTGGATCACCGCCTGCGCCAGGTCGTGCACCCTCTCCGACAACTGCGGCCAGCGCTCGCCCAGCTGTTCGCGCAGCTCGGTCAGCCCGACCATGCTGAAGCGGGCGCCGGCGATCGACGCCGGCGCGGCACGGCTCCTCGGCCCGGCGGCGGGCGCGGCGTCCGACTGCGCCTGGTGGTCGGCGAAGATCCGCCGGACCCGGTCCAGAAGCGACGTCATTCCTATCCGGCGCATGCTTTTCGGCGCTCCAGGCCGAGTTCGGCCCGCCTCAGCATCGCAACTGCCGGTGAAAACATTCAAAACGTCGCAACCGCGGCGTACCCAAGACTGAGTTCGGCGCTGCTCCAACCACCTGGCCGGGGCCCGGCCGGCCAGACCGAGGGTCGAAATGACGAAGGACTATCTGCTGGAGCGCGACTGGTCGGCGCCGGTTCGCTATCCCGATCCGGCCGTGGAGGTGCTGGACGACCGGTTCGCGCGCTACCGGCTCGGCAGCGCCACGCTCGAGCGGCTGTGGACCGGCGCGCGCTGGGCCGAAGGGCCGGTCTGGTTCGGCGACCAGCGCTGCCTGGTCTTCAGCGACATTCCAAACGACCGCCTGCTGCGCTGGAGCGAGGAGACCGGCCAGGTCAGCGTGTTTCGCCAGCCGTCGCACAACGCCAACGGCAATACCCGCGACCGCCAGGGCCGCCTGATCACCTGCGAGCACCGCGCCCGCCGGGTCACGCGCACCGAGATCGACGGGACCATCACCGTGCTGCTGGACCGCTTCGAGGGGCGCCGGCTCAACGCCCCGAACGATGTGGTCACCCATCCGGATGGGTCGGTCTGGTTCACCGACCCCGGCTACGGGCTGCTGGGCCACTACGAGGGCGACAAGGGCGAGTTCGAGCTGCCGACGCGCACTTACCGCATCGATGGCCTGTCGGGCGCCGCCACCGTAGTCGATGAAAGCCTGCTGAAGCCCAATGGGCTCGCCTTCTCGCCGGACCACAGCCGGCTCTACATCGCCGACACCGGGGCCTCGCACCAGCGCGGCCATCCGAGCCAGATCCACGTCTTCGACGTCGCGGGCGGGCAGCGGCTCGCGAACCCGCGGGTGTTCCACGACTTCGGCGCGGCCGGGCCGGACGGATTTCGCGTGGATACCGACGGCAATGTCTGGGCGGCGGTCGGCTGGGGCCCGGCCGAGCTGGACGGCGTGCACATCCTGTCGCCGGAGGGCGACAAGATCGGCGCGATCCACCTGCCCGAGGGCGCCGCGAACCTCTGCTTCGGCGGCGTCAAGCGCAACCGGCTCTTCATCACCGCTTCGCAGTCCCTGTACTCGCTTTATGTCGAGGCCCAGGGCATGCCCTACGCCTGAGGCAGGCGGCCAAACCGGGAGAGACGACATGGGCGAGATGGTCAGCGGCGCGCGCCGCATCGCCACCGACGAGGTGACTGAGCGCGCGTGGCGGGCGGCGAGCGGGCTGGCGTCGCTGGGCGTCGGGCGCGGCGACACGGTGGCGCTCTACCTGCGCAACGACTTCGCCTTCATGGAGGCGAGCTTCGCGGCGGGGCGCGTCGGCGCCTACGCCACGCCGGTGAACTGGCACTACACCGAGGACGAGGCGCGCTATTTGTTCGAGAACTCGGGCGCCAAGGCGATCGTCATCCACGCGGACCTGCTGGCGCCCATCGCCGCCGCCCTGCCGCCCGGCGTGCCGGTGCTGGTGGTGGAGACGCCACTGGAGGTCGCGCAGGCCTATGGCGTCGATCCCGCCCGCTGCGCCGTGCCCGCCGGCATGACCGACTGGAGCGCCTGGCTGCAAGGCTTCGAGCCGCTGGAAGCGCCGATCGGCGTTGCGCCCGGCACGATCATCTACACCTCGGGCACCACCGGCCGGCCCAAGGGCGTGCGCCGCCACCCGCCGACGCCCGAGCAGGCGGCGCGCAGCGCTGTCATCCTGCAGCGCAGCTTCGGCTTGGTGGGCGACCCGGCGGAGGTCGTCACCGTGGTGACCGGGCCGATGTACCACTCGGCCCCTAACGCCTATGGCCTGACCTGCGCCCGCATCGGGGCCAAGGTGATCCTGCAGGCGAGGTTCGATCCGGAGGACCTGCTGCGCCTGATCGAGGCCGAGCGCGTCACGCACCTGCACATGGTGCCGATCATGTTCAACCGGTTGCTGAAGCTGCCGGACGAGGTGAAGGCGCGCTACGACGTCTCGTCGCTGAAGTTCGTGGTGCACGCCGCCGCGCCCTGTCCGGCGCCGACCAAGCGCGCCATGATCGAGTGGTGGGGGCCGATCATCAACGAGTACTACGGGGCCACCGAGACCGGCATCGTGGTGTTCTGCAGCGCTGAGGAGTGGCTCGCTCACCCGGGCACGGTCGGCAGGACCATCCCGGAAGCCAGCGTCAAGGTGATCGACGCGGACGGGGCCTCGCTGCCGCCCCGCGCGGTCGGCGAGATCGTCGCGGCCAACCTCCTGGGCGCCGACTTCACCTACCACGGCGACGACGCCAAGCGCCGCGCGGCCGAGAAGGCCGGCCTGATCGCGCCCGGCGACGTCGGCTACTTCGACGAGGACGGCTACCTCTATCTGTGCGACCGGGTGAAGGACATGATCATCTCCGGCGGGGTCAACATCTACCCGGCCGAGATCGAGGCCGAGCTGCACAAGATGCCCGGCGTCTCCGACTGCGCGGTGTTCGGCATCCCGGACGACGAGTACGGCGAGGCGGTGTGCGCGGTGGTGCAGCCGCAGCCCGGCGCCGAGCTCGGCGAGGCCGAGGTGCGCGCCTATCTGCGCGGCCAGATGGCCGGCTACAAGGTTCCCAAGCGGGTCGAGTTCGCCGCCGAGCTGCCGCGCGAGGACTCCGGGAAGATCTTCAAGCGCAAGTTGCGCGAGCCCTTCTGGGCCGGGCTCGAGCGCCGTATCTGACGCCCTCCACCCACCAGGATCATCCATGCAGCTGCGCAAGTTCGGCTCGACCGGGCTCAAGATCGGCCCGCTGGGCCTCGGCACCGTCAACTTCGCCTGGCTGACTGACGAGCAGGACGCGTTCGCCATCCTCGACACCGCGTTCGAGCGCGGGATCAACTTCATCGACACGTCCAACAATTACAACGCCGGCAAGACCGAGGCCCTGCTCGGCCGGTGGTTCGCGCAGGGCGGCGGGCGGCGCGAGAAGACGGTGCTCGCAACCAAGGTCTACTCGCCGCCCAACGACTGGGGCTCGCCCGACCTGGCGCTGCGCACCGGCTCGTGGGTGGGGCCGAACCAGCGCGGTCTCTCGGCCAAGAACATCCGCGAGGCCTGCGAGGCCAGCCTCAAGCGGCTGGGGACCGACTACGTCGACGTCTACCAGATGCACCACATCGACCGTACCGTGCGCTGGGAGGAGCTGTGGCAGGCGATGGAGCTGCTCGTGGCGCAGGGCAAGGTGCTCTACGTAGGCTCGTCCAACTTCGCCGGCTGGCACATCGCCCAGGCGCAGGAGGCGGCGCGGCGTCGCAACGGCCTGGGGCTGGTCTCCGAGCAGAGTGTCTACAGCCTGGTCAAGCGCACCGTGGAGCTGGAAGTGATCCCGGCGGCGCGGGCCTACGCCATGGCCTTCCTGCCCTACAGCCCGCTCGGCGCCGGCGCCCTCGCCGGCCGCCCCAAGAACAACGACACCGGCCGCCGCGCCTCGATCCGTCAGACCCCGGCCCTCGAAGCCTACGAGGCGCTCTGCGAGAAGCTCGGCCTCGCGCCCTCGCTGGTCGGGCTTGCCTGGGTCGCGAGCCGCCCCGGCGTCACCGCACCCATCGTCGGCCCGCGCACCATGTCCCAGTTCGAGGACAGCCTGGCAGCCCTGGACGTGAGGCTCGACGAGGCGACCCTGACCGAGCTCGACACGATCTTCCCGGGGCCAGGCGGCCCGGCGCCCGAGGCATACGCCTGGTGAAAAGCTCCTTTCCTGCTTAGCGAGGAGGGGCTGCCGGGGGCCGACCAACTTCGGGAGCGGCCTCAGCCTCGCCGCGCTTCCCAGCTCGATTGGTCTGCGTGTCGGACCCCCTTTTACAGAGGCCGCTAGAGCGTGATGTCCTGGCGCCAGTATTCATCGCCCTCGCGGCCGATCTCCGCGCGGGTGCGCTCGTTCCAGGCGCCTTCGCC
>DATAVF010000110.1:0-71194 GCA_036267835.1 Caulobacteraceae bacterium | reverse complement strand
GACCGCCAAGTCGGTGATCCTGGCCACCGGCGCCCGGGCCAGGGTGTTCCCGGACATTGGCCTCGCGCCTGACGGCGAGCGCATCTGGACCTACCGCGAGGCCATGGTGCCGACCGGCTGCCCGAAGTCGCTGCTGGTGGTGGGCTCGGGCGCGATCGGGATCGAGTTCGCCAGCTTCTACCGGGCGCTGGGCGCCGAGGTGACGGTGATCGAGGCGCTGCCGCGCATCTTGCCGGTGGAGGACGAGGAGGTGTCGGCCGCGGCGCAGAAGGCCTTCGAGAAGCGCGGCATTGGCTTTCGCATCGGCGCCAAGGTGACCAGGCTCGCCAAGACCAAGGAGGGCGTGGCCCTTACTCTGGAGACAGCCGGCAGGGCCGAGACGCTGGAGGCCGAGCGGGCCATCGTCGCGGTCGGCATCGCGGCCAATGTCGAGGACATGGGCCTGGACGCGCTGGAGCTGAAGATCGACCGCGGCCACGTCGCCACCGACGGCCACGGCGTCACTAACGTGCCCGGCCTGTACGCCATCGGCGACGTCGCCGGGCCACCCTGGCTGGCGCACAAGGCCATGCACGAGGGCGTGCACTGCATCGAGCACATCGCCGGCTTCCCGTCGGCCGAGCTGACCGCGCCGGTCCCCGGCTGCACCTATTCGACGCCGCAGATTGCCTCGATCGGCCTGACCGAGGCCGCCTGCAAGGCCGCAGGCCGCGAGGTGAAGGTCGGCCGTTTCCCCTTCCGCGCCAACGGCAAGGCGATCGCGGCCGGCGAGACCGAGGGCTTCGCCAAGACCATCTTCGACGCCAAGACCGGCGCCCTGATCGGCGCCCACATGATCGGCGGCGAAGTCACCGAGATGATCCAGGGTTTCGCGCTCGCCATGACCCTGGAAGCCACCGAGGCCGAGATCCAGGCCACCGTCTTCCCGCACCCGACCATGAGCGAAGCCATGCACGAGGCGTCGCTCGACGCCTACGGGCGCGTGCTGCACATCTGAGAGGCTGGACGACCGTGGCGAAAGTCACAGCAAATGACTCTGACCCCTTTGGATCCCTGCATTTCACTAGCTCCGTAGGCGCCGATCACGCATGCTTGCGCGGTCGGCCACCTTTGGCGCCATTGGCTCGCGACGCCACCGCCTTCGCAGGCGACGTACCTTGGCCGGCGCGGCGGGCCATGTAGGTCTTGGTCCCGAACAGTCCTGCCAGCAGGCCGGGAATCGAGAGATCGACGTCCAAGGTTTCCCAGTGCAAGCCATATCCAGCACCGAGAATTTCGACCTCTTCGAGCTGCTCGCGCGTCGCCGCCTCCAGTCCCTGCGCCAGCCGGGGCGGAAACGCGAATGTGCAGTCGTTCGTCAGATCGACGACGACCCGGTCAAGCTTTCGCTCGTAGCGCGCCGAGGCAGCCCGGGGTTCGGATTCCAAAGCAAGCTTTCCGCGCTCGATGGCGGCGTCGATCTGTGCGTCCGAAATGTCAGCCATGAATCTCGCTCCAACGCTTCAGCAGGTAGGCCTGCTGCTCCTTCACAACGCCCATGACCCGCCGGATGTCGGCGCGGGTCATGCCAATAGCGAAGATCAGTTCAGGCTCGCCCTCGCTGCCGGCGAGATTGATCTTGGCTTCGCCATCACCGAACACATGCACGTGGGCCGGCTCATGATCATCGACAAAGATGACAATGCGCATGCCGTGAGCGCGATGCACGGCGACCATGAATCGCAAATAACCTATCGTGATAGGTTTTTCAACTGACCCCTTGGGTCGCCAGTTCCCCGCAGACGAAGGCGTTCTCGCCCGCATTGAGCAGCGCCGCGAGCACCGCTTCGGCGTCGCGCGGCGAGACGATCAGCATGAAACCCAGGCCGCAGTTGAAGGTGCGGCGCATCTCGGTCTCGGCGACGCCGCCGACCTTGGCCAGCCAGTCGAACACTGGCGGCTGCGGCCAGGCGGACCAGTCGAAGCGGGGGGTGAGGCCCGGGGCGATGGCGCGCGGCGGGTTCTCGATCAGGCCGCCGCCGGTGATGTGGGCGCCGCCCGAGATCAGCCCGGCCTTGGCCAGCGGCAGCACGGCCTCGACATAAATGCGCGTCGGGGTGAGCAGGGCCTGCGCCAGCGTCTGGCCGTCAGCGAAGGGCGCCGGGGCATCCCAGGCGAGGCCCGAGAGCTCGACAATGCGGCGGATCAGCGAATAGCCATTCGAGTGGGGGCCAGTGGAGCCCAGGCCGATCAGCAGGTCGCCGCGGCGCTGGCGATCCAGCTTGGGCAGCACGCCGGCCCGGTCCACGGCGCCGACGCTGAAGCCCGCGAGGTCGAAGTCGTCGCCCGCGTACATGCCGGGCATCTCGGCCGTCTCGCCGCCGACCAGGGCCGCGCCGGCCTGCCGGCAGCCCTCGGCGATGCCGGCGACGACGCGGGTCGCCAGATCCACGTCGAGCTTGCCGGTGGCGAAGTAGTCGAGGAAGAGCAGCGGCTCAGCGCCCTGGGCCAGCAGGTCGTTGACGCACATGGCCACCAGGTCGATGCCGACCCCGTCCACCCGCCCAGTTTCGATAGCTAGCTTCAGCTTGGTGCCGACGCCGTCGGTGGTGGTGACCAGCAGCGGGTCGTCGTAGCCGGCCGCCTTCAGGTCGAAGAGCGCGCCGAAGCCGCCCAGCGCCGCGTCGGCGCCCGGGCGGCGCGTGGCCTTGGCGAGAGGCTTGATCGCCTCGACCAAGGCGGCGCCAGCGTCGATATCCACGCCCGCCTTGGCATAGGTGAGGCCGTTATCGCGGTCGGGCATGGCGGCGCTCGGGCTCCGGTGAATTAAGGAAATGCCAGCCTGGGGCGTTTTCGAGGCTTGCGGAGTCGGCCTCGGGCGGGGCTATAGCTAGCCGATGACGCCAATCACCTCCACCGCCGACCTCGCGGACTTTTGCGCGCGGTTGGAGGGCCAGGCCTTCGTCGCCGTGGACACCGAGTTCATGCGCGAGACCACCTACTGGCCCAAGCTCTGTCTCATCCAGGCCGCCGCCCCCGGCGGGATCGAAGCCATCATCGATCCGCTGGCCGAGGGGCTCGACCTGACGCCCTTCCTGGATTTGATGCGCGATCCGCAGGTTCTGAAGGTGTTCCACGCCGCGCGGCAGGACGTGGAAATCTTCAACAACCTCGGCGCTATTCCGACGCCGCTGTTCGACACCCAGATCGCCGGCATGGCCGGCGGCTTCGGCGAGCAGATCGCCTACGACGCCCTGGTGCGGAAGATCCTGAAGATCGAGCTCGATAAATCGAGCCGGTTCACCGACTGGTCGCGCCGGCCGCTCAGCGAGTCGCAGCTGACGTACGCGATCGCCGACGTCACTCACCTGGCGGCGCTCTATCCGATCCTGCTGGCGCGGCTGGAGAAGGCCGGGCGGCTGGGCTGGGTCACCGAAGAGATGGCGGCGATGTGCGATCCGGCGCTCTACGACGTCGACCCGGAGAACGCCTGGCGCCGGCTGAAGCCGCGCAAGCACACCGTGAAGTACCTGGCGGTGTTCCGCGCCGTCGCCGCCTGGCGCGAGCGCACCGCTCAGCAGCGCGACCAGCCGCGCGGCCGCGTCCTCAAGGACGAGGCCATCGACGAACTGGCCGCCCAGGCGCCGACCGAAGCCGCGGGCTTCGACCGCCTGCGCTCGGTGCCCAAGGGTTTCGCCGGTTCGCGCTTCGGCCCCGAGCTGATGGACGCGATCCGCGAGGCGCTGAAGGATCCGGAGGGCTACGCCCCGAAGATCGAGCGAGACAACACGCCGGTGTCGCCGGCGGCGGGCGCCGTGGTCGAGCTGCTGAAGGTGCTGCTGAAGGCGCGGGCCGAGGATGCCGGCGTCGCCTCCAAGCTGATCGCCACGGTGGCCGACCTGGAAAAGATCGCCAGCGATGACCGGGCCGACTCATCGGCCCTGCACGGCTGGCGCCGCGAGGCCTTCGGCGAGGACGCGCTGAAGCTGAAGCGCGGCGAGCTGGCGCTGGTGCTGGACGGGACCCGGGTGCGGGTCGTGCCGGTGAGGCGCGCGGCGAAGGCCTAGCCGGGCGCCGGCAGCCCCGCGGTGGAGGCCAAGGCGGCGCGGCGCAGGTTCTCCTCATGGCGATGGCGGCTGATGTCGTAGAAGCATAGGAAGCCGAAGGCGACGAGGGACAGGCCGGCGTAGATCGGGATGTAGGTCCACACCAGCCGGGTCAGGATGTGCGAATCGACCGCGCCCGGCCGGGCGCCGATCGGGAAGGCGACCATCCCGAGGATCAGCCCGGCAAAGAAGAGGCCGCCGGCCGAGACCAGCTTGCCGGTAAAGGCCGAGGCCGCGAAGAACAGGCCCTCTGAGCGCCGGCCGGTCGTCACCTGGCTGTCCTCGACCACGTCGGCGACCATCGACGAGATCAGGATCGAGGCGGCGACGGAGATGGCGCCGACGACGCCGATGAAGACCAGCAGCGCCGGCAACAGCCAGGTCGAGTGGTTGGCCGGGAAGAGGCCGGCGGCGCGCAGCACGAAGGGCGACACCGCGGCGGGGATGGTGATGGCGAAGGAGGTCAGCGCGGCCGCCTTCTTGCCCATCCGGCGGGCCGCGTAGGGCGCGAGCACGCTGCCGGCCAGGGCGCCGCCGGCGCCCATCACCACCAGCAGCGAGATCTGGGCGCTGGTCAGCTCCCAGTAGAAGGTGGCGAAGTAGAGCGTAAGCGCCGAGTGCAGGCCGCCGGCCATGGCCGCGAACGATCCCGCGCCGAGCGTCATCAGGAAGGAGCGGTTGGATAGGGTCGCGATCATCTCGCGAACCATCTTCGAAGCCCGCTTCGGCGCCTCGACCGGCCGGTGCAGGAAGGGCACGAACCGCTGCGTGCCGGCGGCCGAGAGCAGGATGGTCACCAGCATCACCACGGCCGAGGCGATGCCGTAGGCGGCATAGCCGTGCGGATTGAGCTGGCCCTGCGGATAGGCCGGCGTCGGCCGCAGGAAGACGAGGTAGGCCGCCAGCACCATCCCCAGCCCGCCCAGATTGCCGAACACCGAGCGGAAGCTGAGCAGGGTGGTGCGCTGGTCGTAGTTCTGCGTCAGCTCCGCCACCAGGGCCGAACTGGGAATTTCGTAGAAGGTGATGAAGGTCCGCACCACGACCGCGGTCAAGAGCAGGTAGACGAAGAGCACCGCGTGCGACGCGTGCGGCGGGTTCCAGAGCAGCAGGTAGGAGACCGCGACGGGCAGGGCGGCGGCATACATGAACGGGTGGCGCCGGCCCCAGCGCGATCGCCAATGGTCGGATATCTGACCGACGATCGGATCGACGCCGGCGTCGACGATCAGCGCCAGGGCGATGGCGCCCGACACCCACTCGGACGGCAGCCCGACCAGCTGGTTGTAGAAGAGCAGCAGGAAGGTCTGGAACCCCGCATCCTTGACCCCGAAGGCGACGGAGCCGAGGCCGTAGGCAAGCTTGGTCGGCAAGCCCAGACGCGGGCGCTGACCGGTGGCGGGAACGCTCATGGGCAGGCAACCTTCGCGGCTGCGCCGCGGCTGGAGCGCTCAACCATGCGGCCTGGGCGGGCGTCGGTGGCCGCGCCGTCGCGCTGGATCGCCTCGCCGCCGACAAAGCTGGCGACATAGCCCGTGGCGTCCTGGGTCAGGCGCCGGCCGCCCGCCGGCAGGTCGCGCACCGCGCGCGGCGCGCCGAGCGACAGGCGCTCGAAGTCGATCACGTTGAGGTCGGCCTTCAGGCCCGGCGCGATCAGGCCCCGGTCGGCCAGGCCGAGCATGGCCGCCGGCTTCGCGGTCATCGCGCGCACCAGCTCCGGCAGCGGCACGCGACCGCGCCTGCGGTCGCGGCCCCAGTAGGTGAGCATGAAGGTCGTGTAGGTCGAATCGCAGATCATCCCGTAGTGGGCGCCGCCGTCGCCGAGCGCCGGCACGGTCGCCGGGTCGATCAGCATCTCGCGCGCGGCGTCGAGGTTGCGGTCGGCGTAGTTGGCGACCGTCTGCAGCAGCAGGGCCCGGCCGTCGTTCTCGAGCAGCAGGTCATAGGCGACCTCGTCGGCGGACACGCCGCGAGCGGCGGCCATCGCGGCGATGCAGGTCGCGGCCTCCGGCTCGTAGTTGGGCGGATCGCCGAGCGGGTAGATGATCTCGAACACCCGGGCGAGCTTGTAGAACAGCATCCCGCGCGGCGCCGGCGCATCAGCCAGGATCGCGGCGCGCACCTCGGGCTTGCGCATCTGGGCCACCCGCGCCTCGAGCGGCAGGCCCGCGATGCGCAGGTAGGCAGGGTGCGCGGAGAACGGGTGGTAGGACGCGTCGAGGCCGAGAAGCACGCCCACCGGCCGCGGGAACACCTGGCCGGTCACCGGCACGCCGCCGGCGCGGGCCTCGTGCGCCATCGCCAGGAGTTCGCGCCAGCTGTCGCGGTCGCCGGCATCGACCTGAAGCAGGGTGAACGACAGCGGGCAGCCGGTTCTGGCGGCCACGCGCCGCAGCATCTCCAGGTCGGGCTTCGGCGTCTGCACGTTGAGGATGGCCTGGATCACGCCGCCGCCGCCGTCGCGCAGGCCCTCGGCGATCGCCGTCAGCTCGTGCTCCGGCGAGTGAGCGGTGGGGATGACCTGGCCGTCCAAGGTGGTGTGGAAGATGCTGCGCGAGGTGCCGAAACCGAAGGCGCCGGCCTGGACCGCCTCGCGCGCCAGGGCCCGCATCCGGGCGATGTCATCCGCCGTCGCCTCGGCCCGGTCGGCGGCCCGCTCGCCCATGACGTACATGCGCAGCGCCGCGTGCGGCAGCTGCAGCACGAAGTCGAGGTCGTGCCGGCGCCGCTTCACGGCCTGGACGAACTGCGGAAAGCTCTCCCAGTCCCAGGTAAGGCCATCGGCCAGCACCACTTCGGGCATGTCCTCGACGCCTTCGAGCAGCTTGATCAGCCGGGTGTGGTCCTCAGGCCGACACGGCGCGAAGCCGACGCCGCAGTTGCCGGTCGCCACCGTGGTCACTCCGTGCGACGACGACGGCGACAGGCGCTCCGACCAGATCAGCTGGCCGTCGTAATGGGTGTGCGCATCGACGAAGCCCGGCGTGACCATCCGGCCCCGCGCGTCGATCTCCTCGCGCCCGGAGCCCGCAAAAGCGCCGACCGCCGTGATCTTGCCGTTCGACACCGCCACGTCGGCTTCGAACGGCGCGCCGCCCGACCCGTCAAACACCGTCCCGCCCCGGATGACCAGATCAGCTGTCGTTTCCATGTCGCACTCACCTTTGCTGAAGGGCTTCGGTGCGCCGCTCGGGCGCGCCGGCCGTCCGCCATGCGCCGGACCTCGCACGCCTGGTCCGCCAGGAATGTCGCGACCTTGACAAAGTCGGGAGGACGGCGACGATGGCGGCGTGACCCCGAGCGACCTGGCGATCCTCGAAGCCGACGGCTGGTTCGGCCAGATCCCGCCTGAGCGGCGCGCGCTGCTGCTGGAGGGATGCCAGGTGCGCGGGGTGGCCGCCGGGGCGCGGCTTTATGGCGCGGGCGATCCGCCCAACGGGCTCTGGGCGGTGATCGAGGGGCAGGTGCGGCTGAAAGGCTATCCCGCGGTCGGCCTGGAGCTGCTCATCCCGGTCCTGCAGCCCGGGACCTGGTTCGGGGAGACGTCGACGCTCGACGGCCTGCCGCGCCCGACCGACGCCATCGCCTTCGAGCTGGCCCGGGTCCTGCACGTCTCTATGGCGGCTTTTGCGCACGCAGCCGACGCGGCGCCGAAGCTCTACCACGATCTTGGCATCCTGGCCTGCCAGCACCAGCGGGTGGCGCTCGGCTTCATTGCCCAGACTGTCGCCAACCCGATCCGGGTCCGTCTTGCGCTGCTGCTCGCCGGACAGACGGGCGAAAGTGGCGGCGTCGTGCGGATTCGTCAGGAGGACCTGGCGGGGCTGGTCGGCGTCTCGCGGCAGACGCTGAACCGCCACCTGAACGCCCTCGAACGCGAGGGGATTGTCGCCCTGGCCTACGCCGAGATCACCGTCCGCGACCTGCCGCGGCTGCTCGCGGTGGCCGGCGTCAGGCGACCGGCTCGTGCTTGAGCCGCTCGCGGCTGGGCGCCGGGCGAAGCTTCAGCTCGCGCTCCAGCAGGGCGGCCAGGGCGGCGGCGCGCTTGGCGGTCTGCTCGCCCAGCAGGATCGGCGCGGAGGCCGCCTCGGCTTCCAGCACCACGGACGAGGGGCGAATGTCCAGGCAGGACCGGGCCAGCAGTTCGGGGCTGCGGCCGGAGAGGTCGCAGGCGAGGCGGATGGCGGCGCCGACGGCCCGGGCGCGCAGCACGCCTTCGTGGGTCAGCAGCCGGGCGGTCAGGTCGGGCTCGGGCACCGTCGCGGCGGCGGTGTGGCGGCCGAAGAGGGCGGCGGCCAGGAAGACGCGCTCGGAATGGTTCATGCCCGGGATCGGGGCGCGCAGCACCTGGTGGAAGATCAGGTCGGCGCGGTGGTCGGGGTGCAGCCGCGCGCCGAGGTCGGCGAGGCGGCAGGCGGCGCGGACCAGGGTGGTCTCGCGGGCGCCAATGGTCGGCTCCAGTTCGGCGAAGGCCGGGGCGACCCAGGCCTCCACGGCCGCGCCCAGCGCCGGATTGGCGCCCTCGCGGGCGCTCAGGGCGGCGCAGCCTTCGATCAGCGGATCCTGCGCCTGCTCGGCCGGTGACATGGCCTCGAACAGCACGCCTTCGCGTAAGCCATAAGCGGAGAGCACAATGCGCTCGATGCCGAGCATGTCGATCAGGCCCTCGAGCACCGCCGCGGCGTGCGGCAGCGTCTCCAGGCGGCGCTTGGAGACGCCTTCGATGCGCTCAAGCGATCGCGGCGATTGGCGGGCGATCACCCTGGCCGCTTCCAGCGCCTCGCGCCGGGTCATCTCGTACTGGTGCACGATCTCCAGCGGGTAGGCGGACATCCGCATGGCCAGCAGGGCGAGGTTGCGCCAGGCGCCGCCGACGGCATGGAAGACCGGCGTCTTCAGCCGGTCGGCGTGCGGTTTCAGCTTGCGCTCGACCTGGCTGCGCACCCGGTCGGCGTCGAAGCGCTCCTTGAACGAGAATGGGCCGAGCGGCAGGGTCACGCCCTCGTCGGGGCGCTCGATACGGATCAGCTCCAGGCTGGCGCCGCCGAGGTCGCCGGCCAGGCCCACCGAGTCCGGCGCGCCGGCCAGCACGCCGAGGGCCGCGTACCTCGCTTCCTGCTCGCCGGTCAGCACCCTCAGGTCGAGGCCGGTCTCGGCCCGTACCCGGCGGCAGAAGGCCGGGCCGTCCTCTGCTTCCCGCGCCGCGGCGGTGGCGACGGCGAACACCCGCGTCGGCCCCGCGGCCGCCACCAGCACGGCGAAGCGGCGCAGGGCCGCCAGCGCCGCCTCGACCCCGTCGCGCGACAGCCGGCCGGTCACGGCGAGGTCGCGGCCGAGGCCGGCCAGGATCTTCTCGTTGAACACGGTCCAGACCGCGCGGCCCTCCACGCGGTAGAGCACCAGACGGACGGAGTTGGAGCCGACGTCGATAACGGCGGCGTTCCAGGGGGTCATGTCAGAGCCCCGCGCCGACGTGGTCGAACGCGCGCGGCATGTCCTTCACCTTGTGACCCCGTCCAGAGAGGCTGGGATTGGTCATGAAGTAGTCGTGGGCCGAAAAGGCGCGCTTGCGGTCCCACCCCGGCGTGCGGTGATAGGTCCCCTCGGCGTCCAGGCGCCAGCTCTGAGCCTCGTCGTTCAGGTTGGCCACCATGATCTGGTCCAGCACCTGCTGGTGCACGGTGGGGTTCTCCACTGGAGTGAGAACTTCGACACGGCGGTCGAGGTTGCGCGGCATCCAGTCGGCCGACGAAATGAAGAGCCGCGCTTGCTTGGAGGGCAGGGGCGCGCCGTTGGCGAAGGCAACGATGCGGGCGTGCTCCAGGAAGCGGCCGACGATGCTCTTTACCCGGATGTTTTCCGACAAGCCGGCGATGCCCGGCTTCAGGCAGCAGATGCCGCGGATGACCAGGTCGATGTGCACCCCGCAGCGGCTGGCCTTGTAGAGCGCGTCGATGATCTCCGGGTCGACGAGCGAGTTCAGCTTGGCCCAGATGCCGGCGGGCTTGCCCGCCTGCGCCTGCTCGGCCTCGTGGGCGATCAGGGTCAGCAGATCGTGCTTCAGGGTGATCGGCGAATAGGAGAGCTTCTCCATGCGCTCCGGCAGGGCATAGCCGGTGACATAGTTGAAAAGCCGCGCGCTATCGCGGGCCATCGCCGGGTCGGTCGTGAAGAGGGAGAGGTCGGTGTAAACCTTGGCCGTCTGTGGGTGATAGTTGCCGGTGCCGTAGTGGCAGTAGCTGCGCAGCGAGTCGCCCTCGCGCCGCACCACCACCGACAGCTTGGCGTGGGTCTTGTACTCGACGAAGCCGAAGACCACGAGCACGCCAGCGCGCTCCAGGTCTCGGGCCCACTTCAGGTTAGCTTCTTCGTCGAAGCGCGCCTTGATCTCGATCAGGGCGGTGACGTTCTTGCCGTTCTCCGCCGCCTCGATCAGGGCGGCCACGATGGGGCTGTCCTTGCTGGTGCGATAGAGCGTCTGCTTGATGGCGATGACGTTGGGGTCGTGCGCAGCCTGGCGCAGGAACTGCACCACCACGTCGAAGCTCTCGAACGGGTGGTGGACCAGGATGTCCTTCTCGCGGATCGCGGCGAAGCAGTCGCCTGCGTGGTCGCGGATGCGCTCTGGGAAGCGCGGCTGGAAGGGCGGGAACTTCAGCTCCGGCCGGTCGCCGGGAATCAGCTGGGTCAGTTGCGCCAGGCCGAGCTTGCCGTCGACATTGACCACATCCTGGGGCTCGGCCTGCAGGCCTTCCAGGATGAAGTGGCGCAAGTCCTCGCCCATCGAGGCCTGGATCTTCACCCGCACCACCTCGCCGAGGCGACGGCGCTTCAGCAGCGCTTCGAACTCGCGGACCAGGTCCTCGGCCTCTTCCTCGATCTCGACGTCGCTGTCGCGGATCAGGCGGAACAGGCCCTGCGCCTCGACCTCGCACCCGGGGAAAAGGCGGTCGAGGAAGAGGATGAGGAAGCTTTCCAGCGCGAAGAACCGCCGCGCGTGCTTGCGCCGCCCGCCCGGCGGCAACTCCCAGAACCGGTCGACCTGGTTCGGCACCGGCACTAGGGCATGCAGCTTCTTGCCGTCGGAGAGCCGTCGCAGCTTCAGCGCCAGGGCGAAGCCCAGGTTGGGGATGAAGGGGAAAGGGTGGGCCGGGTCGATGGCCAGCGGCGTCAGCACCGGGAAGATGCGGTTGACGAAGATCTCCTCGATCGCCGGCCGGTCGGCGCCTGTGATATCTTTCGCGTCGAGCAAAACGAGGCCCGCGGACGACAGCTCCGAGCGCATGGCCAGCCAGATGCGCTGCTGGTCGGTCATCAGGTTGTTGGCCGAGGCGCTGACCTGCACCAGCTGCTGCGAGGCCGAGAGCCCGTCCTGGCTCAGCACCCTGACGCCCTCGCGCACCAGCGCCTTCAGGCCGGCGACCCGGACCATGAAGAACTCATCCAGGTTGTTGGCCGAGATCGACAGGAACCGCAGCCGCTCCAGCAGAGGGTGGCGCGGGTTCTCGGCTTCCTCGAGCACGCGCCGGTTGAAACTCAGCCACGAAAGCTCACGATTGAAGAACCGGTCGGGCGACTTCAGCATGTCGGGCGGGGACGGGGACGACGCTGCCGCGGCTGCGGCAGGCGCGTAGGACTCATCGACGCGGGCTTCCAAGGGGGAGCTCATCGAAACTATGAAGGAATGGCGCGGACCCTCGCGCAGTTCCGGGTCAATAACAAGACGTCATTCGAACAGATCGAGGGTCTGCGCATCGGATTCAAGAATCTGCCGCGCCAGGGTGCGGGTGATCTCGCGTTCTTCAGCATTCGCGGCCTCGTCGAGACGCGCCACGATCTCACGCGCCACTCGCACCGACCGCTCGATGCGCCACATCAGGTAGGGATACACATCCTCGGCCGGACGAATGTTCCGTTCCCGGAAGAATTTCCGCAGCACGCCCTCGAGCACGATGTCGTCCGGCTCGCCGATCTGGGCGACCGGGAGGGCGTTGAGCCGCGAGCGCAGGTCGGGCAGGTCGGCGGCCCAGGACCTGGGGTGGCTGCGCGAGGTCAGCAGCAGGCCGCCGCCCGCGCCGGCCATGTTGATCAGGTGGAACAGCACCTCGGGATCGGCCTTGTCGGCGTCTTCCATCAGCACCGGCCGGCCTTGCGCCTCGGAAAGGTCCTTGCACCCCGGACCCAGGGTGGCCGCCTTGGCCTTTGCAGCCCAGTCGAGGGCGAGGTGGGTCTTGCCGGAACCTTCGGGCCCGACCAGCGCCAGGCAGCCGCCATGCCACGATGGCCATGCGTCGAGCACCTTCAGCGCCTCCCGGTTGGTTTCCGAAAGGATGAAGTCCGCCCGTGCAAACGAGGCTGGCCGCCTCAACTTCAAACTAAGCTGTCGCGCCAATGACTTGCGAAACCCGACGTGAGCCCTTTGGGTCAATATAGGCATGCTGCGCCGCAGCGTCGATGACGGGCCTGGAATTATCGTCCGCCGGCAGAGCGACCTGTGGACGGTTGTTGCAGCGCCGCCTCTTCGAGGCTGGCGCGCCGCCGCAGATCGGTGACCGGGCGGGTCAAGGTGGCAAGTACCTCGCGGGTCGCCTCGTAGCCGGCCTCCACCGCCGGGTCGAACGCCTTCCAGTCGCGGATCTCGATCGCATCCACCTCGGGCTGGATCAGCACGTCGGTGGACTCCTGGGCGATGGCGAGCTCCGCGCCGGCGCGCAGCGTCGCCGAGCGGATCAGCACCGAAATGATCGGTGGGCCGCGCCGCCACTCGCCTGACAGCAGCCAGCGCCAGAGCGAAGGCGGGCGCTCGACGTCGCTGGCTTCGATGCTGCGCCCGCGGCCGACATCGACGCCGACGATCGGCCCCAGTTGAACCGAGCGCATGATGTCGGTCGGGAAGTTCTTCACCACCGCGCCATCGACCAGCACGTCGTTGCCGCTGGTCACCGGCGGCAGCACGCCGGGCAGGGAGATGCTGGCGCGCAACGCCTCGCGCACCAGGCCGGTGCGGTGCAGCTGGTAGGCGCCGGTGGTCAGGTTGGCCGAGAGGCAAAAGAATGGCAGCCAGAGATCCGAGATGCGCCGGTCGCCGAAGTGCTCCTCCAGCCGCTCGCGCACCTTGTCGCCGTGGGTCATGGCGATCATCGGGAAGGCGATGTCGTCCAGCGGGCTGGTCTCGACGAAGGCCTTGCGGATGCGGTGCTCGAGCTCCGGATCGTCCCAGCCCATGGTCAGGCCCGCGGCGATGATCGCGCCCATCGAGACGCCGCCGACGAAATCGATCGGCACGCCGGCCTCGCGCAGAGCCCGGATCACCCCGACGTGGGCATAGGCCCGCGCGCCGCCGCCGGAGAGCACCAGCCCCACCGACTGGCCAGTGACCACGCGGGCCATGCGGTCGGCGTCGGCGCCGTTGCCAATGCGCACGTGGAAGAGGCGGGCCGGGCGGATGGTGTCGACCCAGGCCTCCGAGCCTTCGGGCGCCGCGCGGTCCGGCGGGTGCAGCAGGATGAGGTCGACCAGCTGCTGGGCCTGTAGCGGCTCAGCCACCGATTCCGGCAGGGCCCGCGGCATGGCGGCATCCGGGTCGGCGACGCGGAAGATGCGGTCGCCCTGGCGGCCGACCAGGCTCTTCCAGCCCAGCTCCTCGGTTTCGGCGACGTAGAGCACGAAGTCGTGGTCGCGCTCGACGTTGGAGAACCACTCGGTCGGCGCCTGCAGGGCCTCGCCGCCGACGATGGTGGCCCGATAGCCGAGGCGGCCGATGCGCGTGGCGATCTCGTTGGCCAGCGGGCGCACCTTGACGCCGGGCGTGATGCCGACGAAGCCGAACACCGACGGCTCGCCCATCACCCCGCCGGATGCGCTCTGGCGGGTGCGCATGATCATCAGCCGCGCCAGCTCGGTCATCACCTTGGGGTCGGTCTCGACGGCCTGGAAGAAGGTGTCGCGATCCAGCGCCAGCACTTCGGAATCGCGTAAGGCCGCGACCTTGGCCGAGTGCGGCGAGCCGGCGATCAGCGCCATCTCGCCGGCGGGCTCGCCGGGGCGGATGACGCCCAGGAACTGGGTCTCGTGGCCCTCGGCGCTGCGGAAGGCGCCCAGCCGGCCGGCGCGCAGCAGGTAGAAATTGTCCGCCTCCTCGCCGGCCTCGTAGAGCGGCGCGCCGCCCGGCAGCGAGAACCACGTGGCGCGGCCAGACGCCACCTCCCGCGCAAACAGGCGGGTCAGAGCCGAATCGGGCAGCGAGTCGGTGAGAGCGGCCACGACGGAAGTCTAGCGGGCAGCGCGCGATTCGACGAATGCGGGCGACCGATGCTTGAAGGCGCGGCGGCGCGGCCTAGCCTGGGGCCATGGGCGAGCTATTCATCCGGCCGGCAGGCCCCGGCGAAGCGGCGCAAGTAGCCCGCGCCCACGTCCGCGCCGACGAGGAAACCTACCGACCGATCTTCCGGGAGCGGTTCACCGGGGTCCCGTTCGAAGAGTCGCTGCAGCGCTGGGAGACGGCGCTGGCCGCGGGCGACGAGCTGCTGGTGGTGACCGACAACAGCGGGATCGTCGGCCTCGCCCACGCCACCGAGACCTGGATGAGCGCGCTTTACCTGCTGGCCTCGCACCACCGGCGCGGGATCGGCGCGCGACTGCTGGTCGAGCTCTGCGGCCGGCTGAAGGGGCGCGGCGTGACCGAGATCGGCTTCCAGGCCGTCGCGGACAATGCCCAGGCGATCGCCTTCTACGAGGCCATGGGCGCACGCCTGGTGGGGCGCAAAACCCTCGGCGACGGGGACAATGCCTGGGAGGACGTGGTCTTCGCCCTCGCCACCGACGCGCCGGCTTTGCGCCGGGGCTGAGCGCAAGCTATGGCAGGCCCATGCCGCGCCTCGCCACCGCCATCGACCCGAAAAGCGAGACCTTCGCCCGCAACGCCGAGGTCAACCGCGCCCTGGCCGAGGGCTTGCGCGAGAAGGTCGCCCAGGCGGCGCTCGGCGGGCCGGCGGCGTCACGCCAGCGCCATGTCGAGCGCGGCAAGCTGCTGCCGCGCGAGCGGGTCGAGCGGCTGGTCGATATCGGCTCGCCGCTGCTTGAGATCGGCCAACTGGCCGCCAACGGCCTCTACGACGGCGAAGCGCCCGGCGCCGGGCTGATCGCGGCGATCGGCCGGGTCCGCGACCGCGAGGCGCTGATCCTGGCCAATGACGCCACGGTGAAGGGCGGGGCCTACTTCCCGATGACGGTGAAGAAGCATCTGCGGGCCCAGGAAATCGCGCTGCAGAACCGGCTGCCGTGCATCTATCTGGTCGACTCAGGCGGGGCCAACCTGCCGCACCAGGCCGAGGTCTTCCCCGACCGCGAGCATTTCGGCCGCATCTTCTTCAACCAGGCGCGGATGAGCGCCGAGGGGATCGCCCAGGTCGCCTGCGTGATGGGCTCCTGCACGGCCGGCGGCGCCTACGTGCCAGCGATGAGCGACGAGACGGTGATCGTAAGAGGGCAGGGGACAATATTTCTGGGCGGCCCGCCGCTGGTAAAGGCCGCGACCGGCGAGGTGATCAGCGCCGAGGAGCTCGGCGGCGCCGACACCCATGGCCGCAAGTCCGGCGTCGTCGATCACGTGGCCGAGAACGACACCCACGCGCTGGAGATCGTGCGCCAGATCATGGGCCACCTCGGCGCTAAGCCGGCCGCGGCCCTGCAGCCCGGCCCGGTGAAGCCCCCGGCCTACGATGCGGCCGAACTCTACGGCATCCTGCCGACGGATGTTCGCGCGCCTTACGATGTGCGCGAAGTGATCGCCCGGCTGGTCGACGGCTCGGACTTCGAGGAGTTCAAGGCGCTCTATGGCGCGACGCTGGTCTGCGGATTCGCCCACATCTGGGGCTACCAGGTGGCCATCCTGGCCAACAACGGCGTGCTCTTTTCCGAGAGCGCGCTGAAGGGCGCGCACTTCATCGAGCTGGCGTGCCAGCGCGGCATCCCGCTGATCTTCCTGCAGAACATCTCCGGCTTCATGGTCGGCGGCCGCTACGAGGCGGGCGGCATCGCCAAGGACGGGGCCAAGCTGGTGACGGCGGTCGCTTGCGCCGAGGTCCCGAAGTTCACCGTGCTGATCGGCGGCTCTTTCGGGGCCGGCAACTACGGCATGTGCGGGCGCGCCTATTCACCGCGGTTCCTCTTCACCTGGCCCAACAGCCGCATCAGCGTGATGGGCGGCGAGCAGGCCGCCAGCGTGCTGGCCACGGTGCACCGCGACGCAGAGCGGTGGACGCCGGAGGAGGCCGAGGCCTTCAAGGCCCCGATCCGCCAGCGCTACGAGGACGAAGGTAGCCCGTACTACGCCACCGCCCGGCTCTGGGACGACGGCATCATCGACCCGGCCCAGACCCGCGACGCCCTGGGCCTGGCCATCGCCGCCAGCCTCAACGCCCCCATCCCGCCGACGCGCTTTGGTGTATTCCGGATGTAACCCGGCAAGGATACCCGCATGACCAGTTCCGACAAACCCGCCGACACGACCGTAAGCGTCCCCGAGCCCGGCCCCGCGCAGCTCGACGTCAGCCCCGATGGCTACATCAACCCGATCGCCGAGCCCTTCGTCGAGGTGCCGGACACCGACACGATCGCCGGCCTGACGCTGATCGAGGCGACGGAAGAGGGCTTCGTCACCGTCACCCTGAACCGGCCGCAGAAGAAGAACGCCTTCGATGCCGAGCTGATCGGCGCACTGCGCGAAGCCTTCGAGACCCTGCGCGACCAGGAAAATGTGCGGGTGGTCTTCGTGCGCGGCTCGGGCGGCATGTTCAGCGCCGGCGCCGACCTCGAATGGATGCGCGATGCGGCTGGGCACAGCGAGGCCGACAACCGCGAGGACGCCATGCAGATGGCGATCATGCTCAAGCACCTGCACGACATCCCGGCCCTGACCGTGGCTCTGGTCGAGGGCGGCGGCTTCGGCGGCGGCGCGGGGCTGGTCGCGGCCTGCGACATGGCTATCGCGGTCAAGGGCGCGCGGTTCTCCTTCTCCGAGGTCAAGCTTGGGCTGATCGCGGCGACCATCAGCCCCTACGTGGTCGCGGCCCTGGGTCCGCGCCGGGCGCGGCGCATGTTCTCCACCGGCGAAGTGTTCGACGCCCCGCAGGCGCTGGCCGTGGGTCTGATCGACGAGGTCGTTGCCGACACCGCGGCCCTGGAGGCCGCCGCCGCGCGGATCGCCAAGGGTCAGATGGCCTGTTCACCCGGCGCGGTCGCCGAATCGAAGCGGCTGGTGGCCGAGGTGGCAGGCCGCGAGATCGACCACGGCCTCATGGTTCACACGGCCCATCGCATCGCCGCCCAGCGCGTCGGCGAGGATGGTCAGGCGGGTGTGCGGGCCTTCCTCGCCGGCGAGAAGCCGCCCTGGGCGAGCTGACGCCAGCCTCCCAAGCCGACGACCGCCACCTGGCGGTCGGCGCGCCGTGCCCGAATTGCGGCGCGGTGTTGGCAGGGGCCTGGTGTCACGCCTGCGGCCAGTCGGCGGAGGAGTTCCACCGCTCGTTCCTGCGCCTGGCGGCCGAGGCGTTCGGCGGCCTGATCGACATCGACAACCGCGTTTGGCGCACCGTGCCCAAGCTGCTGCTGCAGCCCGGCCGGCTGACCCGCCAATACCTCGATGGCCACCGCGCGGCCCAGGCGCCGCCGTTCCGCATGTTCCTGATCGGCATCGTGCTGATCTTCCTGGTGGCCAGCGTGCCCGGCGGCGGGACCGCCACCATCAAGATCGAGCCCCTGACCGGCTTCGGCGTCCCGGCCGCCAGCGTCAGCAACGTCGCCGAAAGCGAAGCGGCCAAGTGGCTGCAGGCCCACGTCGCGGCGATCTCCCAGCACCAGCAGGCTTTCCAGGAAACGCTCATCACGTGGGCCCAGCGGCTGGCGGTGCTCACCCTGCCGATCAGCGCCCTCTTGCTCAGCCTGACGTTCTTCTGGCGGCGCGACATCCTGATCTTCGACCACCTGATCTTCAGCATGCACTCGCTGACCTTCCTCGGCTTCCTGGTTTCGGCGGTGATGTTGCTGGCGAGGCTGACCGACTGGGCCTGGCTGCTGCTGCTGGCCGCGCCCGCGCACCTCTTCGTCCACCTGCGCGGCGCCTACGGCATCGGGGTGTTCAGCGCCCTTGCCCGCATGGTGGTGCTGCTCGTCGGATCGCTGATGGGTTTCTACGTGCTGCTGGTGGGCCTCATCATCATCGGCCTCTATGAGATCGGCGCATGATCGGATCGCTGCTTATCGCCAACCGGGGCGAGATCGCCCGGCGCATCATCCGCACCGCGCGCCAGATGGGCCTGCGCACCGTGGCCGTCTACTCCGAGGCCGACGCGGGCGCGCCTCACGTGGCGGAGGCCGACGTGGCGGTCGCTATCGGCCCGCCGCCAGCGCGGGAGAGCTACCTGCGTGCCGATGTCATCCTCGAGGCGGCGCGCAGCATGGGCGCCGAGGCGATCCACCCCGGCTACGGCTTTCTCTCCGAGAACGCCGACTTCGCCGAGGCGGTGATGGCGGCGGGCCTGGTCTGGGTCGGCCCGCCACCGGCGGCGATCCGGGCGATGGGGTTGAAGGACGCGGCCAAGCGACTGATGGCGGCGGCCGGCGTGCCGGTGACGCCAGGCTATCTCGGCGACGATCAGTCCCCCGCCGTGCTGGCCCGCGAGGCCGCGGCGATCGGCTTTCCTGTGCTGATCAAGGCGGTGGCAGGCGGCGGCGGCAAGGGCATGCGCCGGGTCGATGCCGCGGGCGAGTTCGCTGGCGCGCTCGAAGCCGCCAAGCGCGAGGCCGCGTCCTCGTTCGGCGACAACCGGGTGCTGCTGGAGCGCTACGCCAGCCACCCGCGCCACATCGAGGTGCAGGTGTTCGGCGATACGCTGGGCAACGTCGTCCACCTGTTCGAGCGCGACTGCTCGCTGCAGCGCCGCCACCAGAAGGTGATCGAGGAGGCCCCGGCGCCCGGTATGGACGCGGCGACCCGCCAGACCCTCTGTGCTGCTGCGGTGCGCGCGGCCCAGGCGGTGAACTACGCCGGCGCGGGCACAGTCGAGTTCATCGCCGACGCCTCGGAGGGCCTGCGCGCCGATCGCATCTGGTTCATGGAGATGAACACCCGGCTGCAGGTCGAGCACCCGGTCACCGAGGCGATCACCGGCCTCGACCTGGTCGAATGGCAGTTGCGGGTCGCGTCGGGCGAGCCGCTGCCGCTGACCCAGGACCAGATCACCCTGACCGGCCACGCGATGGAGGCGCGGCTCTATGCCGAGGACCCGGCCAAGGGGTTCCTGCCGCAGGTCGGCCCGCTGACCCATTTCGTGCTGCCGCGCGGCGTGCGCATCGACAGCGCCGTCGAGGCCGGCGGCGAGGTGACGCCTTTCTACGACCCGATGATCGCCAAGCTGATCGCCCACGGCCCCACCCGCGCCGACGCGGCCGCGCGGCTCACCGCGGCTTGCGAGGCCGTGCAGGTCTGGCCGCTGAAGACCAACGCCGGCTTCCTTGCCCGTCTGCTCGACGAGCCCGACTTCCGCGCCGCCCACCTCGACACCGGCTTCATCGGCGCGCGGCTGGAAGAGTTGACCGCCGTCTCGTCGCCGAGCCCGGCTGCCGCTTCCGCCGCTGCCGAAGCGTTGGTCCCAGCCGCGGACGGCTCGCCATGGACGGCTCCGTCGATCGCCGGCCTGCGGCTCGGTCGCCCCGCCGCGACCTTCGCAGTGCAGTACGGCGACCAGGTCGTCGCGGCGCACCTCGGCGGCGCGGGCCCCGCGCTCCTGGCTGACGAGACTGCGGTTGCGTTCGAGGATGGCGAGGCGCTGGTCTTCACCCGGCCGAGGTCCGCCGCGGTCGGCGCCGCGGCCGGCGGCGACGGCAAGATTCTGGCGCCCATGCCGGGCAAGATCGCCCATGTGGCGGTCAAGGCTGGTGATGTGGTGACCCGCAGCCAGCCGCTGGTCACCCTCGAAGCGATGAAGATGGAGCATGCCCTGGCCGCGCCCTTCGACGGCAAGGTGGCCGAGGTGCGGGTGGCGGTGGGCGAGCAGGTGACCGAGGGCGCCGTGCTGGTGCGCCTCGAACCCGCGGCCTGACGTGGCGCTGCACCTGATCAAGCTCTGCGTCGGCGCCGCGACGCCCGACGACCTGCTCGCCTGGCGCGCCGCCCGCAAGGCGGCCGGCCACCGCCTCTTCGTGCACACCAAGCAGACGCCGAAGCGCGCCGGGGAGATCCTGGACGGCGGCTCGCTGTTCTGGGTGTTCAAGGGCGTGGTGCTGGTGCGCCAGCGGGTGGTGGCGATCGAGACCCTGGGCGAGGGCGTAGCGCGGCGCTGCGAGATCTTCCTGGATGAACCGCTCATTCGCACCGCCCCGCAGCCGCGTCGGGCGTTCCAGGGTTGGCGCTACCTCGGGATCGCCGACGCGCCGCCGGACCTCGATTCCGTGGTCGAGGGCGAAGTGCCGGCCGAGCTGGCGCGGCAGCTGCGCGAAGCCGGCGCCTGGTAGCTCAGACCGGCCAGTTGTCGATCAGCCGCGCCCGGCCCAGGCGCGCCGCCACGAACACCCTTGCGCCCGCATCCACCGGGCCGGGACCCAGCTTGCTCAGGTCGTCCGCCGCGCGCACCTCGAAGTAGTCCACCGGGCCGAAGCCCGCCTCGGTGAGGCTCGCCAACCCGGCGGCCTCGACCTCGCTCACCGCTGCGCCTGCCTTCAGCGCCGCGGCGGCCGAGCGCAACGTTTCGTTCAGCCGTGGCGCGATCCCGCGTTCATTGTGGTTGAGGTAGGTGTTGCGCGAGGAGAGGGCGAGGCCGTCGGCCTCGCGCACCGTCGGCGCGCCCAGGATCTCCACCGGCAGGTCGAGGTCGATCGCCAGCCGCTTGATCACCCGCAGCTGCTGGAAATCCTTCTCGCCGAAGATGGCGAAGTCCGGCGCGCACTGGGTCAAGAGCTTGGTGACGATGGTGGCGACGCCGGCGAAGTGGATCGGGCGCGAGATGCCGTCCATCGGCGCGGAGACGCCGGCGACGCTGACCGTGGTCGAGAACCCCGCCGGGTACATCTGCACCACGTCCGGTGCATAGAGCAGATCGCACTGCGCCGACGCCAGCAGCGCGGCGTCACGGGCCTCGTCACGGGGGTAGGCCTCGAAGTCCTCGCTGGGCGCGAACTGGGTCGGGTTGACGAAGAGGCTGGCGACCACGCGGCTGGCCCGCGTCCGCCCCAGCCGCACCAGCGACAAATGGCCCTCGTGCAGAAAGCCCATGGTCGGCACCAGCGCCACGGTCTCGCCGGCAGCGCGCCAAGCGGCGACCCGGGCGCGCAGGGCGGCGACGGTGCGGACGACGGGCAGGGGCAGGTCACTCATGCGCGGCCCTATGGCGGAGCGGCGGCGCCCCTGTCCAGGGGCCAGAGGCTTGCGGCGAAGTGACCTGTCCGCCGCGTTGACGCCACAAAGCCTCAGATGTCTCCTATGCTGACCGCGCCGGGGAGTGATTCTGGCGGCGTAACTCTGACGTATCGAAAGGGCGGCCGGACATGCGTGTCATCGTCGTCGGTAACGAAAAAGGCGGGGCCGGCAAGTCAACGGTCGCCGTGCATCTGGCCGTCGCGCTGCTGCACGAGGGCGCGCGGGTCGCCGTGCTCGACCTCGACCTGCGCCAGCAGTCGGTCGCGCACTTTTTCCAGCACCGCGCCCAGTGGGCCGCCGCCAACAACGCCAGCCTGCCGCAGGTGACCCTGCTGGAGGGCGTCAGCGACGCCGCCAGCCTGGACGCCGCGTTGGCCGGGTGCGCCGGCGACCACGACTTCCTGCTCATCGACACCCCCGGGTCGGACACCGAGCTGTCGCGCCATGCGCACCGCCGCGCCGACCAGATCGTCACCCCGATGAACGACAGCTTCGTCGACTTCGAGGTGCTGGGCGTGGTCGACCCGGTCAGCCTGGAGCTGGTCCGCGCCAGCCATTATTCCGAGCTGGTCTGGGAAGCGCGCAAGCTGAAGGCGGCCGAGCGCGGCCGGGCGATGGACTGGGTCGTGCTGCGCAATCGCCTGGCCTCGGTCGACGCGCGCAATCGCCGCCGGGTTGACGAGCGGGTGAAGGCGCTGTCGCGGCGGGTGGGGTTCCGCTCGCTGGCCGGTTTGCGCGACCGGGTGATCTACCGCGAACTCTTCCCGTTCGGCCTGACGGTCAGCGACCTCAGCGCCACGGTGCGGCCGGTCTCGGTGTCGCTGACCCACATCGCTGCGCGCCAGGAACTGCGGGTGCTGATGAGCGACCTCGGCCTGGCGTCCGACCCCGCGACCATCCTCGCCGCGGAGTAGCCGGCGCCCCCGATGATCTTCGTCGCGCTCGGCGTTCTGGTGCTGGCGGCTTTCGTCGGCCTCGGACGCCAGCCGTGGCTGGCCACCCTATTGCAGACGAGCGCGCGGAACCGGCTGGCGGCTTACGCGATGGCGGCGGTCGCCATCGTCGCGGCCGCATTCGATGCGGCGCGGGGCGGGTGGCTCGGCGGTTCGATCCTGCTCTCGGCCGGCCTTTGGCTCGCGACGTCGACCCGCCGCGCGCAAATGCGGGCGTCAGCCCCTGGAATGGGCCGCGCCGAAGCGGCGTCGATGCTGGGCGTCGCCGAGACCGCCACCCGCGCCGACATCGACGCGGCCTACAAGCGCCTGATGCTCCGCGTCCACCCGGACAAGGGCGGCGCAGCGGGCCTGGCGGCGCAGTTGAACGCGGCGCGGGCGGTGATGCTGGGGCGGCGTTAGGCCCCCCGCAAGCCCCCCGACTCTGTCATCCCGGCAGCCGCGAGGCGGCTGTCCGGGATGACAAGGTCTAGGAAGTGAGGGGGGAGCTGCTTAGCGCTGTTGCGCCATGCACTGCTTGTCGTCGGCGGCCAGGGTGGAGCAGGCGGCGCGGGCTTCGGATTGGGTGAAGCCGGTGAAGACCGAATAGTAGCGGGCGCCGATGTGGGCGACCTGGCCTTCGCGGTCGTCGAAAATCGACTTGAACTTGTCGGCCACGACGTCGACCTGTCGGGTGGCGAGGCGGCCGGAGCGGAACTCGCCCACCTGCACGGTCCAGTTCCGCGGCTGCGGCGCGGCGGCGGCCGTGGCCGGCGGCGCGCCGAAGGCGGTGGCGTATTGCGGCGCGTGCGGGATGTCCGCGGTCAGCGACGGGCGCTGGGCCGCGAGCTGCGTGACGTTGGCGGACGGGAAGGCGACGGACTGGCCGTGGCCGCTCTGCGAGGCGGCGAGCACGATGTCGATCGGGTCCTCGTCGCCATCGCCCTGGCCGTCCTGCGCCTGCGGCATGCTGATGACGCCCGCGGCCGGCGGCGCGTCGAACATGTTCTGCGCCACGGTGATGTTCTGGCCGAGTTCGCGGCGGTGCTGGATGTCAAAGGCGGTGAGCAGCAGGTTGGTGACGTTGGCGTTGCGCGAGGCGCCGGACGAACCGCCCAGCTCCACGGCGATGATCCGGTGCCCGTCCCGCACCGCCGAGGCGGCAAGATTGAAGCCCGCGGCGCTGGTGAAGCCGGTCTTGAACCCATCGACGCCCTGCAGGTTGCCCAGGAGGCCGTTGTGGTTGTTCATGGTCACGCCCCGGTAGGTGAACTGGGTCGTGCCGAAGTAGTGATAGTACTGCGGATAGTCGCGCAGCACGGCCATGCAGAGCATGGCGATATCGCGGGCCGAGGTGACCTGGCGGGTGTCGGGCAGGCCATTGGCGTTGACGTAGCGCGTGTGGGTCATGCCCAGCTCCTGCGCCTTCAGCGTCATCATGGCGGCGAAGCGGGCCTCGGTGCCGCCGATCTTCTCGGAAAGGGCAACCGCCATGTCGTTGGCGGACTTGACCGCGATGGCGTGCATCGCGTCCTCGACCGAGATCTGGTCGCCGGGACGCAGGCCCAGCTTGGTCGGCGCCTGCGATGCAGCAAGCGGCGAGACGGTGATCATGTCGGTCTCGTGCAGGCGGCCGGTCGAGAGCGCCTCGAAGGCCAGGTAGAGCGTCATGATCTTGGTGATCGAGGCGGGGTAGCGCACTGAATCGGCGCGCTCCTGGTAGAGAATTTCGCCGGTGCCGGCGTCGATCACGATCGCGGCATAGCGCGGCTCGTAGGACGGGACACGCAGATCCGAGGTCGGCGGCAGGTGCTGCTCGACCGTCGGGATCGGGTCCTGGGCCAGGACTGGGGTTGCGACTACGCAGATCGTCGAGGCCAGAAGGGCCAGGAAGGATGCGCGACGGGCGGGCTCGAGCATGGGCGGGCTCCGGCGATCAGGCTTTTACTGGTGGGCGGCGGGAGACTCGCCGCTTGAGCGAAGGCGTTAGCATGCCTTAACGCACGTTTCGGCAAGGTAAACAGACCGTGCGCGAACGGTCGCAGGGCAGGGCGTCGCAGGGCGCGAATTGGTTCCAAACGGAGCTATGTTGCACTGCACAAAATCTCCTTGACTATTGCACTGCAGCATGAGATTTCAACGGTCGCCGAACGGGTAGCCCCTCCGCCCATTCGCCCCCGTACCAAGACCAGCCAGCTTCATCCCTTTTCGCGTCTCCCAAGGAGAAACCCGCATGGCAGCCAACGGCGCCCAGACCCTGAAGACCACGGTGGATCAGTTCACCACCGCCGGCAATCAAGCCTTCAAAGACGGCATCGAGAAGTCCCTGACCGCCCTCGGTGAAGTCAACGCCCACTCGAAGAAGAACCTCGAAGCGGCCGTGGCCTCCGTGACCGCCGCCACCAAGGGCGCCGAAGCCCTCGGCGCGCAGACGATGGCCTACTCCAAGAAGGCGATGGACGACCATGTCGCCGCCGCCAAGAGCCTCTCGGGCGCCAAGAGCATCCAGGAAGTCGTCGAGCTGCAGTCGGCCTACGCCAAGAGCTTCCTCGAAGCCTACGTGGCCCAGATGAACAAGGCCTCCGAGACGGTCGCCGCCTCGATGAAGGAAAGCTTTCAGCCGATCAACGAACGCGTCACCGCCTTCGTCGAACGCATCCAGGCCGCCCACTAACACCTCGGGCGTCACGGCAAATTGATGGACGCGGCCGGGTGCAGACCCGGCCGCGTTTTTCATTTGTGCGCTCGGGCTTTGCGGTCGGCGGGCGGCGCGCTAAGTCGGGGGCGATGTCCAGCCCCGAACAGAACCTCGCCGCGCTCGGCCTAACCCTGCCTCAGCCCACCAGGCCGGTCGCCAACTATGTGCCCTTCGTACGGGCCGGCGACCTCGTTCACATCTCCGGCCAAGTTTCCACCGACGCGTCCGGCGGGGTGCGGGGTGTGGTTGGTGAGGACGTCAGCGCCGAAGAGGCCAAGCGCGCCGCGCGCATCTGCGGCCTCAACCTGATCGCCCAGATGAAGGCGGCCGCCGATGGCGATCTCTCCCGCGTGGTCCGCGTGGTCAAGCTGGGCGGCTTCGTGCAGGCCGGACCCGGCTTCTTCGAGATTCCGCAGGTGGTGAACGGCTGCTCGGACCTGATGGTCGAGGTGTTCGGCGACGCCGGCCGGCATGCACGCTCGGCGGTCGGGGTCTACCGGCTGCCGCTGAACTTCGCCGTGGAGGTCGACGCCGTGGTGCAGGTCCGGTGAAGGCGCGGTTCGGGGAAGCCTGGGAGCGGCTGTTCGCGCCGGCGATCGCGCACCGCGGGCTGTGGGCCAAAGACGGGCCTCCGGAGAACTCGCTGGGCGCCTTCGAAGCCGCCTGCGAGGCCGGCTACGGCATCGAGCTTGACGTGCAGCTGAGCTCCGATGGCGAGGCCGTGGTCTTCCACGACGACAAGCTGACCCGGTTGACCGGCCGCGAAGGCCGCATCGCCGACTACACGGCCGCCGACCTGGCGCAAATCCCGCTGCGCGGCGGCGAGGAGACCATCCCGACGCTGGCCGACACCCTGACCCTGGTCGGCCACCGCGCGATGGTCCACATCGAACTGAAGACCCCCTACGGCGAGGTCGGCCCGCTGGAGCAGCGCGTCTACGACATATTGATCGACCACAACGGCCCGATCGCGGTGATCGGCTTCAACCCTTATTCCCACGCCTGGTTCGCCGACCGGCATCCGAACATATTGCGCGGCCTCGACAGCCACAGCTATCCGGCGACCGACTCCGGCCGCCTGGCGCCCGAGCAGCGCAAGAGCTTCCAGCGGCTGGAGCACGTGGCGATCGCCCGCCCGCACTTCCTGGCCCTCGGCCTCGACATGCTGCCGAACGCCCGCGCCGACGAGATGCGCAAGCACGGCATGCCGGTGGTCGCCTGGACGGTGCGGGACCCTTCGCAGTGGGACAAGATCAGCGCGAACTGCGACAACCTGATCTTCGAGGGCTACGCGGCCTGATGCAGCTGAAGGCCGAGGTCAGCGTCCACCGCCGGGTCTCGGAGATCGGACGCGCGGCCTGGGAGGCCTGCACGGCTGCGCCCGACTATGCGGCCAATCCGTTCGTCTCCTACGATTTCCTCGATATCGCGGAGGAGAGCGGCTGCGCGGCGCCTCGCGTCGGCTGGCAGCCACAGCACCTGGCGGTGCGCGACACGTCGGGCGCGGTGGCCGCGGTGGCGCCGCTCTATCTGAAGTCCCACAGCCAGGGCGAATACGTCTTCGACCACAGCTGGGCCGACGCCTATGAGCGCGCCGGCGGCCGCTACTATCCGAAGCTGATCGCCGCCGCGCCGTTCTCGCCGGTGACCGGGCCGCGGCTGCTGGTGCGCCCGGACATCGACCGCGACGCCGGCCGCCACATGCTGCTCTCGGGCGGCATCACGCTCTGCGAGAAGATGAATGTATCGACCTTGGGCGTGAACTTCCCGAGCGAGGACGAGTGGCGCTTCATGGGCGGCGAGGGGATGCTGCTGCGCCAGAACCAACAGTACCACTGGCTGAACGCCGGCTACGCGACGTTCGAGGATTTCCTCGGCGCCCTCTCATCCGGCCGCCGCAAGACCATCCGGCGCGAACGGCGCGACGCGGTGAAGGACCTCGAGGTGCTGGCCCTGACAGGCGAGGACCTGCGCGAAGAGCACTGGGATGCCTTCTACGCCTTCTACATGGACACCGGCGCGCGCAAGTGGGGCTCGCCCTACCTGAACCGCCGCTTCTTCTCGCTGCTGAACGAGCGCATGGCCGACCGGACGCTGTTGCTGCTGGCGCGCAAGCACGGCCGCTGGATCGCCGGCGCGCTCAACCTGATCGGCGCGGATTGCCTCTATGGCCGCAACTGGGGCTGCGTCGAGGACGTGCCCTTCCTCCACTTCGAGCTCTGCTACTATCAGGCTATCGAGTGGGCCATCACCCACGGCCTCGCCCGCGTCGAGGCCGGCGCCCAGGGCCAGCACAAGATCGCCCGCGGCTACCTGCCCACCGCCGTCTACTCCGCCCACTACATCAGCGACCCCGGCCTCTCGCGCGCCGTGGCCCGCTTCCTCGACGAGGAGCGCCGCGCGGTGCAGGGGGAGATGGACTGGCTGGCGGAAGAATATTCGCCCTTCAAGGCCGCGTGACGCGACGTCGGCGGGTGTCAGCGCCGCTTTTGCAGCAACAGCGCGACGGGCGAGAATTTCTCGAAGGCGAAATACTTCAAGACCTCGTCGTAGAGCCAATCCGACCCGGTCATGGCGCGGGCGAACTGGCGGCTGTCCCGGTGCGGCATGAAGGCGTTCCTGACCTCGAAGCCCATCACCGCTGCCGCGCCGACGATTTCGTCGTAGGTCAGGTACTCATGCAGGTCGATCGTTCTGCCGAACGACGGCTCGTAATAGTTCAGCGACCGTCCGAAGGTCTTCGCCAATGAGAGCAGATAGCCTTCTCGAAGCACCCTTGGCATCCAGAGCTGCGTGTCGTGCCGGTCGAAGGCGCAAAGCGCGTTCTCCGTATCGATGAACAGATGCCCGCCCGGGCTGACGAGGTCGAACAGGTTTTTCAACGCGTGAAATTGACCGTCGCGGGGCAGGTGCTCCAGCACCTGATAGCAGAACACGAAGTCATACGTTCCGGGCGCCAGGCTGGGCGCGGGTTCCCGGATGTCATGCCTGAAGATGGTTGCCGAGAAGCCGTGTTCCTCGAGCCTCAGCTCCGTGAGGTCCAGGCATTCCTGCATGATATCGATGGCGGTCACGTCAGCGCCCATTGCCACGGCCGCGGTCGCGACGTTGCCCGATCCGCTGCCTATTTCCAGGAAGCGCTGACCGCCGATCGGAAAATATTCCTGGCAGGCAATCAGGAAATCGAGGGCGTAGCCGAGCCGGACGCTGAGTTCCAGCGTCACGGCGTCGCTGCGAGACGCGCTGTCGCCCTCGACGAAGTTGGCGATGCGCTCTTTGAACGCTTCACTATACGTCGGCGCTCTCAGCCCTTCGATCATGGCTGCGCCGGCACGGCCGCCATCACCTCGATCTCGACCTTGAGGTCCGGCGAAGCGAGGCCGGAGATGTAGAGCAGGGTGGAGGCCGGCGGGTTGGGGAAGGCGGCGGCGAGGATCTTGCGGATGGGGCCGCGGTCCGCCGGGCGCTCCACGAAGAAATAGGTCAGCTTCACCACGTCGGCGAAGCTGGCGCCTTGCGAGGCCAGGATGACGCCGATGTTGGCGAGCGCCTGTTCGAGCTGCGCCTCCAGTGTCTCGGCGACGCTGCCGTCGGGGCGCACCCCGACCTGGCCGGACATCACCAAGAGCCGCATGCCGGCCGGCACGACCGCCAGGTGCGAATAGGCGCCCACGGGCGGCGCGACGCCGTCGGGATTGAGGCGTTCGACTGTCATGCCCGGCTCCCTCGCGCTGCCGCGAGGCCGGGTCAAGCGTCGGCGGTGACGGGCGGGCGGTAGGTCGCCGCGCAGATGGCGCGCAGGTGGCCGCGGATGGACTGCGGCGCGAGCAAGGGCTCGACGGCGCGGTAGCCTTCGGCTTCCAGGCGCTGCTTCAGCGCGGCGAGGTCGGGGACGGCGCCGGAGCGGGCGAGCTCGTAAGCGCGTTCGATGGTGGATTTAGCCATGGTTGCAGAGGTGCGGCGGGGCCGGCGAACCGGCCCCGCCGCGTATCCCTTAGGCCGATTGCAGCTGGCCGGCGGACATCTTGCCGCTCTTGCGATCACGCTCGAGCTCGAAGCTGACCTTCTGGCCTTCGTTGAGCGAGCCGAGGCCCGCGCGTTCGACGGCGGAAATGTGCACGAAAACGTCGTTGCCGCCGTCATCGGGTTGGATGAAGCCGAAGCCCTTGGTGGCGTTGAACCACTTCACGGTGCCTGTCGTCATTTGGGGAAGTCACTTTCAGAAAGAAGTTATCACGCGCGCCAACTGGTTCGCGAGATCAAATGTTCGAAGAGGTGGGTGATAGTCCGGGCTCGATCCGAAGAACAAGCGTGGAGAGCAACCGAACCAAAACGATATTCGATCAACGACTCATAGCAGCTTTTTTCAGCTGGCGCCAGCTTCATCGTCGGGCCGTCGGGTGGTGACGTCCGACCAGGGCGGCCCCTCGCGGATGGTCCTGCCACGGTAGACGATGACGCCGATGCGGTTCGGCCCCCGCCCCAGCTGTTGCGCGAGCGCCGCCCACTGCTCGGTTGGCGCCCAGAGGCAGGGGGCTTTGCGATCCTCGTCGATGGCCAGATCGACCTGGGCGCGGATGTCCATCTTGAATTTTACCACGGAGGACACGGAACCGCGGAGGACGCGGAGGCGCTTTCTCCGTGAACTCCGGGGCCTCCGTGTCCTCCGTGGTGAACCTTCGGGGCGTCAGCGGACGCTCAGGATTTGCAGTTCGTCGCCGTTGAAGGCGGGGGTGTCGCCGATCTGCTTGCCGAGCAGAGCGCCCGCGAGGGGGGACAGGTAGGAAATGCTGCCGCGGGCCGGATCGGCCTCGTCCTCGCCGACGACGCGGTAGGCCTGGCGGCGGCCGTCTTCGCGCTCGAATTCCACCGTGCGACCGAACTGCACCACGCCGGCCTTGAGCGCCGGCTCGGTCAGCTGGGCGGTGGCGCGGCGGGAGGACCAGTAGCGCAGGTCGCGCGTCGCTCTCGCCATCGCGGTGCGGTCGTCGGCAATGCCGCCCTCGCTCTGGGCGGCGGCGTAGGCGGCCTGGGCGGCGTGCAACTCCGCTTCGATGGCGGCGAGGCCCGCGGCGGTGACGAGGTTCGGATGCGGCGAGATCGGACGATCGGGCAGGTGGGCCGCCCGCGACTCGTAGTCTTCCTCGCGGGTGAAGGCGACGCTCATGGGCTGCAATCTAGGCACGCCGGCGCCCCGGCGAAAGCCTGCTGACAGCGGCCGGGCGCGGGTGTCATCTCTGCAGCTGACAAGAATGGAGGCGCGACCATGCTCGAAGGCAGATGTCTGTGCGGCGCCGTCAGCTGGCGCCTCGATGCGGACCCCGGCAGCGCCACCAGCTGCAACTGCCTGGCCTGTCGGCGCAATGGCGGCATCTGGGCCTATGGCCACGAGGCCGTGGACGTCCAGGTCTCTGGCGCGACCCAACCGTACGTGCGCGGCGATCTGGCCGATCCCGGCCTGACCTTCCACCGCTGCGCCACTTGCGGAAACCTCGCCTACTGGCGCGGGCTGGAGCTGAGCGAGGATGGCCGCCGGCGCATGGGCGTTAACCTGCGCCTCTGCGAGCCCGAGGCCGTCGCCGCCATTCCGATCAAGCACTTCGACGGTCTGGGCAGCTGGATCGACCTGCCCAGTGACGGGCGCACGGTCGCCAATATGTGGTTCTAGGCGCGCCGCCTACGGGGCTGGCGGCGCGCGCGTCAGCATCGCCGCGCCGTAGGCGGGCGCCAATCGGCCGTGCAGGATGAAGTCGCGCATCATGGCGAAGTAGCCGTCCGGCTGGCGGGTGGAGAGGCGTGAGCCGTCGGGCTGGGTCTCGTACTCATAGATGCCGTGCTCGGCATGGGGAAACACCGCGACCGAGATCGGCTGGCCTGCCGCGGCGAGGCCGCGCAGCCGCCGCGCGGTCTCGGCGCTGGGTGCGTCGACGTCGTCTTCGCCGAGGACCCACAGCTGCGGCGCGCTCAGGTTCTGCAGCACCGGCATCGGATCGTAGTGCAGGGGGATGTCGGCAAAGAGCTTGGGGCCCTGGACGCGCAGGTCGGCCGGCGACTTTGCCAGGATCAGCCAGGCGACATCGCCGTGCACGTCCTTGAACCAGGGCTCCTTGCCGTAGCGGGCGCGGACGGCGTCCAGCTGGTCGTAGCCGTCCTGGAAGTTGCTCGCCAGCACGGCCGCCACGGCGTCGGCCACCTGCATCGCCTTGGCCATCACGTCCGGGCCATAACCATGCCGGGTCATGTCGAGGGCGATGGCGGAACGGTCTTCCTGCAACGGCGAGACCGCGAGGCCGAAGCCGACCACGACGAAATCGACCGGCTCGATGCGCGCAGCGAGCGGCGCCACCCAGCCGCCCTGACTGCCGCCCTGGTAGCCGATCCGCCCGGCGCGCCAGCCCGCCAGCCGCCGCGCCTCGCGCTCAGCGGCGACCGCGTCGATGGCCAGGGTCAGGTAGTCCTGAGTGTAGGCGCCGCTGGAGCCGCCCGTGCCGCGCTTGTCGTAGACGAAGGCGCCGATGCCGGCGGCCGGAAACATCCGCTGCAGCGCGTAGGTCTCCAGGGCGGAGCTGTCCTCCGAGCCGTGGATCAGCACCACGATCGGCACGCGGCCGGCTCCCGTGGGCAGGATCAGCCTTCCCACGAGGTCGGCATCCTCAACGTGGAAGCGGGTCGGGGTGACGTCGAAGTCGATGCGGCTCGCGGGGATGCCGTTGAAGCTCAGGCGCTTCTCAGCGCAGGGCGGCAGCGCGACGCGCACGCCGTCCGGCTTGCCGGTCCAGCCGAGGGTGCTGGTCCAGCCGCCGCCAGCCGACTGAGTCAACTCCCCGGTCGTGCCGTCAGTGCGCCGCCAGCGCAGCTTGCCGGCTCCGGCCGCCGCGGCGATGTCGATCACCCCGCCGTCGGCCTGCCGGTAGGCGCCGATGTAGCAGGCGACGGCCGCGTCGCTCGGCGCGGGCGCGGCGAAGGCCGGGGGGTCGCAGAGGAGCAGCATCGCCCAGACAATCAGCAGGCGCGCCATCAGGGTCACGACCGCCCCCACGCCGCGCGCAGCAAGGCTTCGAGCTCGGCGTCGGCCTCGGCCGGCGCGCTCAGCAGCGTGCGGGACTTGACCCGCTCCGACCAGCCGTCGTTGCGAGAGGCCTCCAGGCGCGAGCTGGCGTCGGTCGCCAGGGCCAGGCCCAGCATCAGCTTGCCGCCGCGGATTGGCCGCGCGGCGGCGAACTGGACCTTGCGCGACCAGGCGGTGTAGCCCTTGCGGGCGGTCTGGATGGCCTCGCCCTGGCGGCGCGCGGTCACATCCACCGCCTCGAAGATCGCCTTCGAGGCGGGGTCGGTCCACAGCGCCTCCAGCAGCTTCTCCGGCTCGCGCCACGACATCTCCGTGCCGAAGGCCTCGCTGAGCACGTGGCTGCCGTGGTTCTGCAGGAGGCCGTGGTTGTCCTTCAGCCACTTCAGTCGCGCGCGGTGGCCGGCCTCCGGGCAGGTCCTGGCGATGGCGACCCACTCGGGCAGCGACTTGCCGGTGTCGCGCTTCAGGCTGGCCTGCAGCGAGGCGAAGTACTTCTGCTGGCGTTCGGTGAGGTTGGGTTCGGCCATGGTTCCGGGGCTGCCGCTGGTTTGCTAGGACGATAGCCCTGAAGACCAGAGGGCGGGAAGCGATGAGCCTCGACGGCGCGTACGATCCGGACAACATCTTCGCCAAGATCGTGCGCGGCGAGGCGCCGGCCGCCAAGGTGGTTGAAGACGCGGACACCCTGGCGATCATGGACGTGTTCCCACAAGGGCGCGGCCACGTGCTGGTGATCCACAAGCGCGCCCACGCCCGCAATCTGCTCGATGTCGAACCGCAGGCCCTGCACGCGGTGATCGATACGACCCAGCGGGTGGCGCGGGCGGCGCGAACGGCGTTCAAGCCGGACGGGATCTTCATCGCCCAGTTCAACGGCGCGGCGGCCGGGCAGACGGTCTTCCACCTGCACTTCCACATCATCCCGCGCTGGGAGGGCGTGCCGCTGGGCCGGCATGGCGCGGGCGGCATGGCCGACATGAGCGAGCTGAAAGCGCAGGCGGAGCAGATCGCGCGGGAGATCGCGTGACGGCGCTGACCCTGCGCTTCACCCGCGTCTCGCCGACCCATCACCGGTTCGAGTATCGGCGGGCGGACGGCACGGGCGAGGCAATAGCGATGGAGACCCGCCCGCTGCTTTTCCACGACCTGCTGCACCTCGCGGTCGAGAGCGAAGCCGGACTGAAGGGGTCTTTCTACGGCATCCTCGGCAAGATCGGCGGCTACGAGGAGCTGCAGGTGGCTGGCGGCGCGGCGCTGGGGGGCGAGATCGCCATCACCGAGCGGATCGTGGGCGCGCTGACCGGGGCGCTGCAGGATGAGGCGCTGGGCAGCGAGGCCTTCGTCGAGCAGGTGACCGAGTACCTCGATATCTGCGATGAACGCGCGCCGCGCTGGTTCACCCCGGCCTTCGTGCTGGCGGTGCGCGAGCGGATGCGCCAGCTGCTGGGACGCTGGAAGGCGACGCCGTTCGGCGAGACGCTGGAACTCAGCTTTCCGGCGTAGAAGGAGGGGCGGCGGCCCCTCTGTCGCTTCGCGGTTCTCCTCCCCCGTTCGGGGGAGGAGATGAGGCGAGGCCTAATCCGCCAGGGCGGGTTCCTGCGGTTCGTCTTCGACTTCCGGCTCGGGGGGCGGCTTGGCGGCGGCCACGGCGGCAGGGGTGGTGTCGAAGATGAAGTCGAGCTTGCCGTCCTTCAGCACCACCTTCACGTGTCCGCCCTTGGAGAGGCGGCCGAAGAGGATGTCGTCGGCGAGCGGCTTCTTGATCTGCTCCTGGATCACCCGGGCCAGCGGCCGGGCGCCGTAGAGCTCGTCGAAGCCGTTCTTGGCCAGCCAGTCGAGGGCGTCTTCCGACGCGTCGATGGTGACGTGGCGATCGGCCAGCTGGGCTTCCAGCTGCAGAACGAACTTCTGCACCACCATCCGGATGACTTCCGGGGTCAGCGACTTGAAGGCGACGATCGCGTCCAGCCGGTTGCGGAACTCCGGCGTGAACAGCTTCTTGATCGCCTCGTCGTCCGCGCCTTCGATCTTGCCGCGGCCGAAGCCGATGGAGTTGCGCTGGCTGTCGGACGCGCCGGCGTTGGTGGTCATGATCAGGACGACGTTGCGGAAGTCCACCTTCTTGCCGTTGGCGTCGGTGAGGGCGCCGTGGTCCATGACCTGCAGCAGGATGTTGTAGACATCCTGGTGGGCCTTCTCGATTTCGTCGAGCAGCACCACGGCGTGCGGATGCTGGTCGACGGCGTCGGTCAAGAGGCCGCCCTGGTCGAAGCCGACATAGCCGGGAGGCGCGCCGATGAGGCGGCTCACGGTATGGCGTTCCATGTACTCCGACATGTCGAAGCGCAGCAGCTCGATGCCGAGTGTAGACGCGAGCTGGCGCGCCGTCTCGGTCTTGCCGGTGCCGGTGGGGCCGCTGAAGAGATAGCAGCCGATCGGCTTGTCGCCGTCGCGCAGGCCGGCGCGCGCCATCTTCATGGCGGCGGCAAGCTGGCCGATGGCTTCTTCCTGGCCGAACACGGCGCGCCGCAGATCGCTTTCCAGCTGCTTCAGCGCTTCAGTGTCGGACTTGGAGACCGACTTCGGCGGGATGCGGGCGATCTTGGCGACGACGGACTCGATCTCCTTCAGGCCGATGGTCTTCTTGCGCTTGCCTTCGGGCAGCAGCATCTGGCTGGCGCCGGCCTCGTCGATGATGTCGATGGCCTTGTCCGGCAGCTTGCGGTCGGTGATGTACTTGGCCGACAGCTCCACCGCGGCCTTGATGGCCTCGGTGGTGTACTTCAGCTTGTGGAACTCCTCGTAGTAGGTCTTCAGCCCCTTGAGGATCTTGATCGTGTCTTCGATGGTCGGCTCGTTGACGTCGATCTTCTGGAACCGGCGCACCAGGGCGCGGTCCTTCTCGAAGTGCTGGCGGAACTCCTTGTAGGTGGTCGAGCCCATGCACCGCAGGTTGCCGGAGGCGAGCGCCGGCTTCAGCAGGTTGGAGGCGTCCATGGCCCCGCCGCTGGTCGCGCCGGCGCCGATCACCGTGTGGATCTCGTCGATAAAGAGGATCGCGTTGTGGTGGTTCTCAAGCTCCTTGATCACCTGCTTGACGCGTTCCTCGAAGTCGCCGCGGTAGCGGGTGCCGGCCAGCAAAGCGCCCATGTCGAGCGAGAAGATGGTGGACTTGGCCAGCACCTCCGGCACCTGCTTGGAGATGATCTTGCGCGCCAGGCCTTCGGCGATGGCGGTCTTGCCGACGCCGGGGTCGCCGACCAGCAGTGGATTGTTCTTAGTGCGCCGGCACAGGATCTGGATGCAGCGCTCGACCTCGCTCATCCGCCCGATCAGCGGATCGACCTTCCCCTGGCGGGCCTTCTCATTGAGGTTGACGCAGTAGGCCTCCAGGGCCTCGCCCCCGGTCTTCACCGGCGGCTTTTCGTCCTCGCCCTCGGTGGTGGCGCCCTTGGCCGGGCGCGCTTCCGAGGCGCCCGGCTTCTTGGCGATGCCGTGGGCGATGAAGTTGACCGCGTCATAGCGGGTCATTTCCTGCTGCTGCAGGAAGTAGGCGGCGTGGCTCTCGCGCTCTGAGAAGATCGCGACCAGCACGTTGGCGCCGGTGACGTCCTCGCGGCCCGACGACTGCACGTGGATCACGGCGCGCTGGATCACGCGGTGGAAGCCCGCGGTGGGCTTGGCGTCCTCGCCGTCGTCGACGACCAGGCTCTTCAGCTCGTTGTCGACATAGGTGGTGAGGTTCTTCTTGAGCTCGCCGAGGTCCACTTCGCAGGCCCGCATCACGCCGGCAGCGTCGCTGTCGTCGATCAGGGCCAGGAGCAGATGCTCGAGGGTGGTGTACTCGTGCTTACGCTGGTTGGCGTAGGCCACCGCCCGGTGGAGGGTCTCTTCAAGGTTACGCGAGAAAGACGGCAAGCTGGGCCTCTCAATCCTTTTCCATGGTGCACTGCAACGGATGCTGGTGGCGCCTGGCTGTTTCGATCACCTGAGCAACCTTTGTCTCGGCGACCTCGAAGGTAAAGACGCCGCAGACTCCGACGCCATTCTGATGCACGTGCAGCATTATTCGAGTCGCAGCTTCCGGCGACTTGTTGAAGAATCGTTCAAGGACGTAGACCACGAATTCCATGGGCGTGTAGTCGTCGTTGAGAATCAACACGCGATACATGGACGGCTTCTGGGTCTTGGTCTTCGTCTGCGTGACGATCGCCGTCCCAGTGCCGATAACCTGGTCTCCCTGATGCTTCTCCGCCACAACGGGTCTCCAACAGGCGGGGACGCACACCAACGCATCCCCCAGCCACGATTAGATATGAAAACCTGGGCCCTTTGAAAGGCCTGAATTGCGACCTGCGTTCTTTGAACGCGCTTCGCCGCCTTTGGTGGCGCTTATCGCTTGAGCGAACGGCCCGCGATTATGGCCTCCGCGCCGAACCTGGCCCGCAGCGAGTCGATGGCGCGCTCGCCGCTCAGGGTGCGCGATTCGTCGCCGTCGAAGAGGTCGCCGCTGGCGCCGGCCGATTCGACCAGTTCGGAAATGCCAACGCCGATCAGCCGCCAGGGCAGGCCGCGGGCCTCCAGGCCCAGCATTTCCCGCGTTGCAGCAAAAAGGCTGCGGGCGGTCTGGGTCGGAAACGGCAGGGTGCGGCGACGGGTCACGATGCGGAAGTCGGTGTGGCGCAGCTTCAGCGTCACCACCCGGCCGGCGATGGCTTCCTTGCGGGCGTGCCGGGCCACGTTTTCGCAAAGCGACCAGAGGACGTCCTCCAGCTCAGGAATTGAGCTGATGTCGGTGTTGAAGGTGGTCTCCGACGAAAGGCTCTTGCGGGCTTCGTGGGGGTTCACGGGGCGCGAGTCGCGGCCGTGGGCCAGCTGATGCAAGCGCAGGCCATGGGCGCCGTAGCGGGCGACCAGCTTCTTGGGGTCCTCGCCGGCGAGGTCGCCGACGGTGCGGTAGCCGTCGCTCTCCAGAGTCTTGACGAACTGCGGGCCGACGCCGGGCAGGATGCCGACCGGCTTGGCGGCCAGGAAGCTCTGCGCCTCCGCCCCGATCACCGCGAAGCCGCGCGGCTTGTCGATATCCGAGGCGATCTTGGCCAGGAACTTGTTGGGTGCGAGGCCGACCGAGACGGTGATGCCGATGTCGCGCTCGATCTCGGCCTGCAACCGGGCCAGGGTCAGGGCCGGCGTCGCGTGGTGCAGCCGATCGGTGCCGGAGAGGTCGAGCCAGGCCTCGTCAAGCGACAGGGTCTGCACCAGCGGCGTGAGCTGGCGCAGCTTCTCCATGATGCGGCCGCTCTCAGTGCGGTACTTGGCGAAGTCCGGCTTGAGGATGGTGGCCTCGGGGCACAGCTTCACCGCCTTGAACATCGGCATGGCCGAGCGCACGCCGGACATGCGGGCGATGTAGCAGCAGGTGGTGACGACGCCCCGCACCCCGCCGCCGACGATCAGGGGAACGTCGCGCAGCTCGGGCCGGTCGCGCTTCTCCACCGAGGCGTAGAAGGCGTCGCAGTCCATGTGGGCGATGGCGAGGCTGGCCAGCTCGGCGTGGCGCACCAGGCGGTGTGAGCGGCAATCGGGGCAGCGGGCCGGCTCAGCCTCGCCGGTCCAGAAGCAGTCGCGGCAGAGCCCCGTCAATTTTCCAGCGGCCAGAGCCATGCCGCGCCGCGCACCCCGGAGGAATCACCGAACTGAGCCGGAACGATCCTGGTCACGAAGACGTCGGTGAAGGCGTGGCGGGCCGCGACCGGGGGCGCCAGGTCGTAGAGTTCGGTGATGTTCGACATGCCGCCGCCGAAGACGATCACGTCGGGATCAAGGATGTCGCAGATCACCGCCAGGCCCCGGCCCAGCCGGTCGGCATAGCGCGCCAGCGCCGCGCCCGCCGCCGCCTCGCCGGCCCGGGCGCGCCGGGCGATCACGTCGCCGGTCAGGTCCTCGCCGGTGGCGCGCTGGTAGTCCTGGCGAAAGCCGGTGCCGCTGACCCAGGTCTCCAGGCAGTTGGAGCGGCCGCACCAGCAGGTGTGGGCCGCGTACTCGTCGGGCGTCGGCCAGGGCAGGGGTGTGTGGCCCCATTCGCCGGCGATCTTGTTGACGCCCTCGACCGTGTGGCCGCGCACCACCACGCCGCCGCCGCAGCCGGTGCCAAGGATCGCGCCGAACACCACCGGCGCGCCCTTGGCCGCCCCGCTCAGCGCCTCGGAGAGGGCAAAGCAGTTGGCATCGTTCTCCATGCGCACGGCGCGGCCCAGCGCCTTCTCGAGGTCCTCGTGGAACGGCTTGTCGTTGAGCCAGACGCTGTTGGCGCCCCGCATCCGCCCGGTCTTCGGCGACAGCGACCCCGGCATGCCGACGCCCACCGTGGCGCCGGAGACGCCAGCCTGCTTCTCCGCCTCGGCCACCACCCCGCGCACCGCCTCGATGGCCTGCTGGTAGTCCCCCGGATTGGGCCGCCTGACCCTGGCCACGAACTCGCCCGCGGCGTCCAGCGCCGCCGCCTCGATCTTGGTGCCGCCGAAGTCCACGCCGATCCGGATCATGGTGCGGTTTTCGACCAACCGGAGGGCGCAAGTCCAGCGCCAAACGGTCCCCCAGGCTTGTCATCCCGGAAAGCCGCGCAGCGGCTTATCCGGGATCTCGTCCGGGCGTCGGCGCCGTCCAAAAAAGAACACTTCAACACGAAGATCATGAAGGGCGCGAAGAGCACGAAGGGCGCGCTCAGCGCGCCAGCTAGTCACCTGAGATCGCTGGAGATTATCGGCGCGAAGCGCCTTCGTGATCTTCGCGACCTTCGTGCTCTTCGTGTTAAAAAGACGGTAGAACGGCGAAGAGCCCTCTCGCCAGCATCGCGCTGAGGAGATCCCGGATAACCCGCTGCGCGGCTTTCCGGGATGACACCCTTTTTGAGATGCACGAGAGGTTCCTGGGTCGCCCCGGCTATTCCGCCGCGGCTACCAGCTGGCGGGCGCCTTCGTAGACAAACTCGGAGCCGTCGAGATCGATGGCCGGCAGTTCGTCCTTTTCGCGCCAGTAGTCCTGGGTGTGGCGCCACTCGCGCTTGTCGCCGGCCTTGGGCATGCGGGCCATGTCGCGCATCAGATAGCCGGGGTTGAAGTTCTCGGCGTCGATCCACGGGCCGAGGGCCATGCCCTGGTCTTCGGGGCGCAGGGCGACCTCGACCTTTTTGGCGCCGCGCTCGTCCATGTGGCTCAGCAGCCGCAGCACGAAGTCGGCCATCAGGTCGGCGCGCAGGGTCCAGCTGGCGCGGAAGTAGCCGAACACCCAGAGCAGGTTGGGCAGGCCCGTGAACATCATGCCGCGGTAGTTGATGGTGTCGGCCGCATCGACCGGCTTGCCGTCGACGGTGAAGGCGATGCCGCCCAGCACGCTCAGCGAGAAGCCGGTGGCGGTGATCACCACGTCAGCCTCCAGCTCGGCGCCCGATTTCAGCTCGATGCCGGTAGGCGTGAATCGCTTGATCTCGTCGGTGACCACGTCGGCCTTGCCGGCCTTGATCGCCTTGAAGATGTCGCCGTCCGGCACGAAGGCGATGCGCTGGCGCCAGGGCTTGTAGCTGGGGGTGAAGTGCTGGGCGGTCAGCTCCTCGCCGATGAAGGCCGAGACGCCGGCCAGCAGCTGCTGCTTGGCCGCGTCCGGATAGTCGAGCGCCATCTGGGTGAAGAGCTGGCCCATCTTCAGCCGCTGGCGGCGGACGATCTCGTGGATCCAGTCCTCGCGGATCTCGAGGTCGCGCAGCTGGTTGGCCATGTCGTCGACATTGCGGCCGGGCACGAAGTAGGTCGGCGAGCGCTGCAGCATGGTCACGTGGGCGCAAGTGTCGGCGATGCTGGGGATAAGGGTCGCGGCGGTCGCGCCGGAGCCGATGACGATGACCTTCTTGTCGGCTAGCTCGAGGTCGTCGGGCCAGGTCTGCGGGTGCACGAGGCGGCCTTTGAAGTCGGCGAGGCCCGGCCACTGCGGCGTATAGCCCTGGCCGTGGCCGTAGTAGCCCTGGCACATCCAGAGGAAGCCGGTGGTGAAGCGGCGCGTCTCGCCGGTGTCAGTGCGCGTCGCCTCGACCGTCCAGAGATCGGTCTCGCTCGACCAACTGGCGGTGGTGATGGTGTGGCGATAGCGGATGTGGCGGGCCAGATCGTTCTCGTCGATCACCTCGCCCATGTACTTCAGGATCTCCGCGCCCGAAGCGATCGGCGCGCCGATCCACGGCTTGAAGCGATAGCCGAAGGTGTAGAGGTCGCTGTCGGAGCGGATGCCCGGGTACTTGTGGGTGCGCCAGGTGCCGCCGAAATCCTCCAGCGCGTCCAGCACCAGGAAGCTGCGGTGCGGCTGCTCCCGGGTCAGGTGATAAGCCGCGCCGATGCCGGAGATGCCGGCGCCGACCACCAGCACGTCGAAATGCTCGGCCGCTTCACTCATCGCTCGTTCCTTGACCCGTGATCTTCAGGCCTAACTAAACGCCGATAAGGAATCCGCCAAGCCCCTTAGGCGCGGCATCTCATCCTGTCTGGCGCATCGCGTAGGCGAAGTGAGCCAGATAGTCGAACTTGCCAATCTCGACGCCGTTGTTGCGCAGGATGTCGTAGGCGGTGACGACGTGGAAGTAGAAGTTGGGGATCGTCCAGTCGCGCAGGAACTGCAGGCCGTTCGCCTCCAGCGTCAGGCCGTTCGGCAGCGCCTTGGTCAGGGTTCGCCCGGCGGCGCCTTCGTAGGCGGCCTCCGGCGCGCCCTCGACGTAGGCGATGGCGAGGGTGATGCGGCTCTTCAGGTCCTCGATGGTGGTCCCGTTGGACGGGCGCTGCGGCTGGGCGACGCCGGTCAGCAGCGCCACGCCGTCCTCGACCGTGTAGCAGAGCGATTCGATCTGCTCGGTGAGGTCGAACATGTCGGGCGCCAGCCGCGACTTTGGCAGCCGGTCAGCCCTCCAGCCCTGGATGATCGCGTGCTGCGCCCCTTTGTCCAGCCAGTTGGAAAGGCTGCCCAGCATCGGGCTGAACGTGCCGGTGACGATGGCGTGGAGTTGGTCGGGCATGTCTCGTCCTTCTGACGCCGCGCAGCGGCACAATCAAAAAGAACAGTGACACCAAGCTCACCAAGAACACGAAGAGCACCAAGGTGTGGTTGGAGTGACCCCTCCAGGTGAGGCAGTTTAATTAGGCACTGTTGTAGTTGTTTCTGTGGGCCGCGGGATCGCGGTCCACAGGGCTGTGGATAAGTCTGTTTGAGTTTCGAACTCCTGGGGTGAGAGGTAGTCCAGCGCCGAGTGAAGACGCTGGCGGTTGTAGGCTGTCTCGATGAACTGGCCGATGCGGTGTCTGGCGTCGGCGAGGTCGCGGTAGGCGGTTGCGTAGACCTCCTCGGTCTTGAGGGTCTTCATGAAGCTCTCGGCCATGGCGTTGTCATAGGGGCAGCCGGCCCGGCTCATCGAGGGCTGGATACCGTTGGCCTGAAGGCGCTCGATGTAGTCGCCGCAGGCGTACTGGACGCCACGATCGGAGTGGTGGACGAGGCCTCCGGGGATGACCTCCCGGGTATCCAGGGCCATCTGCAGGGCCTCCAGCGCCAGCTCGGCCTTGAGGTGGTCGGCCATCGCCCAGCCGACCACCTTGCGGCTGAAGGCGTCGAGGATCACCGCCAGATAGACGAAGGCTTCGGCCAGCCGCACATAGGTGATGTCGGCCACCCACAGCTGGTTGATCGCCATCGGCTTCAGGCGACGCGCCAGGTTGGGCCAGACCCGCCAGTCGTGGCGCGAGTCGGTGGTCGCCGGCCGGAAGGCGCCACGCCGCACGGCCAGCAGGTTGTCCTCGCGCGTGATCCGCAAGATGCGCTTGTGGTTGGCATGCCAGCCTTCGCGCCGGACCAACTCGGTGATCCGGCGATAGCCGTAAGGCCGGTGGGCCAGCGCCAGGCGCTGCACCAGGTCGCGCAGCTCCGTCTCCTCGGCCTTGGGCGCTGACGCAGCCCAACGCCGATAGTAGGAGGCCCGGCTTACCCTGGTCAGGGTGCATAGCTGCTCCACCGATCCCCCAAATGACCCTGGGCCTTGCGGACGCGTCATCGCTTGGATCTCCGCGAAGACGCCGTCACGCCAGGCCCGTCCTTCGGACCGCGTGACGCCTCGATACGCCGCAAGGCGCCTCTGAAAAAATCCAGCGCGACCGCCTGCTCGCCGATCTTGCGCTCAAGCTCGGCTATCCGCTTCTGCGCCGGCATCAATTCAGGCGCTTCAGCCGAAGGCCGAGGCCGACCCGTCCCGCGAAGCGCCGCCTCGCCGCCAGACGCGTACTTCGCATGCCACTTGTAGAGCAGCTCACGCCTGACCCCCAGCTCCTCAGCCAGAGCCAGCACGTTCCCAGCCGTCTCCAGACGGCCCAAGGCCATCAGCTTGAACTCTCGCGAAAACTGTCGTCGCTCCTTCGCCACACTTCCCTCCATGGGCCGTGTGCCTAATATAACCGTCTCAGTTCAGGGGGTCACTCCATGGTTTGCGGCGTCGCCGCTACCGCCATCTCTTGGTGGCCTTCATTTCCTTGGTGATCTTGGTGTTACGTGTTCCTTTTTTCTGTTCCGGCTTCGCCGGTTTACGAAGCGGGCACCGGGATCGCTGCGTTCGCGCCGGCGGCCATGGCGGTGCGGTCGAGCGGGGTGAAGTCGGGCTGGGCGCGGGGGAAGAAGTCCTTCACGATGCCCTCTGCATCCCAGCCGCCGTCGCGCGAGTAGGTCTTGATCGGGCGCGGCTGCGAATAGATCGACAGGTTGTAGCCGCCGGCGCCGAAGATCTGGCCGGAGATGTGCTTGGCCGCGTCCGAGAGCAGGGCGACCGCCAGCTGGGCCGGGCGGACCGGGCTCTGCACTTCGCGCATGGCTTCGCGGCGAGCCGCGCCGGCGTCGTCCCGCGGCACCGAGTCGGTCATCCGCGTCGCCGCGCCCGGGGCGATCGAATTGGCCCGCACATTGTTGCGGGCCCCTTCCAGCGCGATGATCCGCGACAGGCCGGCGATGCCCATCTTGGCCGCGCCGTAGTTCGACTGGCCGACATTGCCGATCAGCCCCGAGGTCGACGACCACATCACGTAGTTGCCTTCCTGCTGGGTGCGGAAGTGGTTGATGGTGGCGCGCACCACGTTGAAGTGCCCACGCAGGTGCACCTCCATGATGCCGTCCCATTCTTCCTCGGTCATGTTGTGGGCCATGCGGTCGCGCAGGATGCCGGCCGGGTTGGAGACCGCGTGCAGGGCGCCGTAGGTATCCATTGCCTGCTGCACCATGCGGCCGACCGCCTTCAGGTCGGTGACGCTCTCGGTGTTGGCGACGGCCTCGCCGCCGGCGGCCTTGATCTCGTCGGCCACGCCCTGCGCCGGGGCCTTGTCGGCGCCCAGGCCGTGGATGTCGCCGCCGAGGTCGTTGACGATCACCTTGGCGCCCTGGCGCGCGGCGATCAGCGCCGTCTCCTTGCCGATCCCGCGTCCGCCGCCGGTGATCAGCACAACCTTCCCATCAAGCAATCCCATGGTCTCCACCCTTCAATCGTTTGTTTGAAAATTGAACCTCGACGTTAAAGCCCCGGACGCGCCTCTGGGCAAGCGCGGCAGGCGCCTCGACGCGCACTGGCCAGCGGCCTAGCTGCAACCTGGGACTGAGGGGCGGGCGATGAGTGGGCGAGTCGGACGGCGCACGAGCCTCGTGCCGTGGGCGGTGGCGCTGGGGCTGCTGGCCGGCACCGGGGTGGCGGTGACGGTCGTGGTCCTTCAACACTCGCCGAAGATCGGCACGGCGGACCTGGGCGATGCGACCGACTGCATGAGCCAGGGCGATCTCGACTGCGCGGAGGCGGACTTCCGCGCCTGGCTGATCAAGCACCCGGACGATCCCGGGGCCAGTTCGATGATGGCCATCTCGCTGAGCCGCGACGGCAAGGACAAGGAGGCGTTGCCCTACTTCAAGCATGCGATCGCGGTGGGTGTGCGGACCTACGACTTCTACGAAACCTACGCGACCAGCCTGCGCAAGGTCGGCGACATCGACGACGCCATCCCGATGGACCAGGCGGCGCTGGCGCTGCGCCCCTCGCTCAACCGCATCCGCGCCACGCTTGCCGACGAACTGGCCTCCCTCGGCCGCGGCGCCGAGGCGCTGAAGCTGCTGCAGGACTACGACAAGGACGTCGTCGCCAACTACGGCCATCCCGTGTTCACGGCGCAGATCGCCAAGATCCAGGCGGAGATGGGCACGGCGGCGACGAACCGGACGCCTTAAGGTCTCCTTCTGCCGCCGGGAGAAGGAGACTCAGTGCGGGCGGCCCAGGCTGGTGATGAAGTCGTTCAGGGTCTGGGAGATCGAGTTCGCCGGGTTCTGCGCGCAGCGGGTGTCGATCCAGCCGAGGACGTTGCTGGCGTCGTTGTCGTGGAAGCTGTCCTTTGGGCCGGGCGCGAAGGCGTTATAGGCCGAGAGGTAGCCCAGCACCCACTCCTCCGGGCCGGAGTTCGGCGGCAGGGGCTTGCGCCGGTAGGAGGCCCAGTCGCGGCAGCTCATCTTGCCGAGGCCGAGGCTCAGCGCTAGCGGGACGGGCCTGGCGTCGGCCGCGCCTGCCAGGAGCAAGGCCAGGGCGGCGAGGAGGACGGTAGGGCGCGTCTTCAACGGGTGTCACTCCAGGAAAGCCCGATCGCCGCGGCGATCGCGGGGCCCATGTCGGTCCAGTCATCGTGGCGCGGGTGGCGGTCGGGGGCTTGGTAGGCGAGGGGGCGCAGGCGCTGGTCGGCGACCATCTGCAAGGTGGCGACCGCCGGCGCGGAGGCCGTCACCGAGTCGAGGTTGGGCAGCAGGTCGTCGATGAAGGCGGCCTTGCCGGTGGTCAGCGCCGAGATAGCGGCGACGGCGGGGCCCTTGGGGCCGGTGTTGATCACGAACGGGTGGTCGAAGCCGTGCTTGACCAGCCAACGGGCCCGCGGCGCGCGAGCCTGCGGCGGGGCGTTGGTCAGGATGACGATGCTGGCGTGCTCGGCCAGCCGGTCCAGCGCTTCGCGGGCGCCGGGCGCCGGGTCGATGTCCTCGACGTCCTTTTCGAAGAACAGGTTGAAGAGCCGGCGCCCCTCGTCGAGGTCGAGGTGATCCTCCGCGCCGGGCAGGAAGATGTTCTGGAAGATGGCGAAGCGATTTAGCCGCACCTCCAGCCCGTGGCCGCCCAGGAACCGCTCGAAGCCGCGCATGAACATGGCCAGCACCTCGTCCACGTCCACCAGCACCAGCGGGCGGGCCGGATCGAGGCGGAGATCGGCGATCTCCGGCGGCAGGGCGATTTCAGGCACGGGTGGGCTCCAGTACCAATTAGCGCGCGTTTAAGGATATTGGTGTCTTGCTGCCATTGCGAGGCTTGAGCTTTGAGTCGCTCCAGGCCCAGCGTGGGGTTCTAAGTACTCAAGACCGGGTCGAGAGGCGAATGCCCAAGAAGGTCCTCATCGTCGAGGATAACGAGCTGAACATGAAGCTGTTTCATGATCTGCTCGAAGCCCAAGGCTACGAGATCCTGGAGACCCGCGAGGGGCTCTCGGCGCTCGCCCTGGCGCGCCAGTCCATGCCCGACCTGATCCTGATGGATATCCAGCTGCCCGAGATCTCCGGCCTGGAGGTCACCAAGTGGCTGAAGGACGACGAGACGCTGGCCCATATCCCGGTGATCGCGGTCACCGCCTTCGCCATGAAGGGCGATGAAGAGCGCATCCGCGCCGGCGGCTGCGCGGCCTATATCGCAAAACCGATCTCGGTCGCCCATTTCCTGGAGACCGTGAAGAAGTACCTCGAATCCCCGCAGGGCGCGCCTGCATGACTGGTCGGATCCTCGTCGTCGATGACATCGAGGCCAATGTCCGCCTGCTGCAAGCCAAGCTGCAGGCCGAGTACTACGATGTGCTGACCGCGGCCGACGGCGCCACTGCGCTGGAAGTGGCCGCCCGCGAGCGCCCGGACCTGGTGCTGCTCGACGTGATGATGCCGGGCATGGACGGCTTCGAGACCTGTCGGCGGCTGAAGGAAGACACCGCCACGCGCCACATCCCGGTCGTGCTGGTGACGGCGCTCGACGGCCGCGCCGACCGCATCACCGGCCTGGAAGCGGGGGCCGACGAGTTCCTGACCAAGCCGATCGACGACATCCTGCTGTTTGCGCGGGTGAAGAGCCTGACCCGGCTGAAGCTGGTGATCGACGAGCTGCGCCAGCGCGAGGCCTCGGGCCGCCGCATCGGCGTGATCGCCGGCGCCGCCTCGCGGCTGGGCGGGCAGGGCGGCCGGGTGCTGATCGTCGACGATCACGAGCGCCAGGCCCAGCGAATCTATTCGGAGCTCGCCATCGAGCACCGCCCCGTGGTCGAGAGCGACCCGGAGAAGGCGCACCTGACCGCGCGCGGCCCGGTCGACCTGATCATCGTCAACACCACCGGGCGCGGCTTCGACGGCCTGCGCTTCGCTGCGCAGATACGCTCGGATGAGGCGACGCGCCACCTGCCCATTCTCGGGGTCATCGACCCGGATGACCGGCCGCGGCTGGTGCGGGCGCTCGACCTCGGCTTCAACGACATTCTCACCCGGCCGATCGACCCGCAGGAGCTGTCGGCGCGGGTGCGCAGCCAGGTGCGCGGCAAGCGCTACACCGACTTCCTGCGCAACAACCTCGACCATTCGCTGGAGCTGGCGGTCACCGACCAGCTGACCGGCCTGCACAACCGCCGCTACATGACCGGCCAGCTGGGCGCGCTGGTCACCCGGGCGGTGCGCGGCGGCGATCCGGTGTCGGCGCTGATGATCGACATCGACCACTTCAAGAAGGTCAACGACAACTTCGGCCACGACGTCGGCGACGAGGTGCTGCGCGAGTTCGCGGTGCGGCTGGCCTCGAATGTGCGCGCCATCGACCTGCCGTGCCGCTACGGCGGCGAGGAGTTCGTGGTGATCATGCCGGGCACCCGCCTCGAAGACGCCGGCAAGATCGCCGAGCGCATCCGCCGCCACGTCGCCGGCTCGCCCTTCCGGCTTTCCGGGGGGGCCGAGCCCTTGTCGGTGACCATTTCGATCGGCGTCGCCACCACCACCGGCGAGGGCGACAGCGCCGAAGCCCTGCTCAAGCGCTCGGACGAAGCGGTCTATGCGGCCAAGGCCGCGGGCCGCAACACCGTCATCGCCAAGGCGGCCTGACCGCCTGCACAACCAGTGTGGGCCAAAGCCGCGCCGTAGGAACCCGCTTCGCTCGGCTCCGGTTGTCGCAGGACAGCAGGAGGAGGCCGCCGTGACCGATTATGATCGATGGGACGATGAAGCCGGTGATCCCCGGCGGGCGCGCTACCGCGGCGACTTCCACGATGACGGGCCCTATCGTGAGCGTGCCGGCATGCGTTCGCGCAGCTGGGCCGGCGATATGGGCGCGAGCGGGCGCTACTATGACGATGTCGATCCGCGCGCCTACGCGGCGCCGGAACGCGGCTACGATCCGCCGATCGGCTACGGGCCTCGCCCCCACGCGGCTTCCGAGCGCGGCTATGACCCGCCGATCGGCTACGGCCCTCGCGGCGATGGCCCGCGCAGCTACGGCGCGCGAGGCTACGATCGCGACGCCCTGTTCGAGGCTGCCGCGCGCCGGCGGGGCGGGCCCTACGCCGACTATGGGCGCGCCTACGGCGGCTATGGCGCGGGCGGTGGCTACACGCCGCATCCGGAGGAAGGCCTGGGTCGCAACCGCGACTGGAACGTCGCGGCCGAGGGGCGCCACCGCGGCCGCGGGCCCCGCGGCTACACCCGCTCGGACGAGCGCATCCGCGAGGACGTCAACGACCGGCTCACCGACGATCCGATCGTCGACGCCAGCGATATCGAGGTGCTGGTCTCGGGCGGCGAGGTGACGCTGAACGGCAACGTCGACAGCCGCACCGCCAAGCGCCGCGCCGAGGACTGCGCCGATGACGTCTCCGGGGTGCGTCACGTGCAGAACAACCTGCGCGTCCGCGACGCCCCCAAGCCCGGCACGTTCGGCGCCGAGACCGACCCCCGCGTCGCCGCCGTCAGCGAAGGCAAGGACCCGGACCGCGCAGGTCGCGACCTGGCGCACTAGGCGCCGCAGCCTCAATCCGCTCATCCCGACGCGCGTCGGGATGAGCGAACGCTTTGGGGAGCCTAAAGCCTGTCGCCCCGCCCCAGCGGGTCGGGCAGGGCGTCGCCGTTCTTTACGAACTGCAGCGAGACCGAGTTGATGCAGTAGCGCAGGTGGGTCGGGGGCGGGCCGTCGGGGAACAGGTGGCCCTGGTGGCTGTCGCAGCGGGCGCAGCGGGTCTCTATACGGGTCATGCCGTAGCTGATGTCGCGCACCGAGCGGACGTGGTCCTCGGCGAAGGGGGTGTGGAAGCTGGGCCAGCCAGTGCCGCTCTCGAACTTGGTCACCGCGCGGAAGAGGGGCAGGCCGCACAGGCGGCAGCAGTAGGCGCCGTCGGTCTTGTTATCCAGCAGGCCGCCGCAGAAGGGCGCCTCGGTGCCGTGGTGCAGCAGCACGTCGGCCTCCTCGCGCGTCAGCGCCGCCTCCAGCCGCTTGCGCTCTTCCGGGGACGGCGGGGTCAGATCGAAGCCCGCGCTCGACAGGCTGACAGGGTGCGTGGTGTCGCTCATGGCGGGTTTCCTCGTGCGTGCTAACGCCGCGTGAGACTTGTCACGCCGCGGCTCGGCCTCTAACCGCACACATAATGACAAAACCGGCTGGCGGCAGGCCCCCGTTTTCCAAAATCCTCATCGCCAATCGCGGCGAGGTCGCGGTGCGCATCATCCGCACCTGCCGGCGCATGGGTATCGCCACCGTGGTGGTCTATTCGGAGGCCGACGCCGGCAGCCTGGCGGTCGAGATGGCCGACGAGTCCGTGGCCATCGGCCCGGCGCCCGCCGCGCAGTCCTATCTGGTGGCCGAGAAGATCATCGACGCCTGCAAGGCGACGGGGGCCGAGGCCGTGCACCCCGGCTTCGGCTTTCTCTCCGAGCGCGCCGATTTCGCCCGCGCCTGCGCTGCGGCCGGCATCGTCTTCATCGGCCCGAACCCGCATGCCATCGACGCGATGGGCGACAAGATCGCGTCCAAGCGCGCGGCGGCGGCGGCTGGCGTCTCCTGCGTGCCGGGCCATATCGGCGAGATCGATGGACCGGAGCATGCGGCGCGCATCGCTGCTGAGATCGGCTATCCGGTGATGCTGAAGGCCTCGGCCGGCGGCGGCGGCAAGGGCATCCGCGTCGTCCATTCCGGTGACGAGATCGGCGAGGCGCTGAACGCGGTGAAGGCCGAGGCCAAGGGCGCCTTCGGCGATGACCGCATCTTCATCGAGAAGTTCATCGTCGATCCGCGCCACGTCGAGATCCAGGTGCTGGGCGACAAGCACGGCCACGTCGTCCACCTGTTCGAGCGCGAATGCTCGATCCAGCGCCGCAACCAGAAGGTCATCGAGGAAGCGCCGTCGCCGCTGCTCGACGCCGAGACCCGCGCCGCCATGGGCGCGCAGGCCGTCGCGCTTGCCGCGGCGGTTGCCTACGACTCGGCCGGCACGGTGGAGTTCGTCGCCGGCCAGGACCGCAGCTTCTACTTCCTGGAGATGAACACCCGGCTGCAGGTCGAGCACCCGGTCACCGAGCTGATCACCGGCCTCGACCTGGTCGAGCAGATGATCCGCGTCGCCGCCGGCGAGCCGCTGGGCTTCGGCCAGGACGACCTCGCCATCAGGGGCTGGGCGATGGAGAGCCGGCTCTACGCCGAGGACCCGTACCGCGGCTTCCTGCCCTCGATCGGCCGCCTGGTGCGCTACGCCGCGCCCGTCGAGGGACCGCGCGGGGAGGGGATCGTGCGGGTCGATTCCGGGGTGCGCGAAGGCGACGAGATCTCGATGTTCTACGACCCGATGATCGCCAAGCTGGCGACCTGGGGCGAGACCCGCCGTGAGGCCATCGACACCATGGCCGGGGCGCTGGAGGACCTGCACATCGAGGGGCCGGGCCACAACGCGCCCTTCCTCTCGGCGGTGATGGATCAGCCGCGCTTCCAGGAGGGCCGGCTTTCGACCGCCTACATCCCCGAGGAGTTTCCCGAGGGCTTCCACGGTCTCGCACCCAGCGAACGGCAGATCGACCTGATGACCGCCGCGGCGCTGGCCATGCACCGCGTGCAGACCCGCCGCAATGGCGTCGCCCACCCGGCGCTGAAGGCGGCGCGGCCGCGCGACGAATGGGTGGTGGTGCTGGAGGGCCGCAAGCGCCGGGTGAGGATCGCCGAGGTGACGCCGGACCTGGTGGTCGAGCTGCTGGACGAGGACCGCGCGCTGCGGCTGGAGGCGATCGACTGGCGGCCCGGCCGCGCGCTGCTGCGCGCCCGCCTGGACGGTCAGGCGTTTGCGGCCGAGGTGGCGACGGCGCCCGAGGGCTTCGTCGTCCGCCACCGCGCGGCCAAGGCGCACGTGCTGGTGTTGACCCCGGTTTCCGCCGACCTGCATGGCCGCCTGCCGCCGAAGAAGGTGGCCGACACCACTCGGCTGGTGATCTCGCCGATGCCCGGCCTGGTGGTCTCGGTCGACATCGTCGCCGGCCAGGAAGTGAAGACCGGCCAGACGCTGCTGATCATCGAGGCGATGAAGATGCAGAACATCATCCGCGCCGAGCACGACGGGGTGATCTCGGTGCTCAACGCCAAGCCGGGCGACAGCGTCGGCGCCGATGAAGTGCTCGCCGAGTTCGCCTGAGTCGGATTCTCCTGAGAGAGGGCGCTGCGTTGACGCTGGCGGGTGCAACTGCCACGCTCGTCGAAGCCGCTTATGCGGCCTGACGCTCCGGGGGGACGCGCGCCGTGGACGATCCGAACCGACCGCAACAGACGCCGCCCCAAACGCCGCCCCAAACGCCGCCACAGATGCAGACGTTCGGCGAGTCGGCCTATCCGATCGCGCAGCCGGCGAGCGGCGCCGCCATCGCCTCGCTGGTGTGCGGCATCCTGGGCCTGCTGACCGGGTGGATCCCGATCGTGGGCATCGTGGGTCTGGCGCTTGGGATCGGCGCCGTGATCACCGGCATCATCGGGGCACGGCGGACGAACGGACGCGGCATGGCCATCGCCGGCCTGGTCTGCGGCGCCATCGTGATCCTGCTGTGGATCGTCGTCACCGTGATCTTCGTCGTCGCCCTGATGTCGCCCGGCTTCTACAACTGAGGCCGATGACGGCCCAGCCACCCGAACCGCCAGCGCCGACGCCGACGTTCGGCGCCTCGCCCACGCCCATTGCGCCGCCGGCCAGCAATCCGGCGATGACCTCGTTCGCGTGCGGGGTCATCGCCATCCTGATCGGTTGGGTGCCGGTCATCGGCCTGATCGGCGCGGGGCTGGCCATCGTCGCCCTGGTCACCGGCATCATCGGGGTGCGCCAACCCAACGGCCGTGGCTACGCCATCGGCGGCATCGTCTGCGCCGCGCTGGTGTTCCTGCCGTGGATGGTGCTGCTGATCGCGGTGGCCGTCACCCGACTGTCAGCCGCGCACGCCTAGCCGGAGCGCAGCTCGGCCGTAGCGACCACCGGCGCAACCGTCAATCACAGGTTCCGTTTCTGTTCCAGAGCGTCCGCTCGCTCTTGCGACCGGCGACGCTTGGGTATTAGCTCCCCTCAGAGAACGCTGTTTTGGGGGCATCGCGACATGGGAATCGGCCAACTCCTCTTTGGCTTCAACGGCCGCATCCGGAGGACCAGCTACTGGCTGGGCGGCTTCGGGGCCGGTTTTGTTGGCTTCGTCATCTTCATGATTCTGTTCTTCGTGCTGGGGGGCGGCGCGATGCTGGCCGCCAATAGTGTCACGGATCCGAATTCGAATGCGGCGACGGCGGCGGGCGCCGGCATCGGGATTGGCCTCGCCGTGCTGCTGCTCGTCTACTGGCTCATCATGGTCTGGATCTCGCTGGCGCTGCACATCAAGCGCTGGCACGACCGCGACAAGTCCGGCGTCTGGGTGCTGATCCTGCTGATTCCGCTCGTCGGGGGAATCTGGTCCCTCATCGAGTGCGGCTTCATGGACGGCACCATGGGCCCCAACCGGTTCGGCCCATCGCCGAAGGGCGTCGTCGCTCCGCCCGCGCCGCAACCGCAGTGACGAACGGGCGGAAGTCGAATTGTTTCACTTGTTTCCGGGCTGGAACAGGTCTTAGCTCCGGTCTGGGAACCATATATGGGGGGCTTACCCAATGATGCAGACGTTGTTCAACATGAACGGCCGGATTCGTCGTTCGACTTTCTGGCTCTATTCGATCGGCTCATCAGTCGTGCTGCTGATTGCGGTCTTCGCCGTCGGCATGCTGGCTCAGATGATCAACCTGCCGATCATCGGTCTGGTAGTCGGCCTGGTGGCATACATCGCGCTGATCTGGATCGAGCTCGCGCTCTACATCAAGCGCCTGCACGACAAGGACATGATGTGGGGGTGGATCTTCTGCCCGATCTATCCGGCCATCGTGGCGATGTTCCTCGACGGCACGCCGGGACCGAACAAGTACGGCCCGTCGCCGAAAGGCCTGACGGGCGCGACGGTCGCCACCTGATCGCTCTTTCCGGGCGCCGCCCGCGGCCCTAAGCTCAGCACTGATGCTGGGGTTCGGAGCGGCGCTTGGACCGTCTGATTGGATGGGAACTGTTCTGGTCGGCGTCCGGGCGGCTTGCCCGGGCGCCGTTCCTGATTTGCAGCGCCATCCTGATCGCCGCCGCGGCCTTCTACGAGACCTGGGTTCCGCGGCTACTGCACTGGCTGACCGGCTGGGTCATCTATCCGCTGCTGCTCTATTGCGGCTGCTGCCTGATCTCCAAGCGCCTGCATGATCGCGGCCGCTCCGGCTGGTGGGCGGCGCTGGTGCTACTGGCGCTGATCGCGGTCTGGCCGTCGCCGCACGGCGCGGGCGGCTTCATCTTCGCCCTGGTGCTTGCCTGGGCCGCCATCGAACTCGGCGTGATGAACGGCGAGGACGGCGCCAACCGCTTCGGCCCGAGCCCGCTGGCCGGGCAGCCGGCTTGATCACTGCATAGGAGGTCCGATGCCGACCAACAGGTTCTGGACCTTGTCCGGCAAGCCCCTCGGCGGCTGGCCCGACGCCGACACCTTCGCGCTCCGCGAAGCGCCCATGCCCGAGCCGGGTCCTGGCCAGGCGCTGACCCGCACCATCTATGTCTCCCTCGACCCCTACCAGTGGGGTTACAAGAAGCGCGGCGTCGAGCCGGCCGGCGCGCCCTGCCATGCGCGCACCGTGGCCCAGGTGGTCGAGAGCCGGATGGACGGCTTCGCGCCGGGCGATCTCGTCTTCAACACCAATGGCTGGGCCGAGTATGGCCTGATGGGCGAGGGCGTGGTGCGCCCGTCCTACATGATCCCGCGCAAGCTGGATCCGGCGCAGGGCCGCATCTCCCAGGCCGTGGGCGTGCTCGGCATGCTGGGCCTGACCGCCTACGCCGGCATGATCCTGCAGGCGGGCCCAAAGGCCGGCGAGACGGCGGTGGTCTCGGCCGCGTCCGGCGGCGTCGGCCAGATCGCCGGCCAGCTGGCCCGGCTGCGCGGCGCCCGGGTGGTGGGCATCGCCGGCAAGCCGGAGAAGTGCCGCTTCGTGACCCAGGAACTCGGCTACGACGCCTGCGTCTCCCACCTCTCGCCGACCCTGCCCGCCGACCTGAAGGCGGCCTGCCCGGACGGCGTCGACGTCTACTTCGAGAACGTCGGCGGGGCGGTGTTCGACGCGGTGCTGCCGCTCTTCAATCCCGGCGCGCGCATGACCATCTGCGGCCTCATCGCCCACTATGGCGACGCCGCCGGCGTCGATTCCCGCGCCGCCATGATGGCGCGCGCCAAGCCGATCTTCGACGCGCGCCACGTCACCGTGAAGGGCCTGGCTGTCGGCGACTACGTCGCGAGCCACCACGACGCCTTCCTGGCCGAGGTCGGACCGCAGGTGGCGTCGGGCCAGATCAAGTACCGCGAGGACATCCGCCAGGGCCTGGAGACTCTCCCCACCGCCTTCAGCGAAATGCTGCGCGGCGACAACTTCGGCAAGATGCTCGTGCAGGTGGGGACGGATCCGACGCTGTAGTTTCCTTCTCCCGCCGGGAGAAGGATATCTACCCGAAGTCCACATCCTTCGCCGCCACCGTGCCGGCGGTGCGGCCGGGGGCGGTGTGGTAGGTCCAGTAGAGGTTGGTGTGGGCGATCACCTTGTCGGGCGTCGGCGCGCCCCATTTGCTCATGTCTTCGGTCGTGTGCGCGTCCTTCACGAGCAGGGTATCGTAGCCCCGCACCAACGCGCCGTGCAGGGTCGAGCGGATGCAGGCATCGGTCTGGGCGCCTGTCACGATCAGCCGCCCGACGCCGAGCTCAGCCAGCCGGTCTTCCAGCTCCGTCTCTTCGAACGAGTCGCCATAGGCCTTGTCGATCCGCTCCTCGCCCTCGGCCGGGACCAGTTCGGGCACGAGCTGCCAGGCGTCGCTGTCCTTGGCCAGGTCGCCATCCATGTGCTGGACCCAGATCACCGGCGTCTTCGCGCCGCGCGCCTTCTCGACCACGGCGGCTATGTTGGCGACCACCTCGTCGCGGGCGTGGGCCCCGGCAACGACCCCCACCTGGACGTCGATGACGATGAGGGCGGTGTTCGGGCGGTTCTGCAGCGTGGTCATGGTTTGTTCTTTTACCTAGGCCGATCGCTGCTGTCCAGCCGGCGTGCTGGGTTCAGCCGGGCCCGGCCACTCCAGACCTAAGTGCGCGGCGTCGTTGTAGCGGGCGAGGTTCCAGCGGCCGGCTTCGAAGGTCCACTCGGTGATGGCGGTGTTGACCGGGTCGAGGAAGGCTTCCTGGCCGGTATGGGACATGCCGAGCAGGAGCCGCATGGCGACGACGATGAAGCCGGCATGGCTGACCGCGACCACGGTCTTGCCGGCGTTGGTGCGGGCCAGCAGGTCGAGGGTCTTCTCGACCCGGGTGCGGAACTCGTTCCAGCTTTCGCCGCCGGGCGAGAACGGCCGAGTCGGTTCGGACATCGGATCGAACTGGCCATATTTCTCGGCGTACTCAGCCCGCGAGAGACCATCGGCGGCGCCGGGGACCAGTTCGCGCAGGTCCGCCATGTCGATGACCGGCGCGCCCAGCACCGGCGCCAGCACGTCCGCGGTCTGCCGCGCCCGCGGCACCGGGCTGGAGAACAGCTTTGCGTCATCGGCCCGGCCACTGGAGGCGAACCGCGCGGCCAGCCGCCGCGCCTGGTCGAGGCCGTGGGGGGCGAGACCGGCGCAGCCCTCGACGTCCGCGATCAGGTCGCGGCGCACGTGCTCGGAATAGCCGTGTCTGACCAGGAGGAGACGCAAGACCGGCCCGGCGACGCTAGCTTTGCTTGGCCTTGCGGGCCGGCTTGGCGGCGGCTTTCTTCGCCGGAGCCTTCTTGGCTGCCGTGGTCTTGGCTGCCGCCGTTGCCGGCTTCGCCTTCGGCTTGGCCTTCGTCGCCCCGCGCCGCGGCTTGCCGCCGCCGGAGGGTTTGGCCTCGCGCTCGGCCAGGAGCTTGACCGCCTCGTCCAGGGTCAGCGCCGCGGGGTCGGAGCCCTTCGGCACGTTGGCGTTGGTCGCGCCGTGCTTGATGTAGGGGCCGTAGCGGCCGGCGAGGATGCGCACCGGCGCGCCGTCGGCCGGGTGCTCGCCCAGTTCCTTCAGCGCGGTCGCATCACCGCGGCCGCCGCGCCGGCCACCGCCTGCGCGCTTCTCGGCCAGCACCGCGACGGCGCGGTTGAGGCCGACCTCGAACACCTCGTCCGCCGTCGGCAGGTTGGCGTAGGTGCCTTCGTGGGCGACGTAGGGGCCATAGCGGCCGATGCCGGCGATGATCTTCTTGCCGTCATCCGGGTGCAGGCCGACGTCGCGGGGCAGGCGCAGCAGGCGGATCGCCTTGTCGATGTCCATCGCCGCGGGCGGCCAGTCCTTGGGCAGGCTGGCGCGCTTGGGCTTCTCGTCGACTTCCTCGACATAGGGGCCGAAGCGCCCGGCCTTCAGCCAGATCGCGTGGCCATTGGCCGGATCGATGCCGAGCTCGCGGTCGCCGCCGCCTTCGCTCGCATCCTCGCCGCCGTCCTGGGCGATCGGGCGGGTGTAGCGGCACTCCGGATAGTTGGAGCAGCCGATGAAGGCGCCGAACTTGCCGGTCTTCAGCGAGAGGCGGCCGTCGCCGCACGTCGGGCAGACGCGCGGGTCGGCCCCATCGGCGCGGGGCGGGAAGATGTGCGGACCCAGCGCATCGTTGAGCGCGTCGATCACCGCGCTCATGCGCAGCTCGCCTATCTCGCCGACGGCGGCGATGAACGGCGTCCAGAACTCGCGCAGCAGCGCCTTCCACTCGAGCTCGCCGGCCGACACCAGGTCGAGCTTCTGCTCGAGGTCGGCGGTGAAGTCGTACTCGACGTAGCGGTGGAAGAACTGCTCGAGGAAGGCCGTCACCAGCCGGCCTTTGTCCTCCGGCACGAAGCGGTTCTTCTCCATCCGCACATAGGTGCGGTCGCGCAGCACGGTCAGGATCGAGGCGTAGGTCGAGGGCCGGCCGATGCCGAGTTCCTCCATCTTCTTCACCAGCGAGGCTTCCGAATAGCGCGGCGGCGGCTCGGTGAAGTGCTGGTCGGCGCGGGCGGCGTGCACCTTGGCGGCCGCGCCCTCGGCGACTGCGGGCAGGCGGCCGGCGAACTCGCGATCCTCATCGCTGGCGCCCGCGGCCGCAGCCTCCGGATCGTCGCGGCCTTCTTCGTAGACGCGCAGGTAGCCGTCGAAGAGCACCACCTGGCCGGTGGCGCGCAGGGCGGTGCGGCCGTCGTCGCTCTCCAGGTCGATGGTGGTGCGCTCGATGCGCGCCTGCTCCATCTGCGAGGCGATCATCCGCTTCCAGATCAGCTCGTAGAGACGGCCGAGATCGGACTCCAGCCGCAGCGAGCCGGGGTTGCGCGCCATGCTGGTCGGCCGGATCGCCTCGTGGGCCTCCTGGGCGTTCTTGGCCTTGACCTTGTAGTAGCGCGGCTCGGCCGGCACGTAGGGCGCGCCATAGATGTTGCCGATCGCTGCGCGCGTCTCGACCAGCGCCTCGGGGGCGCTGGCGACGCCGTCGGTGCGCATGTAGGTGATCAGGCCGACGGTCTCGCCGCCGATGTCGACGCCTTCGTACAGCTTCTGGGCGGCGCGCATGGTGCGCTCGGCGGCGAAGCCCAGCTTTCGCGAGGCTTCCTGCTGCAGGGTCGAGGTGGTGAAGGGCGGCGGCGGCGAGCGGCGCGCCGGCTTCTTCTCGACCGACGAGACCTTGAAGCTGGACGTCTCGACCGCCTGCCTGGCGGCCTGCGCCGAGGCTGCATCGCCGAGGTCGAACTTGGCCAGCCGCTTGCCCTGGTGCTTGACCAGCCGGGCCAGGAACGGGTCGCTGCCGGCCGACACGTCGGCCTCGACGGTCCAGTATTCCTGGGTGCGAAAGGCCTCGATCTCGATCTCGCGGTCGACGATCAGCCGCAGCGACACCGATTGCACCCGGCCAGCCGAGCGCGAGCCCGGCAGCTTGCGCCACAGCACCGGCGACAGGGTGAAGCCGACCAGGTAGTCGAGCGCGCGGCGGGCCAGGTAGGCCTCGACCAGCTCCATGTCGATGTCGCGCGGGTGCTTCATCGCCTCGGTGACCGCCGACTTGGTGATGGCGTTGAAGACGACGCGCTCGACCTTGGCGCCCTTCACCACGCGGCGCTTGTTCAGCACCTCGAGCAGGTGCCAGCTGATCGCCTCGCCTTCGCGGTCGGGGTCGGTGGCCAGGATCAGGCGATCGGCGCCCTTGGTGGCCTCGGCGATCTCGGCGATGCGCTTGGCCGCTCTAGCGTCGACATCCCACAGCATGGCGAAGTCCTCGTCGGGCTTCACCGAGCCGTCCTTCGACGGCAGGTCGCGGACGTGGCCGTACGACGCCAGGACCGTATAGTCCGAGCCCAGGTAGCGATTGATGGTCCGCGCCTTGGCCGGACTCTCGACGACGACAACGTTCTTCAAGCGATGAGAGACTTGTTCCTTGGGGCGGTTGGCAGCCGCTCCACGTGATTTGGTGGCAGCATTCGGGGCGCGGAAAGTGGGGGGAGGGTGGTGCGCTGTCAACGGCGGTGCTCAGAGCCCGCCGTTTCTGTCAAGCTCGGACCGCCATCGAGCCGGGCAACAACTCGACCCGTTCAGCCAGCGACAGCTCAACCAGGGCGGCGAAGACCGCGCCCGGCGTGGCGCCGGCCTGGCGGGCCAGTTCGTCGACATGCACCGGCGTCGGCGACAGCAGGTCGAACACCCGCTGCAGCAGTTCGGACGGTGTGTCGGCCGCATCCATGACGTAGTCGGGCGGCGGCGGGCTGCGGAAGCCGCGCAGCGTCTCGATGGCGCGCAGCACGTCGTCGGCGCCTTCGCAGACCGCCGCGCCCTGGCGGATCAGGTCGTTGCAGCCACGGGCCCTGGGATCGAGCGGCGAGCCCGGCACCGCCAGGACCTCGCGGCCCTGCTCGGCGGCCAGCCGCGCGGTGATCAGCGAGCCCGACTTCAGCTCGGCCTCGACCACCACCACGGCCAGCGAGAGCCCCGAGATCAGCCGGTTGCGGCGCGGGAAGTCCTTGGCCTGGGCGCGCCGGCCGGGCGCACTCTCGGAGATGATGCAGCCCTCGGCGGCGATGCGGTGGTAGAGCGCCTCGTTCTCGGGCGGATAGATGTCGCCGATTCCGCCGCCCAGCACCGCGACCGTGCCGGTGGCGAGCGCCCCTTCATGCGCCGCCGCGTCGACCCCGCGCGCCAGGCCCGAGGCGATCACCAGGCCATGGCGGCCCAGCTCGCCAGCGAGGCCTCGTGCGAACCGGCAGCCCGACGCCGACGCCACCCGTGCGCCGACCAGGGCCACCGAACGCCGGTTCAGCAGGCCAAAGTCTCCCAGCGCCCAGATCAGCGGCGGCGCCGGATCGAGGGTGCGCAGGCTTTCCGGATACGCCGGCTCGCAGGCGAGCAGCAGCGCCGCGCCCATCGCTTCCCCCGCCGCGATCTCGGCCTCGGCCTCCGCGATCGGACATATCCGCAAAGGCGACGAGCGACCGGCGCGGCGCGCCAGGTCGGGGAGCCGCGCCAGCACCGCCGCCGCCGAGCCGTAGCGTCGCAGCAGTTCGCGGAAGCTGACCGGACCGACGCCCTCGGTGCGCGCCAGCCGCAGCCAGGCCAGGCGTTCGGGACCGCTCACGGAGCCGCCTGTCACTGCGCCGCCGGCTTCTCGTCTTCGAGCGCTGGCCCGCCGTTGTGGCCGAACTCGCGCTCGCCGGCGGCAGGATTGGAGCGGTCGCCAATGCGCGGCTCCTCGCCCTTCAGCAGCCGGCGGATGTTGTCGTGGTGGCGGATGAAGACCAGCACCGCCATGAACACCGCGAGCCAGAGCTTGGCCTCTGGGGTCTGGTTGAACAGGAACACATAGAGCGGCGTCAGCGCCACGGCGGTCAGCGCCGCGAGCGAGGAGTAGCGCAGCAGGTAGGCCATCACCAGCCAGGTGGCGCAGGCGGCAAGGCCCGCCGGCCAGGCGATGGCGATCATCGTGCCCAGGAAGGTCGAGACGCCCTTGCCGCCCTTGAACTTCAGCCACACCGGGAACAGGTGCCCGAGGAAGGCCGCGCCGCCGGCGATGGCCGCGGTCTCGGCCGAGCCCGACAGCCACCACATCACCAGCACCGCCGCCGCGCCCTTGCCGCCATCGCCGATCAGGGTGATCAGCGCCAGGTCGCGCCGCCCAGTGCGCAGCACGTTGGTCGCGCCGATGTTGCCCGAGCCGATGCTGCGCAGGTCGCCTGCGCCGCCCAGTCGCGTGGCGATCACCCCGAAGGGAATCGCGCCCAGCAGATAGCCGCCGGCCACGGCGATCGCGTCGGCGATGAGGGGGTTGGCGAGCAGCATCGAGCGCTACATTAGGTCTCTCGCGGCCGACCCGCAAACCTCGGTTCCGCGGCCCGAGACAGCCGCGGCTGAACGCCCCGGCGCGGCCTCGCGTCTTTGCATTGCCGCGAACGGGTTGTAGTCATGCCGACTCAGGAGGCGCCCCGAGGAGAAGCGGTGACTGCGTTCGATCTGTCCACGCCCGGAGGCCGGTTCGCCACCTATTGGCGGCACTTCTGGAAAGACCATGCCTATCTGCGGCTGACGCGCTCGAACGCGCATTGGCTGAGCGACGAGCTGGTGCGCGCCAACCAGCCGTGGCCGTTCCAGGTCAAGGCGTGGGCCGATCGCGGCATCAAGACCATCGTCAACCTGCGCGTCGGCACCGACGCCCATCACGTGCTCGAGCAGGAGGCTTGCGACAAGTACGGGGTCAAGCAGGTGCGCTTCGTGGTCACCGCGCTGGAAGCGCCGACCCGCGACCAGGTGCTGGGCGCCAAGCAGCTGTTCGATGAGCTCGAATACCCGGCGATGATGCACTGCAAGTCCGGCGCGGACCGGGCCGGCATGATGAGCGTGCTCTACATGCACTTCCGCCAGAAGAAGCCGATCGCCGAGGCAATCCGCCAGCTCGACTTCTTCAAATACGGCCATGTGCGCGGCCGCAACACCGGCGTCCTGGACTACGTGTTCGAGAAATACATGCGTGACGCCGAGCCGCTCGGCATCTCCTACGAGGACTGGGTGCGCAGCGACGCCTACGACCCGGTGGCGTTCAAGCGCGAGTACCGCGCCCAACGCTGGGAGACCAAGCTGGCCAACAAGCTGTTCGGCCGCAAGCCGGCCTAGCCGCCGCCGAGCACCGTCAGCACGGCCTGGGCCACCGCCTCCACATCGGCCGGCCGGGTCGTGTCGACTTCGATCACGTGGCTGAGCCCGAGCGGCCGGTCGAACTCGGCCAGCATTTCCGGCGTCATCTCGCTGCGCACGTGGGTGGGGTGGCGGCTGGCGTGGCGCGACGCATAGCGTGTGGCGGCGAGGGCCTGCGGGCAGTGGCACCAGACTTCGACCACAGGGCCGGGCAGGGCGGCGATGCGTTCGCGTTCGTAGGCGCTGTGCGGGCGGAAGTTGGCTTCCAGCACCGCGCCGGGCGAGACGGCAGCCAGCGCCCAGATCATCTCCATCGCCGCGCCGCCCAGCACCTTCGACCAGGCCGCGGCGTCGCCCTGGGCAGGGATGTGGTCGTAGAGCGTCTCCTTGATGATGTCCTTGCCCAGCAGCGGCAAACCGATCCGCGCGGCCAGCGGCGCCGCCAGGGTCGACTTGCCGGCGCCCGGCGCACCGGAGACGAGGACAAAGCCGCGCAGCGCCTCCACCGGGTCAGGCCTCGTAGACGACGCGGCCATCCACCAGCGTCATCCGCACCTGCCCCTGCAGGCGGCGGCCATCGAAGGCCGAGTTCTTCGACTTGGAGGTCAGGGTCTCGGCGTCGATCACCCGAGGCGCATTGAGGTCGCAGAGCACCAGGTCGGCGGGCGCGCCCACGGCGAGTCGCCCGGCGGCGAGGCCGATCGCCTTGGCGGGCGCCAGGGTGACGGCCTCGATCAGCCGGATCAGCGGCGCGCGGCCTTCGTGCCAGAGGGCCAGCAGGGCCGGCAGCAGAGTTTCCAGGCCGATCGAGCCGGGCGTTGCCTCCTCGAACGGCAGGCGCTTGTCCTCGGCCGGCGCCGGGGCGTGGGCGCTGACCACGATGTCCACCAGGCCGGACACCAGGCCCTCGATCAGCGCCTGGCGGTCGTCCTCGGCGCGGAGCGGCGGTTCGAGCTTCCAGAAAGTGCGGTAGTCGCCGATGTCGAGCTCGTTGAAAGCCAGGTGGTTGATCGAACAGCTAGCCAACATGGGGAGGCCACGGCTCTTGGCCCGCGCCAGGGTGTCGAGGCCGCAGGCGGCGCTGACCTGGTCGACCAGCAGCCGCGCGCCGGTCAGCTCGACCAGGGCCGCATCGCGCTCCAGCATGATCTTCTCGGCCGCAACGGGCGATGCGGGCAGACCCATGCGGCCGGCGAACTCGCCCTCGGTGGCCGTCGCGCCGGCGGTGAGCCAGGGGTCGGCCGGGCGGTGCGCCACCAGCAGGTCCATGGCGCCGGCGTAGGCCAGCACCCGGCGCATCACCTTGGAGTCCACGATCGGCCGGTCGGCGTCGGTGACGTAGACGCAGCCGGCCTCGCGCATCAGGCCGAGCTCGGCCATCGCCGTCCCGCCCAGGCCCTTGGTGCAGGCGCCGGCCGGGTAGACGTGCACCAGCTCGATATCGCGGGCACGGCGCAGGATGAAGTCCACCACCGAGGGGTCGTCGACGGCCGGGTCGGTGTCCGGCTGCACCACGATCGAGGTGACGCCGCCGGCCGCGGCGGCGCGCGCCGCCGACTTCAGCGTCTCCTTCGGCTCGGAACCGGGCTCGCCGGTCTTGACCCTGAGGTCGATCAGCCCAGGCGACAGCATGTCGCCGCCGCAGTCGACCACCCGCACGTCGGGCGAGAGGCCGGTAAAGGCGCGGTCGTGGATCACCTCGGCGATGCGGCCGTCGCGGGTAATCAGGGCGCCCGGGCCATCGTAGGCGGTGGCCGGATCGACCAGGCGGGCGTTGATGAAGGCGGTCGGGCGACTCATCAGTCGTTGTCCAGCCGCGCGGCCATCGAGGCCAGCACCGCCATGCGCGCGGCGACGCCCATCTCCACCTGGTTCTGGATCAGGCTGACGGCGAGGTCGTCGGCCACGTCGCTATCGATCTCGACGCCCCGGTTCATCGGCCCCGGGTGCATCACCCGCACGTGCGCCGCCGCCAGGGCCAGCTTTTCACGGTCGAGGCCGAAGAGGCGGTTGTACTCGCGCGTCGAGGGCACCAGTGCGCCCTGCATGCGCTCCATCTGCAGGCGCAGCATCATCACCACGTCCACCCCGGCGATGCCGCTGCGGATATCGTGGAAGACCTCGACGCCCCATCGGTCCACCCCCGACGGCATCAGCGTCGGCGGCCCCACCAGCCGCACCCGCGCCCCCATCAGGGTCAGCATGCCGACGTTGGAGCGGGCGACGCGGCTGTGCAGGATGTCGCCGCAGATGGCCACGGTCAGCCCGTCCAGCGTGCCGAAGGCACGGCGCAGCGCCAGAGCGTCGAGCAGGGCCTGCGAGGGATGTTCATGCTGGCCGTCGCCGGCGTTGATCACCTGGCAGGTGACCTTCTGCGAGAGCAGGGACGCGGCGCCCGATGCGCCGTGGCGCACCACCAGTATGTCCGGCTGCATGGCGTTCAGCGTCACCGCCGTATCGATCAGGGTCTCGCCCTTGGAGATCGACGAGGAGCGGGGGCTCATGTTGACCACATCCGCGCCGAGGCGTTTTCCGGCCAGTTCGAACGAGCTCTGGGTGCGGGTGGAGGCCTCGAAGAAGAGGTTCACCAGCGTGCGGCCCTTCATCAGGTCGAGCTTCTTGGCTTTCTGGCGATTGAGCGCCACGAAGCCCTCGGCCAGATCGAGCAGGTCGGACACCTGAACACGGTTCAGATCGCCGACGGACAGGAAATGGCGCGCGGGAAAGGGAAAGGTCCGCGAACGGACCTCTTCGGGGCCTGGCGATATCGATGTCATTAAAGCGCCGTTCTAGGGGGCATCGCCGCGCCAGGGAAGGGCGTTCGACCAGGTTCCTGGGGACGATCTTCGCCGCCGCGGCCCTTGCCGGGCGCGGCCGCGACTGCCACGCTGGGCGTCTCGTCCAAGGGGGGTTGAGATGTTGCAGCGTCGCGCCTTCGCCGGAGCCGCGGCGGCGGCTTGGTTCGCGCCGGCCTTCGCCCGCGCCCAGGACGGCGGCGCGCCCGCGACCTCGGATGCGACGCCGGCCCCGCCGGCCCCGCCGACCACGCCCGCCCCGCCAGCGACGCCGCGCCGCGCGACGCTGCCGTCCCCCAACCTTGCCCTCGCCCGCGGCGAGCGCCCGCAATTCATCGCGGGCCTCCGGCCACACCGCGCCGGCAGCTACCGGCTGGAGACCGAGACCGCGTCCGGCAAGCTGGTGATCCACAACTATGGCCACGGCGGCGGCGGCATCACCATGAGCTGGGGCTGCGCAGCGGGCGTGCTGGCGCTGCTGCAGGCGCAGCGCGCGACGCTGAAGGACACCAAGGTGGCCGTGCTGGGGGCCGGGGTCATGGGCCTGACGGCGGCCGTGTTGCTGGCCGAGGCCGGCTACGACGTTGCGGTCTACGCCCAGCACATCACCCCCAACACCACCTCCGACAAGGCCGGCGGCCAGTGGGCCCCGACGCTGGTCGAGAACGACAATGCGACCAAGTTCAAGGGGCTGCTGAAGAGCGCCTACTCGATCCACCTGACGCGCGGCGCGACCTATGGGGTCTCCGAGCGCGACAACTACACCCTGCAGGCCTCGCCCGAGCTGGTCTACGCCCAGATGGCCGGGGCCGCGGCGCCCGAGCAACTGGCCCGGCTGCCCTTCAGCCACGTGCGCCACGGCGGCTACCGCTATCCGACCCTGCTGGTCGAGCCGCCCGTGCTGATGAAGCGCCTGATGGCCGACCTCAAGGCGCGCGGCGTCACGCCCATCGTGCGCACCTTCGCCAGCGCCTCGGAGATCGCGACCCTGCCGGGCTCGGCGGTGGTGAACTGCCTGGGCCTCGGCGCCCGCGAAGTCTGGGCCGACAAGAAGCTGAACGGCATCAAGGGCGTCCTCGCCTTCCTGCCGCCGCAGCCCAGCCTGACCTATCTCTACAGCGGCATCGGCTACCTCTTCCCACGCAAGGACCACCTGGTCGTAGGCGGCTCGATCGAGGACCTGACCCTCCCCCAGGAAAACGAAACCCCGGACCCCAAGATGGGCTACCTGATCATCAAGATCGTCCGCGCGGTCTTCGACGGCGCCCTGCCGGCCCCACCGTGGCTCAGCGGCCTCGACCGGCTAAGCGACAAGGACTGGATGTAGCCGCGGTCAGCGGCTCATCGCCCAGGCTACGAGAGGCAAGAGCATCATTGCGATAAGAAGCAGGCCCCAAATCGACTTTGCTGCGATCGCGCGTTGGAAACCTGGAGCATCTAAGCTGCGGTAGACGACCCGTCCAACCGCGCGGCCGGTCCGTACCGAACCGGTATGGAACGCCTTGATCACCGCCCCAACCTGGAGCCATGCTCGCCAGCCCCAGGCGCCGGGCCAGACCACGAAGAATACCGCTTGTTCCAAGGTCGCGCGGTCCATCGACGTCTACCGTAGCGTGCCGGCTGTTGTCGCGGAAGCTTCGCTGGAGATACCACATGACCGTAGCAGAGCGTCTCGCAGATCACAGCCATCCGCGCCTCGCCGCGCTCGCGGCAGATCCCGGCGGCGAAGCTGCGTTCTGGGAGGAAATCGCCCGGGAGCGCGCGCCGCTCATCGAGGCCGATCCGGAGTGGCCGGGCTTCAGCCGGGTGACCTATGTGTTTCCGCTTCCCGAAGGGGCGCGGCATGTGGTGGTGAACGCCGGCTTTGGCCAGGCGACCGATCACGTGATGGAGCGCGTTCCCGGCACCAACGTCTGCCACGCCTCCTATCGATATCGGAACGATGTGCGCACTTCCTACAGCTTCGCGCCCGACATGCCGGTATTCTCATACGACACGGCCAGCCCGGAGGAGTACGCGGCGGTGCTGGCCTATTTCGCCGAGCACCCGTCGCTGCCCGACCCGCACCACCGCGACCACTTCGTCAGCCGCGCCGGCGAGGGCAAGCCGGACAACCTGGGCTCCTTCCTCGCCCTGGCCGACGCGCCGGACGAGAGCCTGGTCCACAAGCGGCCGGATGTTCCGCGCGGCAACATCGAGCGCCATCTCTTCAAGAGCGCGCTGATGGGCAACGAGCGCCGCATCTGGGTCTACACCCCGCCCGGCTACCAGGCGGGGGAGGGCGCCTACCCGGTGCTGGTCACCTTCGATGGCGGGGCGGCGCTGACCTCGATCCCGGTGCAGCGGCTGCTCGACAATCTGCTGGCCGACGGCCGCATCCGCCCGGCGGTCGCGGTCTTCGTCGACAATCCCACCGACACCTCGCGCAACGACGAACTGCCCTGCAACGAGGCCTTCGCCCAGTTCATCGAGACCGAGCTGCTGCCCTGGCTGCGCGCCAACTACGGCGTCTCGCACGCGGCGGCCGACCACTATGTCACCGGCGTCAGCTACGGGGGGCTGGCCTCGATGTGGCTGGCCTACCGGCTGCCGCACATGTTCGGCAATGTCCTCGCCCAGGCGCCGTCGCTCTGGTGGGGGCCGGGCTGGGACGTGGGCAAGCCAGCAGCGGCGCAGACCATCCCCGACGAGTGGCTGATCGACCGGTACGAGGCCGCGGACCGCTTGCCGGTGCGCTTCTGGATCGAGATGGGGCTGATGGAGCACCCGTCGCGCATGCTGTCGCCCAGCCGCCGCATGCGCGCCCTGATGGAAGCCAAGGGCTACGACCTGATCTACAGCGAACCCAACGGCGGCCACGACAGCGCCCTCTGGCGCGGCACGCTGGCGAAGGCCTTAGCGGCGATGATGCCACCTGCCGCCTAGGGCGACACAGCCAGAACTTTTTCGATGGCCGCGATCACGGCGTCAGGCTTTTCTACCGGGATGCCGTGGCCGGCGTCGACGGTGCGGCGTTCGCCGCGCGTCGAGAGGGCGGCCATCTCGTCGTGCATCGTCTGCCAGATGGCGTGGCGCGCGGCGGCCGCGGCGGGGGACTCGCCTGGCCTTGGCAGGGCGTTGCGGCCGGCGGTGAGGACGATCAGCGGCAGGTCGCCGAGCGGCCGGCGCGCCGTGGTCACCTGGTCGGAGCTGGCCGTGCTCGCCGCCGCCGCTTCCGAGCGCAGCGCCCGCCAGAAGCCCGGTGAGGTGCGCTGGGCCACGTGCGCCTCCCAGAGGGCCGGCGTGTACTGCGGCGAAGCCGCGCCGACGGCGCGCTCGTAGTCCGGCGTTCCAGCCGTCAGGGCGCCGGCGCGGGTCAGCCTGGCGAGGCGCGAATAGGTGCGCAGGTTCTCGAGCCGCTGGGTCTGGTTGCCACGGTCGCCGCGGGCTTCGTCGATCCGCTGGTCCTGGTATTCGCCCGAGCTGTCCACCAGCACCAGACCTGCCACCTCCTGCGGATGCAGGAAGGCGAACAGCCGCATCTGCGGGCCGCCTTGCGAGTGGCCGACCAGCACATAGGGTGGGGGGATGGCCACGGCAGCGAGGGCGGTCCGCAGGTCCTGCACCACGGCCGCGGCGGTGCGGGGCATGGGCCCGGGGTCGCTGAAGCCGAGGCCGGCCTTGTCGAAGGCGACAGTGCGGGTCCTGAGCGCGATGGCCGGTTGGACGCGCGCCCAGTGCAGCATGGTCCCGTTGAGGCCGGCCGCGAAGATTACGGTCGGCGCGCCCTCGCCGGCGATCAGCAGGTTGAGCCGGCGGCGCCGGCCGATCTTCACCAGCGTCTGCGGCGCGGCGTAGTGCTGGTCGAGCCAGGGGTTCGGGGCAGGGGACAGGGCCACACGGCGGTTCCTTTTCCGCCCTTTGTGCCGCGAGTCTTGCGTCGAGGCTCAGGCCACCTGCAGCAGGCGCACGAGCATCATGATCAGGCCTACCAGCGAGGCGCCGAAGGCGAAGGTGCGCAGCCACGGCACGCCCAGCACGTAGAGCGGCAGGTAGGCGATGCGCGCGCCGAACCAGATCTCGGCGCCCAGCGCCCCATTGCCGCCGGTCCGGGAAGACACCACCAGCGCCAGGGCCAGCGCGACGAAGGCCGGGTAGGTCTCCTTGAAGTTGTCCAGCGCGCGCTGGGCGCGGCCGGGGTACTTGCCCAGCGGCGGCAGCCCTTCGTCGCGCGGACCGGCGTTCCACTTCAGGCCCTTGATCGGCGCCACGAAGGCGCCCTGGACGGCGATGTGGACGATCAGCAGCACCACCGACCAGGCGAGCAGTTGCATTTCGAGGCTCATGCGGCGGTCTCCTGTGCGGCCCCCCGGCCGCGGGACGTAAGATGGTCGATGAAGACGCGTAGTTTTGGCAGCATCTGGCGCCTTCCGGGGTGGTAAAGGAAGACCCCCGGCGTCACGGCGGCCACGTCGCCCAGCACCGCCACGAGCTTGCCCTCGGCGATCGGACCCACGGTCAGCGGCCCGGGCGCCTGCGCCAGCCCTGCGCCGCGGATCGCCGCCCCCAGCAGCGTCGGATAGTCGTGGGCGATCAGCGGGCCGGCGACGGCCGCCTCGATGGTCTCGTTGCCGGCGGTGAACGACCAGTGCGCGATGGCCCCGTTCGAGCGGCGCAGGCGCAGGCAGGCGTGGCCGCGCAGGTCCTCCACCCGCTGCGGCCGGCCGTGCCGCGCCAGGTAGTCGGGACTGCCGACCACCACCAGCGGGAAGGCCGGGGTCAGGCGCACGGCCACCATGTCAGGGGCGATGAACTGGCCCAGCCGGATGCCGGCGTCGAAGCCGCCGGCCGCCAGGTCGACCATCTCGTCGCTGGCGGCGATCTCCAGTTCGATCTCGGGATAGGCCTCGGCGAACGACGCGATCGCCGGCTCCAGGATTAGCGGCACCACGCTGCGCGGCACGGAGAGCCGCAGCAGCCCGGTGGGGCGCTGTCCGAGGTCCCGCGCCGCCTCGCCGGCCGCGACCAGCTCCCGGAACGCCGGGCCGGCGCGCTCCCGGAACCGTTGCCCGGCCTCGGTCAGGCCGACGCTGCGCGTGGTGCGGGTGAAGAGTGCGACGCCAAGGCGCGCTTCCAGCGACCGCACCGCCTGGCTGACCGCCGACGGGGTCACCCCCAGCTCGGCGGCGGCGCGGCGGAAGCTGGCGCGCTCCGCCACGGCGAGGAACGCCTCGACCCCCTCCAGGGCGCCGTGCCGGACTGTGTAGTTCTGCTTCACAGGGTGTCGAGATTATACCGGATATCGGCGCACTGGAAGGCGGCGTAGACAGCCGGCCCCTCTATCCGGAGTCCAGCATGCCGCCGCCCGCCATTTTCGTGACCCACCTCGTCCTCGGCTACGTGGCGTGGCTGCTCTGCTTCGGCGCCTACGGCCTGCCATGGCTGCGCAAGATGGACCGGGTGCTGGCGATGCGCGCCATCGCCACCCTGCACAGCTTCCGCTTCTTCGGGCTGGTCTTCATCCTGCCGGGCGTGGTCGGGCCGGGCCTGCCGCAGAGTTTCGCCGCGTACGCCGCCTATGGCGACTTCGCCACCGGCCTGCTGGCCATCGCGGCGCTACTGACGGTGCGCATCCGCCCGCTGTTCTGGGGCTTCGTCGTCGCCTTCAACCTGGTCGGCGTCGGCGACCTCGTCATCGACTACGTCCACGCCATCCAGACGGGCGTGCCCGCGCAGCCGGGCCAGTTGGGCGCCGCCTACGCCATCCCGATCATCTACGTGCCGCTGCTGATGATCACCCACTGCGCCGCGCTCTACTGGCTCGTGCGGCCGCAGACCGACGCGACCGGACGTCAGGGCGTGCGCGGCGGCGGCGTGAGCGCTGCGCTCAGGTCCTGACCGAGACTTCGGTCCCGCTGCGCAGGGACACCAGCGTCGAGGTGAAGCCGTTGGCTGGCTTGCGCACATAGTCGAGGTAGCTGGCGAAGTCCTTCGGGAAGTGGCCGACGTTGTCGCAGACCACCATGGCGCCGGCCCTCAGCTGCGGCGCCATCACCTCGATGATCGCGCGCGCCAGTTTCGGAAAGCCGTCTACCAGCAGGAAGTCCACCGGGCCGCCGCAATCGGCCAGCGTCTGCAAGGCGTCGCCCTCGCGGATCTCGACGACCGCCTCGAGGCCTGCCTCGGCGAGGTGGGCGCGGGCCCGCTCGGCCTTGCTGGGCTCGATTTCCGAGCCGATCACCGTCCCACCGCCGTTGTCGCGCACCGCCGCCGCCAGATAGAGCGTCGAGACGCCGTACGAGGTGCCGAACTCCACCACCCGCCGCGCGCCCAGGGCGCGGCACATCTGGTAGATCAGCCAGCCCTGGTCGCGGCTGACGCAGATCAGCTTGTCGCGATAGTAGGCGGCGTCAGCGGGCGCTGGTCGTCCGACCATCCCCAACACCGCGTCGCCCAGCAGATGGGCGATGAGGCCGGGCATCTGGCGGCTGGACTGGCCATGCAGCCGCGCCAGCACCGCGTTGACCCGTTCGTCCGCGATCGGGTTGGGCGAGGGTGGGGACAGGAGACTGCTCCTTGAAGTTCCGGGTGGGCCAGGAGTAAGTCGCCTGCGGCTTGGCGGCATCGCGCAAATCCGACAGACTATTCGTCGATCCAGCCAAATTGCCGAACGGGCCCCCGCCGCGCATGCCGATCCTCACCGACTTCGCCGAGTTCATCGACCCGGACGAGGCGCTGCAGCCGGTGGTGACCTTCGGCGTCTCCATGCCGGACGCCAGCCTCGAGCTGGCGCCGCACACCCACCGCAAGGCCCAGGTGCTGCTCTCGCTGCGCGGCGTGCTGACGTGCGAGGCGGAAGGGGGGCTCTGGCTGGCGCCGCCCCAGTGCGCGATCTGGGTGCCGGGCGGCGCGGTGCACGCACTGAAGGCGTCCGGTGCGATCGAGGGCTACAACGCCTTCATCGAGCCGCCGCTCGCCGACCGCATGCCCGCCGCCTGCTGCACGCTCTCGGTGACGCCTCTGCTGCGCGAACTGCTGCGGCGCGCGGCCGGGTTCCCGCTGCAATATCCCGATTGTGGTGCGGAAGCGCACTTGATCACCCTGCTGCTCGACGAGCTTGCGGCGGCGCCCGTTGAGCGGCTGCACCTGCCGATGCCGGCGGACGGCCGGCTGCGCAGGATCGCCCAGACGATGATGGCCGAGCCGGCCGACCACGGCACCATGCGCAGCTGGGCCGCGCAAGCCGGTCTCAGCGAGCGCAGCCTGGCGAGGCTGCTGGCGCGCGAGACCGGCATGAGCTTCGGGCGCTGGCGGCGCCAGCTGCTGATCATGCTGGCTCTGGAGTGGATGGGCGACGGCGCCTCCATCCAGC
>DATAVF010000109.1:0-12081 GCA_036267835.1 Caulobacteraceae bacterium | reverse complement strand
GCGTTGAAGATGATCGCCGACAGAATCGCGCTCCTGGGGTTGGACAGGTGCATGACGTTGAGAGCGCCCAACGCGGGCAGCGAGACGACGAAGATCGCCGGCAGGATGGCGAAATACTTGGCGACGTCGTTGGCGATGGAGAAGGTGGTCAATGCGCCGCGGGTGATCAGCATCTGTTTGCCGATCGCCACGATCTCGATCAGCTTGGTGGGATCGCTGTCCAGATCGATCATGTTGCCGGCTTCGCGCGCGGCCATGGTGCCGGTGTTCATCGCCACGCCGACATCGGCCTGAGCCAGGGCCGGCGCGTCGTTGGAGCCGTCGCCGCACATGGCAATCAACCGGCCCTTGGTCTGCTCGTCGCGCATCAGCCGCAGCTTGTCCTCGGGCGTGGCCTCGGCGAGGAAGTCGTCGACGCCGGCCTCCGAGGCGATGGCCGCCGCGGTGACCGGATTGTCGCCGGTGATCATCACGGTGCGCAGGCCCATGCGGCGCAGGTCGGCGAAGCGCTCCTTCACGCCGGCCTTGACCACGTCCTTCAGGTGGATGACGCCCACCAGCTGGCCGTTCTCGGCCACCGCCAGCGGCGTGCCGCCAGAGCGGGCGATGCGATCGACGGCCGCGGCCACTTCGGCCGGCACGGCCGACGCGGCGAGGCCCACGGTGCGGTAGATCGCGTCCACCGCGCCCTTGCGCCAGCTGTTCATTCCAGCGTCGAGGCCGGAGAGCCGGGTGGCGGCGCTGAACGGGACCGGCGTCGAGTTCGGCGGCGGGACCCCGATCTGACCCTTCTCCATCGCCAGGTCGACGATCGAACGGCCCTCGGGCGTTTCGTCGGCGAGCGAGGCCATCATGGCCGCCCGGATCGCCGCCTCGGGCCGTACGCCGGGCGCGGCGATGATCTCGGTCGCCATGCGGTTGCCGTGGGTGATGGTGCCGGTCTTGTCGAGCAGCAGCGTGTCGACGTCGCCGGCGGCCTCGACCGCGCGCCCCGAGGTGGCCAGCACGTTGAACTTCAGCAGCCGGTCCATGCCGGCGATGCCGATGGCCGAGAGCAGGCCCGCGATCGTAGTCGGGATCAGGCAGATGAAGAGCGCACCCAGCACCAGCGGGTCGAGCTTGACGCCCGAGTACTGGCCAAGGCCGAGCAAGGACACCACCGCGATCAGGAAGATGATGGTCAGGCCGGCCAGCAGCACCGTCAGCGCCATCTCGTTGGGCGTCTTGCGCCGCTCCGCCCCCTCGACCATGGCGATCATGCGGTCGATGAAGCTGGCGCCCGGCTCGGCGGTGATCCGCACCTTGATCCAGTCCGAGACCACCGTGGTGCCGCCGGTGACGGCCGAGCGGTCGCCGCCGCTCTCGCGGATCACCGGCGCGCTCTCGCCGGTGATGGCGCTTTCGTTGACCGAGGCGACGCCCTCGATGATGTCCCCATCCGAGGGCACCATGTCGCCGGCCTCGACCAGCACGACCTGGCCGGCGGCGAGCTTGAAGGCCGAGGTCGGCACGATCAGGCCGGTATCATCCACGATCAGCTTGGCCTTCACGTCGATGCGCTGGGCGCGCAGGGCGTCGGCGGCGGCCTTGCCGCGGCCTTCGGCGATGCTCTCGGCGAAGTTGGCGAAGACCACGGTGAACCAGAGCCAGAGCGCGATCTGGAACGCCCACCATGGGCTCACGCCGCGGACGAAGGCGTCGATCGTCGAGACGGTGGCCAGGGCGGCCACGATCTCGGTGGCCAGGATCACCGGGTTGGAGGTGAGCCGGCGCGGATCGAGCTTGAGGAAGCTGTCTGTGATGGCGCGCACCAGCACCGCCGAGTTGAGGGCGGTGGAGGCCACCGCCGAGCGGCGCTTCTCGCCAAGATGGACTGCGACGTCGGTCATTGGAATCTGGGCTCCAAATTCACTTTTGCGCCGCGACGGCCTGGAGCACCTGGAAGTGCTCCACGATCGGGCCAAGCGCCTGGCTGGGGAAGAACTGCAGCCCGCCCATGATCAGGATCACACCCACGAGCAGGCTGATGAACAGCGGGCCGTGGGTCGGCAGGGTGCCGGCGGTTGGCGCGAGCTTGGGCTTGGCGGCGATGGCGCCGGCCATGGCCAGCACCGGGATCACGTAGCCGAAGCGGCCCAGCAGCATGGCGACGCCGAGGGTGGCGTTCCAGTAGGGCGTGTTGGCCGCGAGGCCCGCGAAGGCCGACCCGTTGTTCCCCGTCGCCGACGAGTAGGCGTACATGATCTCGGTCAGGCCGTGCGGCCCGGAGTTCTCCAGCGCCTTCAAGGCCAAAGGGCCCACGGCGGCGACGGAGGCGAAGCCGAGGATCGAGAGCGGCAGGATCAGCACCGCCAGCATGGCGAACTTGACCTCGCGGGCCTCGATCTTCTTGCCGAGGTACTCCGGCGTTCGTCCGACCATCAGGCCGGCGACGAAGACCGCGATGATGGCCATCACCACCATGCCGTAGAGGCCGGATCCGACCCCGCCGGGCAGCATCTCGCCCAGCTGGATCATGAACATCGCCACGCCGCCGCCGAGCGGCATGTAGCTGTCGTGCATGGCGTTGACGCCGCCGTCGGAGGCCCCGGTGGTGAAGGCGGTCCAGGTCGCGGTCGAGGCCGCGCCGAAGCGCGCTTCCTTGCCTTCCATGTTGACGAGGGTGCTGGCGTGCACCGCGTGCATGGCCGGCGCGACTTGCGTCTCGCTCCAGTAGACGACGGACGCCGCGGCCAGGATGAAGATGCCCATCACCGCCACCAGGGCGCGGGACTCCTTGCGGGCCAGGGCGACGATGCCGAAGGCGAACACGCAAGCGTAGCTCAGCGTGTTCATCTCGACCTCTTCGATCAGGTTGGTGATCGAATTCGGGTTCTCGTACGGGTGGGCCGAGTTGGCGTTGAAGACGCCGCCGCCATTGGTGCCGAGCTGCTTGATCGCCTCCTGGCTGGCGGTCGGATAGAGCATGATCGTCTGCTTGCCGCCCTCGAGGCCGACGGCGCTCGCCGAGCCGGCGAGGGTCTGGGGCTCGCCCAGCGCCACGAAGGTCAGGGCCACCACGATCGCGATCGGCAGCAGGACGTAGAGGCTGATCCGGGTCAGATCGACCCAGAAGTTGCCCAGCCCCTCGCCGCGGTTGGCCGCGAAGGCGCGGGCGACGGCGGCGGCCAGCGCGATGCCCGCGGCCGACGAGAGGAAGTTGTGCGTGGTCAGCCCGGCCATCTGCGAGAAGGTCGAGACGGTCGCTTCCGGCGTGTACGACTGCCAGTTGGTGTTGGTGATGAAGCTGATCGAGGTGTTGAAGGCGAGGTCCGGGCTGACGCCGGCGAAGTGTTGCGGATTGAACGGCAGCACGTCCTGGAAGCGCAGGATCAGGTAGAGCACCAGGAAGCTGGCGGCGCTGAACACCAGCATCGAGATGGCGTAGGCGAGCCAGTTCTGGCTCTTGTTCCGATCGACGCCGAAGCTCCAGTAGAGGCCGGCCTCGACCGGCCTCAGCACCGGATCGAGCCAGGTGCTTTCGCCCTTCCAGACCCGCGCGAGATAGGCGCCGAGCGGCACGGCCAGGGCGATGGTGATGGCGATGGTGAAGAGGATTTCACCCCAACCGCGCGGATCCATTGCGTATGTCCTTGCCTACTTTCAGATTTGCCGGGGCGTCAGAACTTGTCGGGGCGGAGCAACGCCGCGACCATGTAGATGGCGACCACCACGACGGCAGCGCCGTAGATCAGCTCGACGAGCATGGGTCAGATCCTGCGCAGGGCGACAGCGTAGAGGGCGAAGAGGCCAAGAACGGCGAAGCCGCCGGCGATGTAGATGAGGTCGAGGACAGGTGTGGGCATGACGGGCTCTTTCGCGCGACGGCGCGTCTCTCAGTTCGGCCGGTCGAATATCCCGCCGCGAGCGATCAAATCTCGACCGGGAAGGCCCGCTGACGGCATAAAGGACTCGTAAGCAGCGAGCGGCGCGGCCGGCCACGATGCAAAAGCACGAGACCTTCGACCTCATGGTCCACGCGACGCCCGAGCTCGAAGCGGCGCTCGGCGAGACGGTGATCGATCGGCGCCATGTGCGCAGCTGGCCGCTCTCCGCGGTCGAACAGCTGACCACGGCCAGCGGGGTCCGCTGGATTTACAAGGCCCAGCGCACGCCGACGTTCGAGCCGGACTTCTACGAAAGTGTGAGCTCGCCCCTGCTGCCCGCCAGCCGGCTGCTCACCCGCGACGCGGTGTATTCGACCATGCTGTTCGAGTTCGTCGACGCGCCGCTGATCGGCGACATGACGCTGACCGAGGACGACTTGGCGCGCCACGGCCGCGCGCTCGTCGATGCGATCGGGATCATCGACGCCGCGGTTCCGGTCTACGTCGACATCAGCACCCAGACGCTATGGCGGGCGTTCGCCCAGTCCACCCTTGGTATGCTGTCCGAGCTGGTCGCCAACCAGCGCCTGACGATTAACGCTGCCCCGGGCTATGCCGACGATGTCGAGAAGTGGGCTGGGTCCGCCGATATTGATCGCCTCATCGGCCGGACCTCGCGGCTGACCCACGGAGACTTGAACCCCGGGAACGTCTTCGTCGCTGGCGACGGCTATCGGATCATCGACTGGCAACGCCCGCAGCTCGCGCCGGCCGACGTCGACTTCATCGCCCTGCTGGAGAAGGGGCCGCTGCAAGGGACGTCCCAGCTGTTCCGGCACGCGCCTCCGGCGGCCGTCGGCGTGTTCTACTTCCTGCGCCTCTACTGGGCGGTCGAGGCAAAGACAAACCTGCTCCCGAAAGCGCCGGGCGTCTTCGACCGCTGGGCCACTGAGGCCATCGGCTTCATCCGGCAGGCCAGCAAGGCCGCGGCCTAGGTTTCGCGCCCACTCGTCAGATATCCGCGTAGACCTTCCTCTCGCCCGCCATGCCCGGATGCGTCACCGCGCCCAGATGCGCCGGCCCCACGCCTTGCGCGTATTTCCACAGCGCGCCGGAGCCATAGTCGGTCACCCGCGGCGACCAGTGGCGCCGGCGGTTTTCCAGTTCGATCGGGTCGACTTCCAGCTCGATCGTGCCGGCGTCGGCGTCGATCGAGATGATGTCGCCGTCCTTGACCAGGGCGATCGGGCCGCAGTCCTGCGCCTCGGGGCCGACGTGGCCGACGCAGAGGCCGCGGGTGCCGCCGGAGAACCGGCCGTCGGTGATCAGGGCCACCTTGTCGCCCCGGCCCTGCCCCGACAGCGCCGCCGTGGTGGAGAGCATCTCGCGCATGCCCGGCCCGCCCTTCGGCCCCTCGTAGCGGATCACCAGCACCTCGCCGTCCTGATAGTCGCCGCGCTCCACCGCCGCGAAGCAGGCGTCCTCGCCGTCGAACACCCGCGCCGGGCCGCGGTGGGCGCGGTGCGAGGTCATGCCGGCCACCTTGACGATGCCGCCGTCCGGCGCGAGCGAACCCCAGACGCCGACCACGCCGCCGGTAGGCGAGATCGGGTTGCTGGCGGGACGGATCACGTCCTGGTCGTCCCGCCATTTCACGTCCGCGAGGTTCTCGCGCAGAGTCTTGCCGGTGACGGTCATCACGTCGCCGTGGATCAAGCCGGCCTCCAGCAGCGTCTTCAGCAGCACCGGCACCCCGCCGGCTTCGCCCATGTCCTTGGCCACATAGCGCCCGCCCGGCTTCAGGTCGGCCAGGTGCGGCGTGCGGCGGAAGACCTCGGCCATGTCGCGCAGGGTGAAGGAGATGCCGCACTCGTGGGCCATGGCCGGCAGGTGCAGGCCGCCGTTGGTCGAGCCGCCGGTCGCGGCCACCACCACCGCGGCGTTCTCGAACGCCTCGCGGGTGCAAATGTCGCGCGGCCGGATGTTGGCCTCGATCAGCCGCACCACCGCCTCGCCCGAGGCCACCGCATACTGGTCGCGGCTCTCGTAGGGCGCCGGCAGGGCGGCGGAGAGCGGCAGCGCCAGCCCGATCGCCTCGGAGACGCAGGCCATGGTGTTGGCGGTGAACTGGCCGCCGCAGGCGCCGTCGCCCGGGCAGGCCACCTGCTCCAGCGCGCAAAGGTCATCGAGGCTGAGCTTGCCGGCCGAGTTCTGGCCCACCGCCTCGAACACGTCGACCACGGTCACGTCACGCCCCTGCCATCGGCCGGGCAGGATGGAGCCGCCATAGAGGAACACCGAGGGCACGTTCAGCCTCAGCATGGCCATCATCATGCCGGGCAGCGACTTGTCGCAGCCGGCGATGCCGACCAGGGCGTCGTAGCTGTGGCCGCGGATCGTCAGCTCCACCGAGTCGGCGATGACCTCGCGGCTGACCAGGCTCGAGCGCATGCCCTCGTGCCCCATGGCGATGCCGTCGGTGACGGTGATGGTGCAGAACTCGCGCGGCGTGGCGCCGGCCGCCTTCACCCCGGCCGACACCGCGTGCGCCTGGCGCATGAGCGCGGTGTTGCAGGGCGCTGCCTCGTTCCAGCACGACGCCACCCCCACGAACGGCTGGGCGATCTCCCGCGAGCCCAGCCCCATGGCGTAGTAGTACGACCGGTGCGGCGCCCGCGCCGGTCCCTCGGTCACATGCCGGCTGGGCAGCTTCGCCTTATCCCAGCTTCCGTCCGGCTTGCGGGTCATGGTGGCGCCCTCTCACGAAAAACGAGCCGCCGTCCTAGCCGAGGGGGTCCCGCGCTGCAAACACTGCGGGCCGGCGTTAGGCCTCGATGATGGTGCGGTAGCGCGCCCCGTGGACCGCCTCGACCGCCGGGTCCCAGGCGGTGAAGACGCCGTCGGCGGCGCCGGGCAGGGCTTCCGGGTGGGTGTGCCAGCCGGCGGCCTGGCTCGGATGGATCGGGCCGGGGCCAGCGTCGGTCAGGGTGAGGAGGCAGCCGTCGCCATCTGGCGACAGCTCGAAGCGCACCACGCTGGGCTGGGCGGACGGGGCGTCCGGGTCGGGCCAGGTCCAGGCGCTACGGCCGGGATGACAAGGATGGGTGGTAGCCCTCGCGGTCGAACGTAGAGCGCCGCGATGCGTGGCCTTGCGGGAGCGCCTCGGCTATCCATCACGGCAAGCCGCAGAAGGACCCGCCCATGAACCTCGCCGCCGTGCCGATCGGGATCGATCCGCCCAACGAGGTGAATGTGGTGATCGAGGTGCCGATCGGCGGCGAGCCGATCAAGTACGAGATGCACAAGGAGTCGGGCGCCCTGATGGTCGACCGGTTCCTCTACACAGCGATGCGCTACCCGGGGAACTACGGCTTCATCCCGCATACCCTGTCGGACGACGGCGATCCTTGCGATGTGCTGGTGGCCAACACCCGGGCGATCACGCCGGGCGCGATCATGAGCTGCCGCATCGTCGGGGTGATGATCATGGAGGACGAGCACGGGGGCGACGAGAAGTTGATCGGCGTGCCCGGCCGCAAGCTCTCGTCGCGCTACGACCACGTCGAGACCTACACAGACCTGCCCCCGATCACGATCGAGCAGATCGAGCACTTCTTCACCCACTACAAGGACCTGGAGCCCGGCAAGTGGGTCAAGATCATGCGCTGGGGCGACGCCGACGAAGCGCGGCGAATGGTGGTGGACGGGATCGAGCGGGCCAAGGCGGCGAAGGGGTGAAGCAAGGCTGATCGCTCGTGGAACTCTTTCGGCTTTGACGCGTTCGGATCGGTTCAAGCGCGACCGCGCCGTCCGACGTCCCGCGGGGGCGGAACTCTCCCCGACTGCACTCTTGAGGTGAACTTCATGGCAAGCCCGCGTTCGCGCACGCATCAATTCTTCGCCCCGTCCAGCCTGGCGATCCTGTGGGCGATGGCGGGGCTCGCCCTCGCCGGCTGCAACCCGGCCGCGCCGACCAACAGCGCGGCGGACAACACGGCGGCGGTCAACGAGGCCACTGGCGACGCGCCGGCGGACGCCGACCTGCCGGCGGCTGCCGCGGCGCCCGTCGCGCCAGCGGCCAGCCCCACCGCCGCCTACGCCGAGGCCGACCAGGCGTCGGACCTGAGCGACGCCTTCGCCGACGCGCCGCCTGACTTCACCTATGACTATGACGGCGCCCAGTCGTCGGTGTGGCGCACGCACGACAATTACGAGCGCATTGCCGAGCAGACCTCGGACGGTCCGCGGGTCTACTATTTCGCGCCCGGCGCGACCCAGCCGTTCTACATCCAGGCGTCCGATTACGGCTACGGCTTCCAGGGCGGCGCGCTGGTCGCCGTCTACGATAGCCATGGCCATCAGCTGGCCCAGCCCGCGGTCGCCCAGCAAGCCGACATGGCCGGGCGCTTTCTGCAACGCGCCCACGCCCTGCAACAAGGCGCACAGCAGCAGCCGCATCAGAACGGCCCGCCGCCGAACTGGACCCAGCAGCGCAGCGCGCTGGACGCCCAGACCAGCCGCCTGACCCAGGACCAGCAAAGCAACCCGGACTGGCAGGCCTACCACGCCCAGCATGGGGCGGCCGACACGACGCGGTGGGCCGCCGACCGGGCGCACAACCTCGCCCAGACCAGCGGTCCGCCGCCCGGGGCCGGCGGACCTGCGGCGAGCGGCACGTCGCCGGGAACGCCGGCGGCCGGCCCGGGCTCAGGCCCGCAAGGTCCCGGCGGCCCGCCGGGCGGCGGCGGCGGCCCCGATCACGGGCATGGCCCGCAGGGCCCCTCGCAGGGCCCCTCGCAGGGCAATGGCCAGCATTCGGGCGGCCAGCCAGGCCAGGACGGACATGGCGGGCGAGCGGACACCAACGACGCGCACCGCCACTAGCGAAGCGGCGGTCAGACCTCGCCCCACATCCTGATGAGGTTGTGGTAGACGCCGACCAGCGAGACCGCCGCGGCGTGGTCGTCGCCGAGATCGGCCCTGGCCGCCGCGATCGCGCAGTCGAGGTCGTGCAGCAGCGCCCGGCGACCGCCGTCGGCCACCATCGACTGGACCCAGAAGAACGAGGCCCAGCGCTCGCCGCGCGTCACCGGCTCGACCCGGTGTACGGTCGTGGCCGGGTAGAGGATGGCGTCGCCGGCCGGCAGCTTCACCAGGCGCGGTGCGAACCCGTCCTCGATGGTCAGCTCGCCGCCGTCATAGCCGGCCGGATCGCTGAGGAAGATCGTGCAGGAAAGGTCGGTGCGATAGCGGGCGCCTGTGACGGGCGAAGCGCGCACCGCGTTGTCGATATGCGCGCCGAAGGCCATGCCGGGCGCATAGCGATTGAAGAGCGGCGGGAAGACCTTCAGCGGCAGGGCCGCGGACATGAAGGCCGAGCTGGCCGCCAGCGCCGCCAGCACGATCTCGCCGAGCTGGCGGGACTGTGCCGAAGCTTCGCTGAGCTGCAGGTTATGCTTGGCGAGGCCCGACTGCGCGCCGGCGGTCTCGCGCCCATCGCGCCAGTCGGCGCCGGCCAGCACGCCGCGGCAGTGCGCGACCTGGTCCGACGACAACAGCGCGGGCAGGCGCAGCAGCATCACGCGGCCGCCTCGAAGCGCTGGGCAAGGGCCGCCAGGCGCGGGTCGCGATGGCTGGCCAGGGCGTCCATCATGGACTTGCGGCTCGGCGCGGTGGCGCCGGCCAGCGCCTGTTCGAACCAACCCAGCGCGTCGTCCAGCCGACCTTCGCGGGCCAGCCAGGTGGCGTAGTTGTACTGGGCGCGGAAATAGCCGCCTTCGGCCGAGCGGCGATACCAGTCGCGGGCGGCGGCGAGGTCGCGCGCCACGCCCCAGCCCTCTTCGCAGCAGCGGCCGAGCAGGTTCATGGCCCGGGCGTGCCCTTGCGCGGCGGCCTTGCGATAGCAGGCGACGGCGCCGGCAGGGTCCTGCGCCAGGCCTTGGCCGTCGAAGAGCAGGTTGCCGAGATTGTACTGGCCCCAGTCGCTGCCGGCGTCGGCCGCGCGCTGGTACCAGAGCGCCGCGGCGGCCAGGTCGCCCTCAACGCCCCAGCCGTTCTCGTAAGCCCGCCCGGCCATGTTCATCGCTTCGGCCGAGCCCTGCGCCGCGGCCCGCTCGAACCAGGTCAGCGCCTCGGCCGCGGCGCCCGCATCGAGCCGCAGCTGGCCCCAGCGCACCTGGGCCTCGGCGACGCCGTAGCGGGCGGCGCTCTCGATCCAGGGCGCGGCGTCCTCAGCGTCGCCGGCCAGCGCCCGGGTGAGCTCGGCCGGCGACATGCGGCTGAGCCGGGTCATGCGCACATAGTGCGCCTCGACCTCGGCGGCGGCGCGGAGCTGCTCGCTCCGCCGCATCAGAAGCTGGCCCGCGCCGTCAGCTTGACGGTCCGGCCAGCGCCCGGGATGGCGTGGTTCTCGGAAGACGAGGTGTAGTAGATGTTGTCGTAGTAGAGGGTGTTGAAGAGATTGATGCCGTTCAGCTGCAAGGCCAGCTTCGGCGTGATTTTCCACTCCAGCATGGCGTTCCACACCAGGTACGACGGCGCCGACGCGGTGTTGTAGACGTCGGCGAAGCGGCGCCCGAGGTAGTTGGCGCCCAGGCCGACTTCCCACTGCGGATCGAAGCGATACTCGGCAAAGACGTTGAGCGCGTTCTTGGCGACGTTCGGAGCCACCGTGCCGTTGTAGGGGCCGGAGGCGCCAATGCCCGAGGTCTTGCCGTCCAGATAGGTGTAGCCGGCGTCGAGGCTGATGTGCTCGCCGATGTGACCGGTGGCGCCGAGTTCGAAGCCGTTCACCGTCTCGTTGCCGTCCAGCACCGTCACCGACGGGTTGTCCGGGTCGTTGGACTGGGCATTGTCGACCACGGTGTGGAAGATCGCGGCGGTCAGCAGCATGCCGCCGTTGAACAGGCTGGTCTTGCTGCCCGCCTCGTAGGTGACGCCCTTCACCGGACCCAGGTTGGCCGTCTTGGCGGTCAGGGTCAGCGCCTCGGCCGAGGGATCGAACGAGGTGCCGTAGGAGACGTAGAAGCTCTGCCAGGGGGCTGGCTTGTAGACCAGGGCCACGTGCGGGCTCGCCACCACGTCGACGCGCTGCAGGTTGAGCACCGCGCCCGTGGTCAGCGTCACCTGGTGATAGTAGGCCGCGAACCGGTCGACGCGGGCGCCGACGATCAGGTCGAACTGCGAGCCCAGGCCGACGGTGTCGGTGATGTAGGCGGCCTGCGAGTTCGCATTGGTGGCCTGGGTCGAGGTCACCGGCTCGAACGGCAGCGGCGTGTTGGGGTTGGGGTTCAGGAGCGGCGTCTCGGGCACCCAATTATTGTTGGAATTGAACGGGTTGTTGAAGCGCTGCAGCAGATTGGTCTGGCTCGCCGCCTCGCCGCCCACCACCAGCACGTGGGTCAGCGGCCCGGTGGTGAAGCGGGCGGTGAAGTCGAGCTGGTCGGTGACGTTGGTCTGGTCGCCCTCGCTGCTCGGCGCGTCGCGGCCGACCAATATGCTGGCGGTCGGCGTCGCCGCGGTCGGCGGCCCCAGCCCGCCCGATTTGACGCTGCCGAAGTTGGGCGCGGCAAACTGGTTGAAGAAGGCGTAGTTCGCCGCCCGGACGGTATTGGTCACCGAAATGTTGTCGGAGAACTCGTGGCGCAGCACAAAGGTGCCGATGTCGACGTCACTGGTGAACTTGTCGGACAGCAGGCCGTAGTCGGCGCCGCGCGGCGCGGCGGCCGCCGGCACGCCGACGACAAAGGGGACGCCCTCGTCGGGCCGGTCGTTCTCGCTGAGGTGCTCATAAGCCAGCGTCACGGTGGTCGCCTGGCCGATGCCGAACTCCGCCGCGGGCGCGACACCCCAGCGCCGGTTGCGCACGTCGTCCCGCCCGGCCACGTCCGAGCTCTCACCCATGGAGTTGAGGCGCACCGCCGAGGTGTCGCTGAGCGGATGATCGATATCGATCGTCCCTCGGACTTCATCGTTGCTGCCGATATCGGCGTTGACGATGTTGAACGCCCCCAGGGTCGGCGCCTTGGTCACCTGGTTGATCGCGCCGCCCGTCGAGCCGCGGCCGAACAAGGTGGCCGCCGGGCCCTTCAGCACCTCGACCGACTGAATGTCGAAGGTGTCGCGATTGTAGACGGCCGCATCGCGGATGCCGTCGAGGAAGAAGTCGTTGAAGGCGGAGAAGCCGCGCAGGTTCACCGTGTCGCCGCGCGCCGCG
>DATAVF010000108.1:0-3267 GCA_036267835.1 Caulobacteraceae bacterium | reverse complement strand
GCTATCAGAAACATTGACTCGCCTTCCCCCGCGTCCCTCTTCCCTCATGAACCGCGATCACTAATATGCCCGGCCAGCCGGGACCCCTTGTGGATAACTTGAGGGCCCGGGCCTGAGACGACGCCCAAGGAGCACGGCATGCGCGAATACATGAAGTTTTACATCGACGGCCATTGGGTCGATCCGGTCACGCCCAAGAGCCTGGACGTGATCAATCCCGCCACCGAAGGCGTCGCCGGCCACATCTCCGCCGGCTCGGCCGCGGATGTGGACAAGGCTGTGGACGCCGCCAAGAAGGCCTTCGTCACCTACTCCCAGACCAGCCGTGAAGAGCGCATCGAGCTGCTCCAGCGCGTCCTGGCCGAATACCAGAAGCGCTTCGGCGACATCGCCAACGCCATCACCGAGGAAATGGGCGCCCCCGCCAGCCTGGCGCAGCGCGCCCAGGCCCCGGTCGGCATGATGCACATCGCCACCTCGATCGACGTCTTAAAGAACTTCAAGTTCGAGGAAGACCGCGGCGCCACGCGCATCGTCAAAGAGCCGATCGGCGTCTGCGGGCTGATCACCCCCTGGAACTGGCCGATCAACCAGATCGCCGCCAAGGTGATCCCGGCGCTGGCCACCGGCTGCACCATGGTGCTGAAGCCGTCGGAAGAAGCGCCGTTCAGCGCCTACATCTGGGCCGAAGTGATGGACGCGGCGGGCGTGCCGGCCGGCGTCTTCAACATGATCAACGGCACCGGCCCCGAAGTGGGCGCGGCCATCTCCAGCCACCCGGGCATCGACATGGTCTCCTTCACCGGCTCGACCCGCGCCGGCGTCGAGGTGGCCAAGGCCGCCGCGCCGACCGTCAAGCGCGTGGCGCAGGAACTGGGCGGCAAGAGCCCGAACATCATCCTCGAAGACGCTGACATGAAGTCGGCCGTCGGCGGCGGCGTGCGCAACGTGATGAACAACTCCGGCCAGTCCTGCAATGCGCCGACCCGCATGCTGGTGCCGGCCGGCAAGATGGACGAAGCCATCGTCATCGCCAAGGAAGCGGCCGAGTCCGTGACCGTCGGCGATCCGAACGGCAACGCCACGATCGGCCCGGTGGTCAACAAGACCCAGTGGGAAAAGATCCAGCGCCTGATCAAGGCCGGCATCGCCGAGGGCGCCACCCTCGTCACCGGCGGCCCGGATCGGCCGGAAGGCCTCGACAAGGGCTTCTATGTGAAGCCCACCGTCTTCGCCAACGTGACCAACGACATGACCATCGCCAAGGAAGAGATCTTTGGCCCGGTGGTGTCGATCCTGGGCTACGACAGCGTCGACCAGGCCGTGGCGATCGGCAACGACACCGAGTACGGCCTCGCGGCCTACATCTCGGGCACCGACATGACCAAGATCCGCGACGTGGCCTCCAAGCTGCGCGCCGGCCAGGTGTCGATCAACGGCGGCGGCGGCGACCCGACCGCCCCGTTCGGCGGCTACAAGATGAGCGGCAACGGGCGCGAGTGGGGCGACTACGGCTTCCACGAATACCTGGAGACCAAGGCCGTGCTCGGCTACACGCCGAAGGTCGCGGCGGAGTAATCTAGTTCCCCTCCCCCTTGAGGGGAGGGGTCAGGGGCGGGGGGCTCTCCGAGCCACCCGCCCTTTTTGCGACTGGCCGACCGCACCTTATTGCGGCGGCAGACCCCCACCCCCGACCCCTCCCCTCATGGGGGAGGGGAGCAGGTATGCGAATGACCCTCGATCCGCACTTCAAGGCCCACCTCGACGCTCAGGCCGCGGCCGCGCCGGCCGGCGGCGGTCCGCCGATCGCCGCAATGCCGCCGGCGCTGGTGCGCGCCGGGTATCGGGCGCAGCGGACGGCGCAGAACGTGGGCTCCATCCCACCGGGCGTCGAAGTGCGCGACCTCGAAGTGGCCGGCGGCGATGGTCCTGTCCCGGCGCGGCTCTACACGCCTGCCGGCGCCGCCAACCCGTCCGGCCTGTTGGTCTATTTCCACGGCGGCGGCTTCGTCATCGGCGACCTGGAGACCCATGACGCGCATTGTCGGCGCCTTGCGGCCTTCTCCGGCCAGCGGGTGATGGCGGTCGACTATCGCCTCGCGCCCGAGAACCCCTTCCCGGCCGGCCACGACGATGCGCTCGCCGCCACCCGCTGGGCCTTCGACCACGCGGCCGAGCTGGGGGCCGATCCCGCCCATATCGGCGTCGGCGGCGACAGCGCCGGCGGCAATCTGGCGGCCTCGATCGCGCTGGATCTGCGCGGCGATGACCTGTACCCGCTGAAGCTGCAGCTGCTGCTCTACCCCGCGCTCTGGCCGGCCGAAGAGACCGCATCTCGGCAGGAACGCGACGGACCGGTGCTGTCCAAGGCCGCCATGGCCTTCTTCGAGGCCTCGCTGGCCTTCGCCGGCCACCCGATGGCCCATCGCGTCTCGCCGGCCCAGGCCAAGGACCTGTCGGGCCTGCCGCGCGCCTACATCGTCACCGCCGGCCACGACCCGCTGGAGCACGAGGGCCGCGACTACGCCGCCGCCCTCGCGGCCGCCGGCACACCGGCCCACCACGCCAACTACCCCACGCTGGTCCACGACTTCTTCATCATGGGCGACGTCTCGCCGGCCGTGATCGAGGCCGCCAAAGAGGCCGGCGCGGCGGTGAAGGACGCGCTGGGCTAACCCGCCGCCTTCGCCCACTCGGCCGTGTCGGCCTGCGCGCCGATCAGCGCCAGGCCGGTGGCGATCGAGACCAGTTCGCCGCCGCTCTCCAGCTTGGCCTCGCCGAAGCGGTCGGCGAAGAGCGCCCGCACCGCCGGCACGAACGACGAGCCGCCGGTGAGGAAGACCTTGTCGACGTCGCCCGGTTTCAGGCCGGCCCGCGCCAGCACCTCGTCGGCGGAGGCGGCGATGGCGGCCAGTTCCGGGGCGATCCATTTGTCGAACTCGGCGCGGCGGACCGGCTTTTCGATGCGAACGTCGCCGGCCTCGAAGCGGAACACCGCTTCGGTCTCGGCCGAGAGGGTCTCCTTCAGCCGCGAGACCGACTGGTAGAGCCGGTAGCCGTGGTTGTGGTCGAGGATCTCGACCAGGCGGGCGATCTTGGCCGGCTCCTGGGCCGAGCGCAGCAGGCTGCGGATGTCGCGCATGTCGCGGGAGGCGCGCAGCAGCGCCAGCTGCTCCCAGCGCGCGAAGGCCGCGTAGTAACGCGCCGGGATCGGGATCACGTGGTCGAAGGCGCGGTAGCTGGTCCCCTTGCCCAGCTCCGGCGAGA
>DATAVF010000107.1:0-9689 GCA_036267835.1 Caulobacteraceae bacterium | reverse complement strand
ATCAGGGTTTCGATCAGGGCGTCGGCGCCGTTCATGCGGCAGCTCCAAGTGTTTCGAGGAAACGGATCGGCTGGCCGGCGCCGGGCGAGGTCAGCTCACCCTCGCGCATCACCACCTGCCCGCGGATGACGGTGGCCATCGGCCAGCCGGTTATTTCCATGCCGTCGAAGGGGGTCCAGCCGACGCGGGTCGCCATGTCGGCGTGGGTGAGCGTGCGGCGCGCGTTCAGATCCACGAGCGTCAGGTCGGCGTCCCAGCCCACGGCCAGGCGGCCCTTGCCGGCGATGCCGAAGACGCGCTGCGGGCCGGCGCTGGTCAGGTCGATGAAGCGCTCCAGCGTCAACCGGCCCTCGGCGACGTGGGTCAGCATCACCGGGACCAGGGTCTGCACGCCCGGCATGCCCGAGGGCGAGGCCGGATAGCGCCGGGTCTTCTCTTCCAGGGTATGCGGCGCGTGGTCAGAGCCCAGGATGTCGACGACGCCCTGTGCCAGCCCACGCCAGAGACCGGCGCGATGGGTCTCGTCGCGGATCGGCGGGTTCATCTGGGCCAGGCCCTGCAGCCGCTCGTAGGCCGGCGGCGCGGCGAAGGTGAGGTGCTGCGGCGTCACTTCGACGGTGGCGAGGTCCTTGTGGGCCGCGACCAGCTCGATCTCCTCGGCGGTGGTCATGTGCAGCAGGTGGATGCGCCGCCCGAGCTCGCCGGCCAGCGCCAGCACCCGCTCGGTCGCCTTGATGGCGCAGCAGGCGGGGCGCGCCAGCGGGTGGCTGGTCCAGTCGCCGAGGCGCACCAGCGGCCGGCTCTCGTTGAGGCAGGCCTCGTCCTCGGCATGCACGGCGATGCGCCGGTGGGTGTGGCGCAGGACCTGGCGCAAGTCGGCGTCGTCGGCCACCAGGAGGGAGCCGGTCGAGCTGCCCATGAACACCTTGACCCCAGAGCACCCCGGCAGCCGCTCCAGCTCGCTGAGCCAGCGGGCGTTGTCCGGCGTCGCGCCGACATAGAAGGCGTGGTCGCAGTGGATGCGGCCGCGGGCCCGGGCCAACTTGTCCTCGAGCGCGGCGGCGTCGGTAGTCACGGGCTCGGTGTTCGGCATCTCGAACACGGCTGTCACCCCGCCCAGCACGGCGGCGCGCGAGCCCGTTTCCATGTCTTCCTTCCACTCCAGGCCCGGCTCGCGGAAGTGGGTGTGGGTGTCGATCACGCCGGGCAGGACGGTGAGGCCGGTGGCGTCGAAGCTCTCGCCGGCCGACGCCTGGCCCAGGTCGCCGATGGCCGCGATGCGCCCGTCCCGCACGCCGACGTCGGCCAGCCCGCGCCCGGCGTGGTTCACCACCTCGCCGCCGCGGACGATCAGGTCGAAGGTGTCAGGCACGCACCTCCTCCAGCAGGGTCTCGGCGGTGGCGAGCACGCTGTCGGCGGAGAGGTCGATCATGTGGCGGATCTGGGCGCTCAAGGTCGAGTCGACCTTGCGGATCTCCTCCAGGCTGCGGGCGCCGCGCACCACCCGAACGTCCTCGCCCCAAGGCCGCCAGATGCGGTCGTCGGACGGCCCGAAGAGGGCGATGGTCGGCACGCCGGCGGCGGCCGCCAGCTGCGAAAAGCCGGTGTCGTTGCCGATGAAGAGGTCGGCCCGCTTCAGCGCCGCGAAGGTGGTGAGCAGGTCGGTCTTGCCGACCAGGTCGATGATCAGGTCCTTCGAGGCGGTCGAGCGCACCGGCTCGACCTCGTGGCCCTCGGACTTTTCGCCCAGGATCATCACCCGCGCCCCGGCCATCGCCGCGCCGGGCGCGCGCAGCCGCCGCGCCACCTCGGCGAAGCGCTCGATCGGCCAGCTCTTGCCGACCCACTCGGCGGTCGGCGCGATCGCCAGGATCGGGCCCTCGCCCGCGACCAGCGTGGCCGCCTTGGCGTCGGTTTCCTCGCTGACGAACAGGTAGGGGGCCGGCGGCTCGTCCTCGAGCCGCATCAGCCGTGCCGCCTCGATCAGCTTGTGCGCCGGCTCCGCGTCGTCGCGCTTCAGCGGCCGCCCCTTGGGTCTGAGCCGCCCGGCGATGACCCGCGAGGGCATGTCCACCACCAGCGCCCAGCGCCGCGCCCGCATCGGGCCCAGGAGGCCGAACCAGCGCCGCGCCGAGCCCTTGCGCTCGGTGACGATCAGCCGCTCGACCTTGGGCATGTCGGAAAACAGTGGCGCGACCTTGCGGTTGGCGATGATGGTGAAGCGCGGGTTCGGGGCCTCGTCGTGCAGCTTCTTCAGCAGCCCCGAGGCAAGCACCGCCTCGCTGACGCCGCCAGGCGCGATGAAGAGGACGGGGAAGGATTTGGCGGCGGCCATGACCCTGTATAGGCGCCGTTTGACTGGCGCTCCAACCAGTGACGCTCCACATTGGTGACATGGCCACAACAACCCGCATCGCCAGGCTCGAAAGCCGCGCCCTGATCGCCCTTGGCGGCGAGGATTGGCGCAGTTTCCTGCAGGGGCTGATCACCCAGGACGTCGAGACGCTGGCGGTGGGTGAGGCGCGATTCGGGGCGCTGCTGACGCCGCAGGGGCGCTTGCTGTTCGACCTCTTCGTCATTGGCCGGATGGACGGCGGGGCCTCGATCGACTGCGTGGCCGAGCGACGCGCGGCGCTGATCCAGCGACTCTCGATCTACCGGCTGCGCGCCAAGGTGACGATCGCAGCCGACGAGACGCCGGTGTTCGCGGCGTGGGGCGCGGCGCCAACGGGTGAAGGCTGGATCGCCGATCCCCGGCTGGCGGCGCTGGGCTGGCGCGGCTACGGCGCGTTCGAAGCGGCCGCGACCGAACCTGACTACGACGCCCACCGCCTCGCCCTCGGCGTGCCGGGCGCCGCCGACTGGGGCGAGGACACGACCTACCCTTTGGAAGCCGACTTCGACCTGCTGAACGGCGTCGACTTCAAGAAGGGCTGCTTCGTCGGCCAGGAAACCACCTCCCGCATGAAGCGCCGCGGCTCGGTCAAGAGCCGCATGCTGCCGATTACGTACCAAGGGCCAGCGCCAGAGCGGGGCGCGGAGGTGCTGGCCGGAACCCTGCGCGCCGGTGAGGTGCTCTCGGGCGGCGACGGCCGCGCCATGGCGCTGGTCCGGCTTGATCGGATCGAGGGCACGGCGCTGGAGGTGGGCGGGCGGCCGTGCGCGGTCGAGCGGCCAGCGTGGCATACCTCTGGACCTTGACAAATTAGCGATTTTCTCCATAATCCCTACTCGGAGAACATCGAATGGACACGACGACGCGCGTCACCGCGAGCGAATTTCAGAATGCCTTCGGGATGCTCAGCGACAGGGCCCGCCGTGAGCCCGTGGTGATCACGAAGCACGGACGCGACAGTCTGGTCGTCATCCCAGTTGAAGAATGGGAACGCCTCAAGCGACGAGATCGGCGCGTAGGCCTGACGGCCGATGCTCCCGACGCATGGATTGAGGCTGTCAGGACAGCTCCCGCCCCCCCGGACTATTCCAGCGACGCCGAGCCCAAGTAACGCGAGGTGGCGCTGCCGGAGCCTCTGGCTGGGCTTGTCATTCGCTACAGCTACCTTTGGCGGCGTGAGAGTCTTGCAGGCCGGGAAGAAGGTGGGAAAGACCGCCCTTGCGCGATTGTCGCGGCATTGCAGAACGAGAACGGCATAACACGCGTGCTCGTCCTTCCGGTCACTCACGCTCCCCCTGACGCTGAGACGGCCGCCATCGAAATTCCTGCATTCGTTAAGAAGCGGCTCGGCTTGGACGAAGAGCGGTCGTGGATCGTGATCTCTGAGTACAACGACTTCATCTGGCCAGGACCCGATCTTAGGCCGACGCCAGGCGACCTTGGCGGGTCGGTCGTCTACGGTTTCCTTCCCGCTCGCCTCTTTGAAACCGTCCGACGAGCGTGGCTCGATTTGGCTGTGGCTCGCCGTACGAGACGGATCGTTCGAACTGAGTAAGCTTCGGCCACCCGATGCTGTGCCCGCGTCCGATCGACGGCCCGTTGCGAGGGTCGCGATTCTCCGCCAGACCAGGGCGCATCATTAAGGACCGCGCCTCGTGGGCATTGCGACATTCGAGAGCGACGGCGGGCGGTGCGCCTGGGCTAATCCCAAGGAGCCGATCTACGTCGCCTATCACGACGAGGAATGGGGCGTGCCCGAGTATGACCCCCGCGCGCTCTGGGAGAAGCTGGTGCTGGATGGGTTTCAGGCCGGCCTCGCCTGGATCACCATCCTGAAGAAGCGCGAGGCCTTCCGCGCCGCCTTCGCGAACTTCGATCCGGAGATCGTGGCCAGCTTCGGGGCCGAGGATCGGGCGCGGCTGATGGCGGACGCGGGCATCATCCGCTCCAACGGCAAGATCGACGCGGCCGTCGCGGGGGCCAAGATCTACCTGGCCATGCGCGATGCGGGCGAGGACTTCTCCGGCTGGCTCTGGAGCTTTGTCGGCGGCGCGCCGATCCAGAACGCCTGGACCGAGATGGGCCAGGTGCCGGCCCAGACCCCCGAGGCGGTGGAGATGGCCAAGGCGCTGAAGGCCAAGGGCTTCAAGTTCTGCGGCCCGGTGATCGTCTACGCCTTCATGCAGGCCGTCGGCATGGTCAACGACCACGTGACCACCTGCCCGCGCCACGCGGCGGTGCAGCGCCTGGCCCGGCCGGCGGCCAGCTGATGCCCCACCTGCGGCTCGAGAAGGAATGCCCCGCGCCGGTCTGCGGCGTCGATGAGGCGGGGCGCGGGCCGTGGGCCGGGCCGGTCTGCGCCGGGGCGGTGATCCTGAAGCCGCGGCGGATTCCCAAGGGCGTCGATGACTCCAAGAAGCTCTCGGCCAAGCGGCGGGGCGAGCTCGAAGGCGAAATCAAGGACAAGGCGGTGGCCTGGGGCGTCGGCTTCGCCTCGGTCGAGGAGATCGCCGAGCTCAACATATTGCAGGCCACGGGCCTGGCCATGCGCCGCGCCGTGGCGGCCATGACGATGGCGCCGATCTTCGCCCTGGTCGATGGCAACTACGCCTTCGACCTGCCGTGCCCGGTGAAGACGGTGATCGGCGGCGATGCGGTGTCGGCCTCGATCGCCGCGGCCTCGATCCTGGCCAAGACCGCCCGCGACCGGCTGATGGCCGAGATGGACGAGGTCTACCCGGGCTACGGCTTCTCCGGCCACAAGGGCTACCGCGCCCAGGTCCACGCCGACGCCCTGGTGCGGCTGGGGCCCTCGCCGATCCACCGCATGAGCTGGGCCCCGGTGCGCCTGGCGCTGATGGGCAAGAACCCGATGCTGGCCTACGACGAAGCCATGCAAGGCGAACTGCCGCTGGGTTGACCGGCTCAATCAAGATTGACCGCGCCGCCCGGCGACGCTTCACGCGGGGCATGTCCGAAGATCCCCTCGTCCGACTCGTCAAGCTGCAGTCCGGCATCTGCGCCGCCTTCGGCTCGGCCTTCTATGGCGCCCTGCTGAGCGAAGCGGCGGCCGACCTCGCGCCCGACGTCCGCGCCCTCTTCGCGCCCTGGGACGGGCAATCCTACGAGGCGCTGCTCGACGCCGCCGTGGTGCTGCGCTTCCTGTGCGCGCTGCACGATCTGGCGCTCTCCGGCGACGCCCCGGCGCTGGCCGCAACCTTCCCGCCAGCCGCCGACGGCGCAGCGGCCTGGGCCGCGGCGCGCGCGGCGATCGCCGCCAACGGCCCGCGCCTCGCCGCCTTCATGGAACACGAGCCGCAGACCAACGAGGTGCGCCGCTCGGTCTGCCTGCTGCCAGGCTTCCTGACCATCGCCGCCGAGACCGGCCTGCCGCTCGCATGCCTGGAACTGGGCGCCAGCGCGGGTCTCAACCAGCTCTGGAGCCGCTATCGCTACGAGCTTGGGTCCGCCGGCGCCTGGGGTGATCCGACCTCGCCGCTTCACCTCGACACGGCCTGGACCGGAGCCGCGCCGCCGCTGGACACCGACCTGCGAGTGGCGTCGACCGCCGCCTGCGACCGCAAGCCGATCGACATCCGCGATCCCGCCCAGCGCCGGCGCCTGCGCGCCTATCTCTGGCCCGACCAGACCGAGCGGCTGGTCCGCTTCGACGCCGCGGTCGCCATGGCGCTGGACGCCGGCGTCACGGTCGAGGCCGCCGACGCTGCCGACTGGGCCACGGCCCGCGCCGCGCCGCGCGACGGCGTCGCCACCGTGATCTTCCACTCGATCTTCTGGCAGTACCTGCCGCGCGAGACCCAGGCCGCCCTGCGCGCCGCCGTGGCGGCGCACGGTGCGGCGGCCACCGCGAGCGCGCCGCTGGCCTGGCTGCGCATGGAGCCGCCCGAGGGTGCGGCGATGCCGATCGAACTGCGGCTGACGCTTTGGCCTGGCGGCGAAGATCGCCGCCTCGCCATCGTCCATGCCCACGGCGCGACGGTGAACTGGGAAGCGGCCAGCTAGTCTAGCCGCCGGCGTCCTGCTGGGTCAGCTTGAAGCCGACGATGATCGGGTCGACGCCGGCCGGCGACTTGAAGAGGGCGGTCTGAGCCAGGAGGTTGCGGTCGACGTAGTGGTAGACCTCGGTGAGCTTGGTCAGGGTGCCGGTGCTGTCGGTGTGGGTCTCGGCGCTGGTCAGCTCGATCGAGCTCGGCGGGTCGGCCGGAATGAGGGTGCGGAACTGGGCCAGCTCTTCCTCGGTGGTCGGGTTCTTCAGCTCGTGCGCCAGGTGCACGTCGGCGTCGAGATCGGCGCCGGTGCGCACTTCCTCGTAGAACGAGCGGGCGATCGGGTCGGCCTCGGGGTCTGGCGGCGGCGGCGCCGGCGGCTTGCAGGCGACCAGGGCGAGCCCCCCCGCCACGCTGATCGCCAGGATTGCGAATCGCGCCATGGCGATCCCTCCATTTGCCGCGAAGCTGGCGCCGAAAAAGCCGGTTGTCCATCGCGGCGCCGGTTGCCGCTGACCGGCGATCGGCCTACCTCTGCTGCACCGCAGCATTCAGGAGCAGAGCCATGGGCGCCGACTATGGATTGAAGGGCCACGTGGCCATCGTCACGGGTTCGACCAGCGGCATCGGCCAGGCTTTGGCTCACGCCCTGGCGGCCGAGGGCGTCGACATCGTGCTCAACGGCTTCGGCGACGCCGCCGCGATCGAGAAAGACCGCGCGGCGCTGGCGGAAAGGGCCGGCGTGCGGGTCGCCTACAACGGCGCCGACATGACCAAGCCGGACGAGATCGCGGCCATGGTGGAGTTTGCGCAGAGCCAGTTCGGCCGCCTCGACATCCTGATCAACAACGCCGGCGTCCAGTTCGTCTCGCCGATCGAGGACTTCCCGATCGCCAAGTGGGACCAGATCATCGCCATCAACCTGACCTCGGCCTTCCACGCCATCCGCGCCGCCGTGCCGATCATGAAGGCGCAGAAGAGGGGCCGGATCATCAACATCGCCTCCGCTCACGGCCTCGTCGCCTCGCCGTTCAAGTCGGCCTACGTCGCGGCCAAACACGGCATCGTCGGCCTGACCAAGACGGTCGCGCTGGAGGTCGCCACCTCGGGCATCACCTGCAACGCCATCTGCCCCGGCTATGTGAAGACGCCGCTGGTCGAGGCCCAGATCGCCGATCAGGCCAAGGCGCGGAACATGACCCCCGAGCAGGTGATGAAGGACGTGATCCTGGCCGCGCAGCCGACCAAGGAGTTCGTCGAGTTCGGCCAACTCGCCGGCCTGATGCTCTACCTCGCCAGCGACATGGGCGCTTCGGCCAACGGCGCGGCGCTGGCCATCGACGGCGGTTGGACGGCCGAGTGAGCCTCGCCCCGGCGGCCAAACCGATCAGCCTCGCCCTGCAGGGCGGCGGCGCGCATGGGGCGTTCGAGTGGGGCGTGATCGACAAGCTGCTCGAGGACGGGCGGCTGGAGGTGAAGGCCATCACCGGCGCCTCGGCCGGCGCGATGAACGCGGTGGTGGTCGCCGCCGGCCTGCTCGAAGGCGGCCCGGAAGGCGCGCGCGCCAAGCTGGCCGCCTTCTGGCGCGGCGTCAGCAACGCCAATCCCTTCGGCGCGCTGGGCGCCTGGAGTTCGGTCATCAGCCCCAGCTGGCTGAAGGCGACGCCCGGCTGGCGCATGGCCGAAAGCATCGCCAGCGGCTTCTCGCCCTACGACTTCAACCCGCTGAACCTGAACCCGCTGCGGGGCGTGCTGGAGGAGCAGATCGACTTCAAGGCGCTGCGCGAGCACGCCCCAGTCACCCTCTACGTCTCGGCGACCGCCGTGCGCAGCGGCCGCGGCCGCATCTTCCGCGGGCCTGAGCTGACCTGCGAGCACATCCTCGCCTCGGCCTGCCTGCCGCACCTCTTCCAAGCGGTGGTGATCGAGGGTGAGCCCTACTGGGATGGCGGCTATGTCGCCAACCCAGCGCTCTGGCCGATGTTCTACGACCCGACGCCCGACGACATATTGATCGTCAATCTCAACCCGTTCGTGCGCAAGCACACCCCGCAGTCGCCGGCCGAAATCCTCGACCGGCTGAACGAGATCACCTTCAACGCCTCGCTGTCGGCCGAGCTGCGCGCCATCGCCTTCGTGAGCAAGCTGATCGACGACGACATGCTGACGGCCAAGGCGCGCGGGGCCTACCGCCGGCTCTTCGTGCACGCGATCGGCGCCGACCGCTGGCTGCAGGACCTCAACACCGAGACCAAGTTCGATACCGACTGGGACTTCCTGGTGAAACTGCGCGACCGCGGCCGCCGCGCCGCCACTGCCTGGCTGGCCGCCGGCCCCGCGGACGTCGGCGTCCGCTCCAGCGTCGACCTCCGGGAAGAGTACCTCTAGCCAAGGCGCTTGACCGGCCGACCGGGTACACGCCATTCGGTCACCCACTTGCACCGGAGACGGCCATGGCGCGGTTCGCCCAGATCAATCTCGTCGCCCACGACGTGGAGAAGACCATCGCCTTCTACCGGCTGGTCGGTATCGACATCCCGGAGGACGCGATCTGGCGCAGCAATGGCCACGCCCACCACGTGGTCACCCACGGCGGCGGCGAGGTCGACCTGGAGATCGACAGCCGCAAGCTGGCGCACGTCTACAACCAGGGTTTCGCCGCCGAGCGCGGCCGGGTGATGATCGGCGTCGAACTCAAGAGCCGCGCGGCCGTCGACGCGCTCTGGGAGATGCTGATCAACGAGAGCATCCAGGGCCTGCAGCCGCCGTTCGACGCCTTCTGGGGCGCGCGCTACGCCATCGTCGAGGATCCGGACGGGAACCCGGTCGGCCTGACCAGCCCGGTCGATCCGGCCATGCGCTCGCCCGGCCCGGTGCTCTAAGCGCCCGCATGGCGGTCTATACCGACATCAGCGACGCGGAGCTGGAGGCCTTCCTCGCCCGCTACGACCTGGGCGCGCCGCTGTCGCTGAAGGGCGTGGCCGAGGGCGTCGAGAACTCCAACTTCCTGCTGGAAACCGAGCAGGGCCGCTTCTTCCTGACCATCTACGAGCGGCGGGTGCGCCGCGAGGATCTGCCGTTCTTCCTCGGCTTCATGCAGCACCTGGCGCGCCACGGCTTCCCCAGCGCGACCCCGATCGCCAACCGCGAGGGCCACATCCTGGGCGAGATGCGCGGCAAGCCGGCCGCCATCGTCTCCTTCCTGACCGGTCTGTCGGTGCGCCGCCCGACGCCGGCGCATTGCCGCGAGGCCGGCGCGGGCCTGGCCTGGCTGCACGAGGCCGGG
>DATAVF010000106.1:0-11504 GCA_036267835.1 Caulobacteraceae bacterium | reverse complement strand
GACACCGAGGCCTCGACATTCTGGATCTCGATATCGCCCACCTTGAGGCTGCGGATGCGCAGGATGGTGGAGGGCACGGTGCGGCCGTCGGCGAGCTGGAAGGTGGCGTTGCCGAGGAAGTCGTCGCGGGTCAGGGTGCCGGTGCGCATCAGCGTCATCGCGACATCGGCCGGGATCGACACCACCGAGGCGCCGCTATCCAGCGTGAAGTTCAGCTTCACTGCATCGTTGATGATCACGGGCACCAGCACCGTGCCGCCGTTATCCTGCACCGGGATTTGCGTGGTGGCCGGTGCGGCCGGCGGCGGGGCGTGGCGCGTGGCGGCCTCGGCTGACGCCAAGGCAGCCAGCCCGAGCAACAGGGCGACGAGCCCGACCATCCCCCGCATGACTCGCGCCTCCCTTGCGGCCACAGTGATGCATCGCTCGCACGGCGGCAACCGGCCTACCTGGCCCGCGCGAACGCCGCCTCCACCGCGGCCAGCGCCGGCTTCGGCTGGCCCATCGCATCGAACAGCAGCGGTTGGTCATTGGGGTCGCCCCCATTGGAGCCGCGCAGCCAGGAATCCTTGTCGCGCACCCCCCAAACGGTGAAGGCGTAGCGCTGGGCGGAGGGCAGGTCGGCGAAGGCCTCGGCGATCTCGCCGGCGATGCGGGCCTGGGTCTGCAGCTTGGCCGCGTCGCTGGTCAGCGAGAGGCCGCTCTGGTGGGTGGAGATGTCCAGCTCCGAGACGTGGATCGGCAGGCCGAAGCGGGCCAGGGCGCGGATCGCGGCGCCGGCCTGGCCGGGCTGGGTATTGAGATCGAGGTGGCTCTGGGTGCCGAGGCCGGTCACCGGCGCGCCCTGGCGCAGCAGGCTTTCGAGCAGCCGCTGGAAACTGTCGAGCTTGGCCGGCAGCAGTTCCAGATTGTAGTCGTTGAGGAACAAGAGCGCGGTCGGATCCGCCTCGCGCGCCATCTCGAAGGCGAGGCGTCCGTAGTCGTCGCCGAGGCCAGCGGCCCAGACCCCGCCGCGATAGCCGTTGCCGTCCTCGGCCACCGCCTCGTTGAGCACGTCCCAGCCGCGCGCCAGCCCCTGATAGCGGCGCATCACCGCGGCGATGTAGTCGCGCAGCCTGGCCTCGAAGGCGGCGCGGTCGTCCTTCAGCGCCTCGAAGGCCGGCGGGTCCTGGGCGTACCAGACCAGGGTGGTGCCGTGCATCTTCAGGCCCGAGCCGCGGCAGAAGTCGGCGATCTGATCGGCGGCGCTGAAGTCCATGGCGCCGTCGGGCCCCAGGATGCGCTCCATCTTCATTTCCCACTCAGGCGTCACCTGGGTGAAGTTGCGGCGCACGATCTCGGTGAACTGCGGGTCAGCCAGCTCGCCGGTCATCAGGCAGGTCCCGACCGGGAACGGCGCGACATCCTTCAGCGGCCTCACCGACGGGAGCGCGACCTGCGCGGCGACATCGCGCCGATGACAGGCGACCAGCGCCAGCGCCGGCAGCCCCCCGATCAGCGCGCGCCGCGATAGCCTCATCCCCGGATGGCCATCAGCGACTTGGTCAGGCCCGCCACCTTTTCCTCTTCCAGCCGCCCATCGGGGAAGAGATGGCGCATCATCGCCTTGTCCAGCAGACGCGCGTCCTGCACGGCGCGCATAGCCGAGGCCATGTCCGTGGTCTGGGCGACAAAGGCGTGGCCGCGCTTCATCAGCCAGCGCGCCTGCATCGGCTCGGGGGCCCAGTGCACCAGCGGCGCCGACAGGTGCGGCTCGATCGGGAACCAGAAGTACGGGGTCTGCACGTAGTAGCGCCGCGCCACGCGCCGGGTCTCGGCGGCGAAGCGCTCCATGTTGGCCCAGCCGCCGACATGCTCGATCACCGAATTGGAGTGGGCAAGGTCGAAGGCGCCGTCTTCCACGTCGAGGGCGCAGGCGTCGCCCTGGCGCTGGTCGAACAGCGGATCGTCGATGGAGGTCTGCTCCTCCATGTTGAACGTGGTGATGCGCACCTTGCAATCTTCGAGGATGGTCCGGTCGATGGCGCGCCAGTAGTCGGGCCGCCCGCCCAGGTCGACGATCCGGCACTCGCCCCGCTCCTCGAAGATGGCGCGGATCAGGGTGATGACGTGTTTCATCCTGGCGCGCCGGAAGCGCGAGGCCAGCGACTTCGGGTCTTCGTAGTCCTGCTGCAGGCGGATGAAGTTCATGACCGGCGCTGTCCCTGGCGCCCGGCGAACCACTTCGGTCCACCCGGTCGCCTCTGCCCGCGTCCGCTACAAAACTCGTGCCACAGGCGAGCTGAGAAGCGGCTGCGAGCCACGGAAATCCTCTAGCCGGCAAACCTTGTCATCCTGCAAATCGCGGCGGTTCGGTCGATACAACTTGACCTTTAATCTGGTGCATATCCAAACTAGGGTGGTCGTCGGGACTTGCAGGCTGGGGCGAGGGCATGACCTACACACGCAAGAACGTCTGGGAGCTGGGCGGCGACTGGGCCGACCCCATTCTCTGGTATGCGCGCGGCGTCGCCGCGATGAAGGCCAAGCCGCTCAGCGACATCACCAGCTGGCGCTCCTACGGGGCCATCCATGGCCTCGACACGCGGCTCTGGACCCAGCTCGGCTACCTCAGCGCCCACGACAAGAAACCCGCAGCGGCCGACGTGAAGCGCTACTGGAAGCAGTGCCAGCACGGCAGCTGGTACTTCCTGCCCTGGCACCGCGGCTACCTGATCGCCTTCGAGGCTAACGTCCGCGCCGCCGTGGTCGCGGCCGGCGGGCCGGCGGACTGGGCCCTGCCCTACTGGAACTACTTCAAGGCCGGCCAGAACGCCCTGCCCCCCGCCTTCGCCTCGTCCGACTGGCCGGACGGCAAGGGCGACAACCCGCTCTTCGTGACCCAGCGCTACGGGCCGAACAGCGACGGCAAGGTCTTCGTGCCGACCGACCAGATCAACCTGGGCGCCATGGGCGATCCGGACTTCACCGGCGTTGCCAGCGGCGGCAGCCCGGGCTTCGGCGGCGTCGACACCGGCTTCGAGCACGGCGGCCAGGTGCATGGCGGCCTCGAGACCCAGCCGCACGACCAGGTGCACGGCCTGGTCGGCGGCGGCGACCCGACCAACCCGCAGCTGCCGGGCCTGATGTCCGACCCCGACACCGCCGGCCTCGACCCGATCTTCTGGCTGCACCACGCCAACATCGACCGGCTCTGGGAAGTGTGGCGCGAGAACCCGCCGGCCCACGTCGATCCGCCGGACGCCAACTGGCTGAAAGGGCCGGCGAATGTGGGCGAGCGCATCTTCTCCATGCCCATGCCGGGCGGAACGCCGTGGGACTACACGCCCGGCGACATGGCGGGCCTGCCGCCGCTGGGCTACACTTACGACGACTTCAGCCCCGCCGCGCCGGCGGTCCAGCCCGCCGCGCGGCTGACCAATCTGGGCGTCGCCCCCGCGGTGGCGGCCGCAATGGTGCGAGGGCCCGCGATGGCGAGCGCCAAGAACGTCGAGCTGGTTGGGGCCAACCAGGGCGCCCTGCCGCTGGTCGGCGCCGAGGCGCGCACCACGGTGAAACTGGATACGGCCGTGCGCGCCAAGGTCTCCGCCAGCCTCGCCGCGGCCGCCGACACCGGCGCGCCGGACCGGGTGTTCCTCAATCTGGAGAACGTGCGCGGGCTCTCCGACGCCACCTCGGTGTCGGTCTACGTCGGCCTGGCCGACGGCGAGGCCCCGGCCGACCATCCTGAGCGCCGCGCCGGCAGCCTCTCCATGTTCGGCCTGCGCAAGGCCAGCCTGCTCGATGAGGAGCATGCCGGCAAGGGCCTGACCTTCGTGCTGGAGATCACCAGGATCATCGACGCCCTGCACCTGGCGGGCGGGCTGACCGCCGATCAGCTGGATGTGCGGATCGTGCCGACGCGGCCGGTGCCGCAAGGCGCCGGGATCACCATCGGGCGGGTCAGCATCTTCCGCCAGGGCCGTTGAGCCGCGGCGCGGAATGACCCCCGCGGGCCGCGACCGGCTGCGGGTCTGGTCGCCGCTGCTGGCGATCAGCGGCGCGGCGTGGGCGTTGCTCGCGGTGTGGCCAGGCGGCATGGCGATGCCCGGCCTCTGCGCGGCATCGGCAAGCTGGGCCGCCTCATTGGGCAGTGCGTCGCTGGCGTCGCTGCGGCTGGCGCTGCTGATCGACCCGCCGGCGCGCATCGCGGCGGGCTGGGCGCTGATGCTGGCGGCGATGATGACGCCGCTGCTGGCCGCGCCGGTGCGGCATCTGCGCGAACGCAGCTTCGCCGGGCGGCGGGCGCGCGCCATCACCCTCTTCGTCGCCGGCTACGGCGCGGTCTGGATGGCGGCGGCCGCGGCGCTGCTGGCCCTCGCGCTGTTGCTGCGGCTGGTCGGCGGCGGACCCTGGCCCGTGCTGGCGCTGGCGTTCGCCCTTGCGCTGATCTGGCAGGCGTCGCCGGCCAAGCAGCGCTGCCTCAACCGCTGCCACGCCCTGCCCGAACTGCCGGCGTTCGGCTGGGCGGCGGACCGGGCCGCGCTCGGCTTCGGCCTGACCCACGGCGGCTGGTGCGTCGGCGGCTGCTGGGCGCTGATGCTGGTCCCGTTGCTGGCGCCCGGCGCTCACCTCGCGGCGATGGCGGGCGTGGCGCTCTGGCTCCTCGCCGAGCGCCTCGACCGACCCGCCCCGGCGCGCTGGCGGCTGCGCACGCCCGCCAAGGCGCTGCGCCTCGTGGCGGCCCGGGCGCGGAAGGCTGCTGCCATTCGGCCCCTGCTGCCAAGGCGTGTCAGCTGACACAAACGGTCGCGACGCGGGTCTAACCGCCCTCCCGCAACACGGGAGAGCGAGCCATGGACGGCGCCGGCGACTTCGACTTCATCATCGGCGACTGGAAGGCGCACGTGCGCCGCCTGCCGGAGCGGCTGTGCGGCTCGACGCGCTGGCTGGAGTACGAGGGCACGTCACGCCACCGCAAGCTGGCCGGCGGCCCCGCCAACTTCGAGGAGTTCGAGGTCGAGAGCCTGAGCGGCGAGCCAAGGCTCGTCGCCCAGACGCTGCGGCTCTACAACGCCGCCTCGCGCCAATGGAGCATCTACCTGGTGGACGTGGCCGAGGGGACGCTGGGCCTGCCGCCGGTGGTCGGCGAGTTCGAGGCCGGGGTCGGCCGCTTCTACGACCAGGAACTCTACCAAGGCCGCGCCATCTTCGTGCGCTACGAGTGGTTCGACCTGACGCCGCTGACCTGCCGCATGCAGCAGTCGTTCTCCGCCGACGGCGGGGGGACGTGGGAAGTGAACTGGATCTGCGACCTCAGCCGCGACGCGTGATCCAGTCGTGAGCCGGGTCGTTGCGGAAGATCCACTGCCGCTTCGGGCCGGCCATGACGTTGAGGTAGTAGAGGTCGTAGCCGTGCGGGGCGCCGACCGGGTGGTAGCCGCGGGGCACCATCACCACGTCGCCGTCCTCGACCGCCATGGTCTGATCGAGGCTGCGGTCATCGGTGTAGACGCGCTGGAAGGCGAAGCCCTGCGGCGGGTTCAGCCGGTGGTAGTAGGTCTCCTCGAGCGCCGTCTCCTCGGCCGGAGTCGCGGTGTCGTGCTTGTGCGGCGGATAGCTCGACCAGTGGCCGCCGGGCGTGATCACCTCGACCACCAGCAGGCCCTCGGCCGGCTCGGTCTCGGGCAGGATGTTGCGGACGTAGCGGGTGTTGGTCCCGTGCCCGCGCACCTCGCGGCCCATCTGGGCGGGCGCGATCCGGCGCGGCGCGCCGGCGCCGGTCCCGGGCGCGGTGCAGACGGCGAGCTCGACGGCGGTCTGCGCGTGCACCGACCACGCGGCCCCGGCCGGGGCGTAGACCGCGCCGGGCGCCTGGTCGTCGAACACGCTGGCGCGACCGCCCAGGCCTTCGAAACGCTGGCCGGCCACAGTGATGTCGGCCTGGCCGCTCAGCACTACGAGGCAGGCCTCGCGTCCCGACTCGCCGCCGGACGCGGCCCCGCCGGCGGCCAGCTCGAGCACCTTGAAGCCGACATGGTCCCAGCCGGCGCTGGCGGGCGTCACTTCCAGCACCACGCCGGCGGCGTCGGGGGCGTGCTTGCGAACCAGCAGGTCGGTCACCTCAGGCGGCCTTCCGCAAGCCGGCGGCGGCGGCTTCGCGTTCGAGGGTGCGTAGGCCCAGCTCACCATACTGGCGCGGATCGGCGACGGCCGGGTCCTGCTCGGCCTCGACCACCACCCAGCCGGTGTAGCCGATGTCGGCCAGCGCCCGCATCACAGCGGCGTAGTCGAGCGCGCCGTCGCCCGGCACGGTGAACATGCCGGCCAGCACGCCTTCGAGGAAGCTCTTGTCGGCCGAACGCACACCCGCGAAGACGCCCGGCCGGATGTCCTTGCAGTGCACGTGGGCGATGCGCTCGGGGTGGGCGCGGATCGCCGCCACCGGGTCGATGCCGCCCAGCGCCGCGTGGCCGGTGTCGAGGGTCAGGCCCACGGCCGCGCCAGTGGCCTTCAGGAACGCCTCGAGGTCCTCCGGCCGCTCGACCACCGTGCCGAGGTGATGGTGGTAGGCGAAGCGCAGGCCCTGGCCCTGGATGTACTCGGCGAACTCAGTCAGCCTCGCCCCGAAGCCCGCCCAATCGGCGAGGCGGGGCGTGCCGCTGAGCGGCACGGTGCGGCGGCCGTGAATGGCGTTGCTGGTCTCGGCATGCACCCAGACGTTCGATCCCATCGCCTTCAGCAGGGCGAGATGCTCCTGCGCCGCCGCGATCTCGGCCTCGACGTCGTGTTCCAGCAGGGCGCCGCTGAACCAGCCGCCGACCAGGTCCAGCCCATAGCTGGCCAGCAGCGGCTTCAGCGCCGCCGGGTCCTTGGGGAACTTGCCGCCCAGCTCGACGCCGGCGAAGCCGATATCACGGGCGTCGGCGAGGATGGTCGCCAGCGGCGTGGCGCCGCCGAGCTCGGGCATGTCGTCGTTGACCCAGGCGATGGGGCTGACGCCGAAACGGATGGACAAACCCTAGTCTCCTCTGCGCTGGCCGACGATCGCCGCCTCATAGGCCGCGCGGGCGGCCCGCACCTGCGGCCGCTCGGACACCTCCGGAACGGTCACGTCCCACCAGGCGCCGCCGGCCTCGGTGCTGATGGCGGGGTCCGTGTCGATGACCACCACGTAAGTCCGATCGCTGGCGGTGGTCCGCGCCATGGCGGCCTCCAGCTCGGCGACGCCGGTCACCCTCTCCGAGCGGGCGCCCAGGCTGGCGGCATGCGCGGCAAAGTCGATGGCTGGCAGGGTCTCGTGCCGGGTGTCGGCGAGCAGGTTGTTGAAGGGCGCGCCGCCGGTGGCCTGCTGCAGGCGGTTGATGCAGCCGAAGCCGCGGTTGTCGAGCACCACGATCACCAGCTTCGCGCCCATGGCGACCGAGGTGGCGATCTCGGAGTTCATCATCAGGTACGAGCCGTCGCCGACCATGACAACCACTTCGCGGTCGGGCGCCGCCAGCTTGACGCCGAGGCCGCCGGCGATCTCGTAGCCCATGCAGGAGAAGCCGTATTCGAGGTGATAGCCGCCAGGCTGGCGCGTGCGCCAGAGCCGGTGCAGCTCGCCCGGCAGGCCGCCGGCGGCGCAGACCACGATCGCGCTCGGATCGAGCGAGCGCCACACCGCGCCGACCACCTGGGCGTCGGATGGCAGTGCGGCGTTGCTGGGCGCCATGACGGCGTCGGCGGCAGCGTTCCAGTCTGCGACGCTGGCGGTCGCCGCTTCCGCCCAGGCGGCGGGCGCGCGCCAGTCGCCGAGCGCGGCGGCGAGCGCCTTCAGCACCGCTCCCGCGTCGCCGACCACCGGCTCGGCGCCGTGCTTGTGCGCATCGAAGGCGCCGACGTTGACCTGCGCCAGCACCCGATCGGGGTTGGCGAACAGGGCCCGCGAGCCGGTGGTGAAGTCCTGCAGCCGCGTGCCGACGCCGACCACCAGGTCCGCCGCCTCGGCCGCCGCGTTGGCGGCGCTCGTGCCCGTGACGCCGACCGCGCCCAGCGCCATCGGGTGGTCGTAGGCCAGCGCGCCCTTGCCGGCTTGGGTCTCGGCGACGGGCACGCCGGTGCGCGCCGCGAACTCGGCGAGCGCGGCCTCGGCCTGCGCGTAGAGCACGCCGCCGCCGGCCACGATCAGCGGCGCCTTGGCGGCGCGCAGCCGCGCGGCCAGCGCCGCGATCTCGCGCGGATCGGCGCCCTGGCGGCGGGTGCGCCAGACGCGGCGGCGGAAGAAGGCGGCGGGCCACTCGTAGGCCTCGGCCTGCACGTCCTGGCAGAAGGCCAAGGTCACCGGCCCGCAGTCGGCCGGGTCGGTCAGCACCGCCATGGCGCGCGGCAGGGCGGTCAGCAGCTGTTCGGGTCGGGTGATGCGGTCGAAGTAGCGCGAGACCGGGCGGAAGCAGTCGTTGGCGCTGACCACGCCGTCGCCGAAGTCCTCCACCTGTTGCAGCACCGGGTCGGGGCGGCGGCTGGCGTAGACGTCGCCCGGCAGCAGCAGCACCGGCAGGCGGCCCACGTGCGCCAGCGCCGCCGCGGTGACCATGTTGGTGGCGCCAGGCCCGATCGACGTGGTGCAGACCATCGCCCGGGTGCGGCGCATCTGCTTGGCGTAGGCGATGGCGGTGTGTGCCATGGCCTGCTCGTTGTGGGCGCGGAAGGTGGGCAGCACGTCACGCACCCCGTGCAGCGCCTCGCCGAGGCCGGCGACATTGCCGTGGCCGAAGATCGCCCAGACGCCGGCGAAGTACGGCACTTCGGCGCCCGCCACATCGACATGCTGGGCCGCGAGCCAGCGGACCGCGGCCTGGGCGGCGGTCAGGCGCAGGGTGTCGGGCGCCGGCTCACGCATGGGCCCCTGCTTTCACCAATCCCGCCCGGCGCCAAGCCGTAGATTTGCCGGCCGCGCATCCGCTAGAGGCTGGGGCATGCACAAGATCGCCCTCCTCGGCGCCGGCCGGATCGGCAAGATCCACGCCGCCAACGCCCACGCCCACCCCCAGCTGGCGCTGAGCGCCGTCGTCGATCCCTTCGCCGAGAACGCCGAGGCCATCGCCCGCGCCACCGGCGCCGAGGTGGTGTCGCTGGAAGCGGTGCTGGCCGACCCGGCCATCGAGGGCGTGATCGTCGCCAGCTCCACCGACACCCACCTCGACTACTGCCTGCGGGCCGCCGCCGCCGGCAAGGCGATCTTCTGCGAGAAGCCGCTCGACATGGACCTGGCCCGCGCCCGCGCCGCCGCCGGCCAGCTCGCGGACGCCCGGCTGTTTCTGGGCTTCAACCGCCGCTTCGACCCCAACTTCCAGGCGCTGCAGGCGCGGCTCGCAAGCGGCGCGGTGGGGGCGCTGGAGAGCCTGCAGATCACCAGCAACGACCCGGCCCCGCCGCCGGTCGCCTACGTCAAAGTATCGGGCGGGCTCTTCAAGGACATGGCGATTCACGACTTCGACATGGCGCGCTGGCTGCTCGGCGAAGAGCCGTCCGAGGTGTTCGCCTGGGGCGCCGCCCTGGTCGACCCGGCGATCGGGGAGGCGGGCGACATCGATACGGCCCGCACCCTGCTGCGGACGGCGTCCGGCAAGCTCTGCGTGATCGCCAACAGCCGCCGCAGCGGCTTCGGCTACGACCAGCGCATCGAGGCCTACGGCTCCGCTGGCATGGTGCGGGCCGACAACGTCACCGAAAGCACGGTCGAGGTGTGGAGCGAGGCGGGCGCGCAGGCAGATCGCTTCCAGAACTTCTTCCTCGACCGCTACGCCGCCGCCTACCGCGCCGAGATGCACCACTTCGCGGAGATGCTGGCCGGCGCCGCGCCGCTGATCGGGTATGCGGACGGCGTCGCGGCGCTGGCGCTGGCCGAGGCCGCGGCCCAGTCGCTGAAGAGCGGCGCTCCGGTCCAACTCTAGAACACCGACCACCCGGTCAGGGCCGCCAGCCGCTCGAGCGCCATCGCGCCCACCAGCGACGTACCGGCGCGGTTCAGGCCTGGCGACCACACCGCGATCGAGGCGCGGCCCGGCGCGATCGCCAATATGCCGCCGCCGACGCCGCTCTTGCCCGGCAGGCCCACCCGCCAGGCGAAGTCGCCCGATGCGTCGTAGTGGCCGCAGGTCATCATCAGCGCATTGACGTGGCGGGCGCGCGCCGGGCTGGTGACGCGCTCGCCGTCCCGCGGATCGACGCCGCCGTGCGCCAGGTAGAGCCCGGCGCTGGCCAGCTGGCGGCAGTTCAGGGCCAGCGAACACTGGTTGAAATAGACCCGCAACACGTCATCCACCGGATGGGTCAGGTTGTCGAAGGCGCGCAGGAAGTTGGCGAGGCTGGCGTTGCGAAAGCCGGTCGCGGCCTCCGACGCGGCGACCTCGGCATCGATGCAGACCGTGCTGTCGTGGGCGCGGCGGCGCATGAAATCGGTGAGGCCGCCGATGGTGGCGTCCGGCCCCTCCGGCCCGATCAGCGCGTCGGCTACCACCATGGCGCCGGCGTTGATCAGCGGATTGCGCGGGATGCCGCGCTCGCGCTCCAGCTGGACGATCGAGTTGAAGGTCGAGCCCGACGGCTCCTTGCCGACCCGCTTCCACAGCCCCGCGCCCACCCGCTCCAGCGCCAGGGTGAGGGTGAAGACCTTGGAGATGCTCTGGATCGAGAACGGCGCCTGCCACTCGCCGGCCTGTGCTGCGGCGCCGTCGCAGGTTACCACCGCGATGCCGAAATGCCGTGGATCGACCCGCGCCAACGCCGGGATGTAGTCCGCCACCCGGCCACGGCCGCGGTGCGACTGCATGTCGTCCCAGACCGTGGAGACGATGTCGTCGAGATCGAGGGCTCTGCTCATGGTCTTCCGTTAGCCGCGCCGGCCGCGTAGGGGGTCGAAGACCGCCGCGGAGCGCCTCTGAATGACCTACTGCCTCGGCATCCTCCTGCGCCAGGGGCTGGTGCTGGCCTCGGACTCCCGCTCCAGCGCCGGCGTCGACCAGGTCGAGCGGGTCTACAAGCTCGATCTGATGCCACTGTCGCCCGACCGCATCATCGCCATCCAGGTGGCCGGCAATCTCGCCACCACCCAGTCGGTCGTCACCGCCCTGCGCGAAACCTACGGCTCGGGCGAGGCCGGGCGCGACCTGAAGGCCGCGCGCACCATGTTCGAGGCCGCGACCATCGTCGGCGACCAGCTGCGCGAGACGCTCGCCCGCGACAGCAAGTTCGTCGAGCCCTACGGCGACGCCGGCGCCAGCTTCCTGGTCAGCGGCCAGATCGCCGGCGAACGCTCGCGGCTCTTCCAGATCTACTCGGCCGGCAATTTCGTCGAGGCGACCGAGCGCTCGCCCTTCGTGCAGATCGGCGAGTCCAAATACGGCAAGCCGATCCTCGACCGGGCGCTGACGCCGCAGAGCAGCCTCGATGAGGCGGCCAAGCTGGCCCTGCTGTCCTTCGACGCCACCATCCGCAGCAACCTCTCGGTCGCCCCGCCGCTCGACGTGCTGCTCTACCGC
>DATAVF010000105.1:0-17260 GCA_036267835.1 Caulobacteraceae bacterium | reverse complement strand
CCTGGTCGAGAACTTCTTCTGCAAACTCAAGGACTTCAAACGCATCGCAATGCGAAGCGACAAAACCGATCAGAGCTTCTCAGCCATGATCTATATCTCCACCGCAGTCATTCATTCGCGATGAATCTCAACAGGCCCTAGGCCGGCGCCGCCGGTCTATCCTGCCGCGATGCGCCCGTTTCCGGCTTAAGGCGCGGCGCGGGATGTCCGAGAGCGATGGAGTTCCTGAAGAACCGGTGGGTGATCGCGCTCGGGGGCGGCGCGCTGGTGCTGGCCGCGGCGCTGATCGTCGGCTGGGTCGTCCTCGCCCACAGCCCCAGGCCGACCGAGGCCCCGCCGGCCTCGCAGGGCGGGCTGGTGATCGTTTCGGGCCGCGACGACGACGCCAAGCTCGATCCCAAGCGGCCGCTGCGCTGCTTCGTGGACGGCCACTTCGTCGGCGAGCTGCCGCTGGCGGTCTGCGCCCAGCGCAACGGCGTCGCCACCGGCAGCCTCGACGTGGGCCTCGACCCGGCGGGTGCGCTCGCCGCCGCCACCAATGCCGCGGGCTCCGACATCATCCCCTTGCCGGCGATGCAGCCGCCCCAGTCGCTGCCGGTGACCGAGAACACGCTGCCTGTCGCGGGCAATGCGACAAGCCAGGCGCCGGGTTCCGCCGCCGACAGCCAGCCCGCGTCGCCGGCCTCCGACCAGGCCTGCTGGCGCTTCGATGGCACTGGCTGGAAGAAGCTGCCGTCTCCGATGCCGCTGGGTCCTTGCGTCTCGGCCCTCTACGCCGGCCAGTGCCCCGGCGCGGGCGCCGCCTACTACGGCCGCTGGGATGACCAGACGCTGCGCCTGATCGGCGGGCGGGTGGAGATATCGCCCGACAATCGCAACTTCCGGCCCCTCGTCGATCCCTGGCCGCCCTGCACGTCCCCGCCTGAATGAACGACTGGGCCAGGCTGAACGACTGGCCCATGCGGCGCCGGCCGTTGTAGTAATGCGCCATGCAACGCTACGCGCTCATCGTCGCCGCCGCCCTCGCGCTCTCGGCCTGCCATGGCGGCATCCAGCCGCCCGGGGACGCCGGGGTCTGCTACCATCTGGCTCAGATCACCGACGGCAAGCCCAAGTTCAACGTCGTCGCCGCCAAGGTCCCCGACATGGAGCATTGCGCGGCTCAGCTGGAAGCGATGCGCACCCGCTTCCTGGCGCTCGGCGGCACCACCACCGACATCGTGGGCGCCTACCAGGGCAACTTCCTCTTCCTCGGCCCGGAGGGCGTCTTTACCGGCGATAGCTACGAGGGGCCGCGCTATCCGTTCATGGTGCGTAGCGGCGACCAGCTAGTTCCTGTGGGTTCCGGTCAATAACCCTGAACAAAGTGTGAACAAAGTCGTTGCGCGGCCTTGGGAGTCCCGCTAACGTTGGCTCGTTGATGCCAGCGCGCTGGGTCGCTGGGCGAGGACGAGGAGATCCCGAATATGTCGGGCAGCGTGAACAAGGTGATTCTGATCGGCAACCTCGGGCGCGATCCTGAGATTCGCTCGCTTAATTCCGGCGACAAGGTCGCCAACTTCACCATCGCCACATCGGAAACCTGGCGCGATCGCAATTCCGGCGAACGGCGCGAGCGCACCGAATGGCACCGGGTCTCGATCTTCAACGACAACCTGGTGAAGGTGGCCGAGAACTATCTGCGCAAAGGCTCGAAGGTCTACATTGAGGGCGCGCTGCAGACCCGCAAGTTCCAGGACCAGTCGGGCGCCGAGCGCACCATCACCGAGGTGGTGCTGCAGAAGTTCCGCGGCGAACTGACCATGCTCGACGGCAAGGGCGAGGGCGGCGGCGCTGGCGCGTCCCGCGAGGACGGCGACTTCGGCGGCTACTCCAGCGGCCCCCGCAACCAGTCTGCCGGCCCGAAGGAAACCTTCTCGGCCGACCTGGACGACGAGATCCCGTTCTAGGCGAGCGGCGCCGCGCCGGTCACCAGACGGCGTCCTTGAAGTTGGCGAGGATGATCTCGTCGGCCGTGATCAGGCGCGTGTCATCGGCGATGGCGTTGGCGACGATCAGGCGGTCGAACGGGTCGCGGGTCCAGGCGAAGGTGCGGGCGGCGTCAATGAGGGCGTCGAACCGCACCTCGGATTGCGTGAGGCCGAAGTCGCGGGTGACCACCGCGATCAGCCTTGCGGGTTCATTGCGGAGTCTGCCGCGCTCGCGCAGCGTCTCCAGTTCCATCACGACCATTGGCGAGATTTCGAGGCTTTCGCGCTCCACCAGGCGTCGCGCCAGGGGGCTCAGTTGGGACTCGCGGCGCTCAGCCAGCCAGATGACGACGTGGGTGTCGATCTGGATCAACGATCCAACTCGGGCTCTTCATCCCAGCGCCAATAAGCTTCCCCGGCCGCTTCGATATCCTCGAGGCTGAGGTCTTCCTGGATCTCTGAAGGCTCGGCCCAGAACTTGCGCCAGCGCTCGGCGCGCGCCTCCTCGGTCTCGACCACCTTGCCTGGTGAGGGACTTTCACCGCTCAGTGTCACGCGCCGTCCCTTGCGCAGGAGGACGATCGGTTCGCCCGTTTCCAGCGCCTCGTCGATCAGCTGGAAGATGTTGCGGCGCAGCTCGGTGATGGTGACCGTCTTCATGTGTACAGGATGGGGCTGTACACATGTACATGTCAATGGAATCGACCCGGTTCCGGTGGCATTCCCGGGTGGCGGGTGCTATCAAGTCTTCGCATCTAAGCGTCTGATTCTGACCGACTGATCCCCCACATTGGCTGACGAAACTCCACCGCCCGCGGACGACGACCGCAGGGGCGCCGTAGCGCCCATTTCCATCGAGGAGGAGTTGTCCCACTCCTACCTCAGCTACGCCATGAGCGTGATCGTGGCGCGGGCCCTGCCCGACGTGCGCGACGGGCTGAAGCCGGTGCACCGACGCATCCTGTTCTCGATGAACGAGCAGGGGCACTCGTCCGACCGGGCCTATGTGAAGTCGGCGCGCGTGGTCGGCGACGTGATGGGCAAGTATCACCCGCACGGCGACACGGCGATCTACGACAGCCTCGTGCGCATGGCGCAGCCATTCTCGATGAGCCTGCCGCTGATCGATGGGCAGGGCAATTTCGGCTCGGTGGACAAGGATCCGCCGGCCCAGATGCGCTACACCGAATGCCGTCTGACCAAGGCCGCCGAAGCCCTGATGGCGGACATGGACTCCGACACCGTCGACTTCCGGGACAATTACGACGGCAAGGAGCGTGAGCCGACGGTCCTGCCGGCGCGCTTCCCCAACCTGCTGGTCAACGGCTCCGAAGGCATTGCCGTCGGCATGGCCACCAACATCCCGCCCCACAACCTGGGCGAGGTGGTCGACGCCTGCCTGGCGATGATCGACGACCCGTACGTTACCCTGGATGCGCTTTGCGACATCGTGCCGGGGCCGGACTTCCCGACCCACGGCGAGATCATCGGCCGCGGCGGCGCGCGGCTGGCGCTGATGACCGGCCGCGGCCCCGTGATCGTGCGCGGCTCGGCCGAGATCGAGACCCTGCGCGCCGGGCGCGAGGCGATCATCATCTCCTCGCTGCCCTACCAGGTGAACAAGGCCGCGCTTTGCGAGCGGATCGGCGAGCTGGCCCGCGAGAAGCGCATCGAAGGCATCGCCGAGTTGCGCGACGAGAGCGACCGCCAGGGCATGCGCGTGGTGATCGAGCTGAAGCGCGATGCGTCGGGCGATGTGGTGCTGAACCAGCTCTACCGCTTCACCGCCCTGCAAAGCTCGTTCGGGGTCAACACCCTGGCGCTGCACCGCGGCCGCCCGGTGCTGCTGACTCTCCGTGACATGGTCAGCGCCTTCGTGGAGTTCCGCGAAGAAGTGGTCTCGCGGCGCATCCGCTACGAGCTTAGCAAGGCGCGCGACCGCGGCCACACCCTGGTCGGCCTCGCCATCGCGGTGGTGAACATCGACGAGGTGATCCACATCATCCGCTCGTCGAAGGACCCGACCGAGGCGCGCGAGCGCCTGATCGGCCGCGACTGGCCGGTGGGCGACATGCTGCCGCTGATCCAGCTGATCGCCGACCCGCGAACGGCGCTCATCGAGGGCGACCGGGTGCGGCTCACCGACGAGCAGGCCCGCTCGATCCTGGCGCTGACGCTGTCGCGCCTGACCGGCCTCGGCCGCGAGGAAATCTTCGCCGAGGCGCAAGGGCTCGCCGACACCATCGCCGGCCTGCTCGACCTGCTGTCATCGCGCGACAAGATCATGGCCGTGGTCCGCGCCGAGCTCGAAGAAGTGAAGGCCAGGTTCGCGGCGCCGCGCCGCACCATCATCGTGGACGGCGACGCCGACCTCGAGGACGAGGACCTGATCACTCGCGAGGACATGGTGATCACCGTCACCCACGGCGGCTATGTGAAGCGCACGCCGCTGGCGACCTTCCGGCTGCAGAATCGCGGCGGCAAGGGCCGCTCGGGCATGTCGACCAAGGACGAGGACGCGGTCACCCGCGTGTTCTCGGCCTCGACCCACACGCCGATGCTGTTCTTCTCGTCGGGCGGCAAGGTCTACAAGCTGAAGGTGTGGCGCCTGCCGGTGGGCGCGCCGACCGCGCGCGGCAAGGCCTTCATCAACCTCTTCCCGATCGAAGTCGGCGAGACCATGACCTCGATCCTGCAGCTGCCAGAGGACGAGGCGGCGTGGGAAGGCATGGACGTGATGTTCGCCACCCGCTCGGGCGGCGTGCGCCGCAACCGGCTCAGCGACTTCGTGCAGATCAACAAGAACGGCAAGATCGCCATGAAGCTCGACGAGGGCGACTCCATCGTCGGCGTCGCGCTCTGTTCGGCCGAGGACGACGTGCTGCTGACCACGGCGGTGGGCCGCTGCATCCGCTTCCCGGTGGACGACGTGCGGGTGTTCGCCGGCCGCGAGTCGACAGGCGTGCGCGGCATCCGGCTGGCCGAAAGCGACACGGTGATCTCGATGGCCATCCTGCGCGCTGTCGCCGCCTCGCCGGCCGAGCGCGAAGCCTATCTTAAGCACGCCAACGCCATGCGCGCGGCGGCCTCGGCCGAGCCGGCGGATGCCGATGACATCGCGCCGGCGCCCGAGCCGGAGGACGAGGAAGAAGCCGCGCCCGAGGGCCAGGTCAGCCTCGGGCTGGAGCGCATCGCGGCGCTGGGCGCGGCCGAGGAGTTCGTGCTCACGGTCTCGTCTGAGGGATTCGGCAAGCGCACCTCGGCCTACGACTACCGGCGCACCGGCCGCGGCGGGCAGGGGCTCATCGCCCACGACCTGACCAAGCGCGGCGGGCGGCTGGTGGCCTCGTTCCCGGTCGAGGAGAGCGATGAGCTGCTGCTGGTCAGCGACCAGGGCCAGCTGATCCGCGCGCCGGTGGCGCAGGTCCGCATCGCGGCGCGCAACACGCAAGGGGTCATCATCTTCCGCACCGCCGAGAACGAGCACGTGGTCTCGGTCGAACGGATCGAGGGAGATGGGGCCGAGAGCTCTGGCCCGGATGCCGGCGAGACGGAGGGCGAGCCTGCCGCCGACTGACGAGGGCCGGCTCTCGTCCTTCCCGCCGGTGGCGGGGCCGGGGACGCGGGTGCTGATCCTGGGCAGCCTGCCGGGCGCCGTGTCGCTGCGCAGGGGCCAGTACTACGGCAATCCGCAGAACCAGTTCTGGCGCCTGGTGGCCGATGCGCTCGGCGCGCCGCTGCCGGACGGCTACGAGGCGCGGCTGGCGGCGCTGGCGGCCGCCGGCATCGGGCTCTGGGACGTGGTCGGCGCGGCGCGCCGCATCGGTAGCCTCGACGCCGCCATCCGTGACCACCAGCCCAACCCATTGCGCGCCTTCGTGGCCACCCTGCCGGCCCTGCGCGCGGTCGCCTTCAACGGCAAGACGGCGCTGGCGATCGGCAGCCGCGAACTTGCGGGCGCCGACGTGGCGTCCCTAGCGCTGCCGTCGAGCAGCCCGGCTTACACGCTGGCCTTCATAGCAAAGGCCGATGCCTGGCGGGCAATCCGCGACTGGCTGTGAGTGGCGCAGCCGCTTTTTCCGACCACGAACCTCACGAACGACCCGAACGGGTTGCGGACTGGCTGGCGCGCCGCCGCCGCCGCCGCCGCCGCGGTTCGTGGTGTTCGCGAGGTTCGTGGTCAAATCACTTCGTTCGACCGCCTGCGGCGCCTCCCTGGAACGCATCCCGCCCAGCCCCGTTCTGAGCCTGACTCTCACGGAGCTTTGATCTGATGAAACCCGCTACTTCCGTTCGCCTGTTTGCCGCCGCGGCCCTCGTGGGCGGCCTCTTCGCCACCTCGGCGATGGCCGACCCGGACGCCACCATCCACTTCGGCGGCGGCTCGGTCGCCTTCATCGGCTCGATCCAGTGGGGCGGCGGCCACTTGCAGTTCCACGGCCACGACGTGCCGCTGAAGGTCAGCGGTATCGGCATCGGCGCGATCGGCGCCGATCACTTCAGCGCCGAGGGCGAGGTCTATCACCTGCACCATGTGCGCGACATCAACGGCACCTATACGGCCGTCAACGCCAACGCCACGGCCGGCGTCGGTGCGGGCTGGATCGACATGCAGAACGAGCACGGCGTCGAGATTCGCGCCCACACCACCCAGGCCGGCCTCAGCCTGTCGCTGGCCCCGACCGGGATGCGCATCCACACGGACTGACTTTCCGCATGGCGGCGCCGCAGCATCCGCGGCGCCGCATTGCGATTGACAGAACCCTGATTTCCTCGTGGAAGCGGAGCTGCGGGGCCCGCCCGCGGCGCACGAGGAATGCTGCATGTTCCGCACCGGCCTCTATCCCGGCAGCTTCGACCCCATCCACAACGGCCATATCGACATCATCGGCCGGGCGGTGAAGCTGGTGGACAGGCTGGTGATCGGCGTCGCGATGGACACCGGCAAGGTCCCGATGTTCAGCCTTGAAGAGCGGGTTGAGATCCTGATCGAAGAAACCGAGCCGCTGAAAAACCAGGCCGAGATCGTCGTGCATGGCTATTCGGGGCTGACCATCAACGCCGCCCGCGAACTCGGCGCCCAGGTGCTGGTGCGCGGCCTGCGCGCCTTTTCCGACTTCGAGTACGAATTTCAGCTCACCGCCATGAACCAGCAGCTCGACCGCGAGATCGAGACCGTGTTCCTGATGGCCGACCCGCGCCACCAGGCCATCGCCTCGCGGCTGGTCAAGGAGATCGCGGCGATGGGCGGCGACATCACCCCCTTCGTCTCGCCGGCGGTGAAGCGGCGCCTGCTCAGCAAGGCCGGGCGCGACTGACAGGCGCCTTGCCGCCGACACGCAGTCGAGCTAGGGCGGTGACGGGGGCGTCAAGCCGTTGGCCGACATCGGATTCATGAAGCTCAACCGCACGCTCGCCGCCTCGCTGATCGCCTTCGCCTGCGCCACCGGCGCGCAGGCCAAGAAACCGCCGCCCACGCCGCCGCCCCCGGCCGCGGCCGCCGCCCCCACCGACGCTGACATGCGCACCCCCGATCCGCAGGACCTGCTGGTGATCGAGACCACCAAGGGCCGCATCCTGGTCGAGTTGAACGACGTGGCGGCGCCGCAGGCCGCGGCGCGCATCCGCACCCTCGCCCACCAGGGGGTCTACGACGGCCGCAGCTTCTTCCGGGTCATCGACGACTTCATGGACCAGACCGGCGATCCGCTGGACAGCGGTGTCGGCCAGTCGTCGCTGCCCAACATCACCGCCGAGTTCACCTTCAAGCGCGGCGCCGACACCCCCGTCGTGGTCGCGGACCGCAACGGCGGCACCGAGGAGGGCTTCCTCGGCAGCCTGCCGGTGATCAGCCAGACCATGGATCTGGCGGCGATGACCGCTGATCACCGGGTGCAGGCCTGGGGCGACTATTGTCCGGGCGTGCTGGGCGTCGCGCGCGGCGACGATCCGGACAGCGGCAACAGCCAGTTCTTCATCGAGCGCACCAACTCACACTCGCCCGACCACAGCTTGCAGGCGCTGAACAAGAAGTACACGGCGTTCGGCCGTGTCATTGCCGGCCAGGATGTGGTCGACGCGATCGCGGTGGGCGAGCCGCCCGCGGCGCCGGACAAGATGATCTCGGTCAAGGTGCTGGCCGACATGCCGGAAGCCACCCGGCCCAAGGTGCGCATCGTCGATGCCGCCAGCCCCTGGGCGCGGGCCCAGATGGCCCGGCTGGAGCAGGAACTCGTGCCCGACTTCACCGTCTGCGACGTGAAACTGCCGGTGCAGGTCAACTGAACGAAAAAGGCCCGGGCTTGACGCCCGGGCCCCTTCGATCTGGCTTTGTTCAGCCGCTATAGCGCTCGGCGGCCGATCAGGGCGTGGTAGATCCACAGCACCACGATGGCGCCGATCACCGCGACGATCATCGAGTAGATGTTGAAGCCGGTCACGCCGGTCGCGCCGAACATGCTGAACAAGAACCCGCCGGCGAAGGCGCCGACGACGCCAAGCACGATGTCCATGATGATGCCGGAGCCGGTGTGATTGACGATCTTGCTGGCGATGAAGCCCGCGATCAAGCCCAGCACCAGCCACGCAATAATACCCATGACGAACTCTCCCAACGAGGGTCGCTCTGGACCCGATTGCGGTTAAGAACGCGGCAATGGCGAATGAGGTCCACACGCGCCAGACCCTGGGTATCCTTCTCCCGCAGGGGGAGAAGGACAAAACGGTGGGCGACTTCGTCTAGGCCGCTTCCAGGCTGAAGCTCTGGTCGGCTTCGTCGTAGGTGAAGAGTTCGGCGAAGCGGCACCAGGCGACGACCGCCTTCAGCGTGTCCTCGGCGTAGTCCTCGCTCATGAAGTCCTCCAGCTCCTCGGAGAAGCGGGCGGCGCGGGCGCGGTGGTTTGGCCGCTCGTCGAGCACCCGCTTGATCAGGGCGGCCAGGGGCACGTAGGCGATCAGGTGCTCGGCGAAGAGGCGCTTGCGGTCTTCCAGGTCGCTCTCGGCGAAGCGGCGGCCCGCGGCGGTCAGCTGGATGTCGCCCTGCGCCACTTCGGCGAAGCGCAGCAGCTGCAGGGTCTCGGCAATGGGGAATAGGTCGTCGACCTCGAAGTTCAGCTCCTCGGCCAGCGCCGGCAGGTCGGCGCGGCCATCCGGCGAGCCCGAGAGCGTCTCCATCAGGCCGGCCAGTTCGTTGGTCGAGACCGGCGGCAGCGCCATGCCGACGCCGACGCCCGGGAAGCCCTGGCCGCCGCGCTGGTCGCCTTTGTCGCCCGGCATGCGCTGGGTCATGCGGCCATAGATCTCGTCCACCTGCTGGCGGAAGCGCGGATCGTCGCGGTTGCGCGGGTGGGGCAGGGTGATCTTGATCTCGGCGATGATCCGGCCGGGGTTGGACGAGAGGATCAGGATGCGGTCGCTCATCAGCACCGCCTCCTCGATGTTGTGGGTCACCATCAGCACCGAGCGGATCGGCAGGCGACCTTCGATCCAGAGGTCGATGATGTCGGTCCGCATCGTCTCGGCGGTCAGCACGTCGAGGGCCGAGAAGGGCTCGTCCATCAGCAGCAGTTCGGGGTGCACCACCAGGGCGCGGGCGAAGCCGACGCGCTGACGCATGCCGCCCGAGAGTTCCTTCGGGTAGGCCGACTCGAACCCGCCGAGGCCGATCAGGTCGATGGCGTCCTCGGCCCGGCGGCCGCGCTCGGCCGCGGGCAGGCGCTGCGCCTCCAGCCCCAGCTCGACGTTTTCCTGCACGGTCAGCCAGGGGAACAGGGCGAAGCTCTGGAACACCATGGCGACGCCGGGGTAGGGACCGGTGACCGGCTGGCCTTCCCACATGGCGCGGCCTTGCGTGGGCTTCAGCAGCCCCGCGATGATGCGCAGCAGCGACGACTTGCCCGAGCCCGAGCGGCCCAGCAGGGAGACGATCTCGCCTTCCTCGATGACCACGTTGACGCCGTCCAGCACCAGCGGGCCCTTGCCCTCGATACCATAGGATATGCGGACGTCCTGGACTTCGAGCAGGCGCTGGGCGTCAGGCGGTCTGGGCATCGGGGCCTCCCATCAGTCGAAGCGGAACCGGCGCTCGGCCAGGCGGTAGAGCGGGCGCCAGAGGGTGCGGTTGAGCGCCACCACGAACACCGACATCACCGCAACGCCCAGCGCCACGCGGGGGAAGTCGCCGGCCGTCGTAGCGTCCTGGATGTAGGAGCCGAGGCCGGCGGCGCGCAGGGTGTGGCCCTGCCATGGCACCACCTCCGACACCACCGAGGCGTTCCAGGCCCCGCCGCTGGCGGTGAGCGCGCCGGTGACGAAGTAGGGCAGCACGCCTGGCCCCATCACATGGCGCCACCACTGCCAGCCCTTCACCCCAAACGACTGCGCCACCTGGCGCAGGTCGGTGGGGAAGGCCGAGGCGCCGGCGATGACGTTGAAGAGGATGTACCACTGGGTTCCCAGGATCATCAGTGGACTGAGAAAGACGTTCGGGTCGAGCCGGAAGGCCATGATCAGCGACACCGCGACGCCGAAGAAGAGGTTGGCCGGGAAGGCGGCCATGAAGAGGGCGATCGGCGCAACGCGCTCGGCGACCTTGGGGCGCAGGCCGATCCAGACCCCGATCGGGGTCCAGATGACGGCGGCCAGGGCCACCAGCACCAGCACCCGCGCCAACGTCAGGAAGGCCAGGCTGACGGCGTGGAAGAGGTCGGCCCAGGTTAGCTCGCGGGCGACGAAGTCGAGGATCGACTTGCCGGCCAGCGCCGCCAGCGCCAGCACGACGGCGATCCAGACCGCGTCGAAGGTGCGCTCGCCGCGTTGCGACAGGGCCGGCGCGCGCGGCAGGCGGCCCAGGATGCGCAGCGAGGCCAGCCAGCGCGCCACCGCGCCCAGCGGGCGGCCGACCGCCGCCATCAGCCGGGTGCGGCGCAGCACGTCGAGCAGCCACGACTGCGGCGGATCGGCGGAGGCGGTCTGCTCGAAGTGGAATTTCTCCGCCCAGGCGACCAGCGGGCGGAAGAGCAGCTGGTCGAAGATCAGGATGGTGACGCCCATGGTCAGGATGGCCCAGCCCACCGCGCCGTAGTCGCCCTTGGCGTTGGCCGCGGCGATGTAGGAGCCGACGCCCGGCAGGGTGACGGTGGTGTTGCCGACGGTCAGCGCCTCGGACAGCACGACGAAGAACCAGCCGCCGGCCATCGACATCATCATGTTCCAGATCAGCGCCGGCGCGCCATAGGGCGCTTCCAGGCGCCAGAACTTCTGCCAGGCGGTCAGGCCGAACGAGCGCGCCGCCTCCTCGAGGTCGGCGGGGATGGTGCGCAGTGACTGGTAGAAGCTGAAGGCCATGTTCCAGGCCTGGGCGGTGAAGACCGCGAAGATCGAGGCGAACTCGGCGCCCAGCACATTGCCGGGGACCAGGGCCATGAAGCCGGTGATGGTGAAGGTCAGGAAGCCGAAGACCGGCACCGATTGCAGGATGTCGAGCAGCGGCACCAGCACGATCTCGGCGTGCCGGCTTTTCGCCGCCAGGGTGGCGTAGCCGAAGGTGAAGACCAGCGAGCAGAGCATGGCCGCGATCATCCGCAGGCTGGTGCGCACCGCGTATTCGGGCAGGCGCCAGGGATCGAGGCTGATCGGCGCCTCGCCCAGGCTCTTCAGCGGCGCGAAGGTTTCCTTGGCGCCGTGCGACATGGCGACGAAGACGCCGACGATCAGCGCCAGGGCGACGAGGTCCCAGATGTTGAACGGCGCACGTAGCGAGGGGTGCGCGCGGCGGAGGACTGGCGCTGGCATGGACCCTCCCCGGCCTTGGAACGCCGCCTCCTATCAAGCCCGGACGTGACGTGCACGTGACAATCGGCGGGCGAGCCGCCGATACGTCAATCGGTCCCGTAGAGGTCGGTGATCTGGGCTCGGATGGCGCCGTAACACTCGCAGGCGCTGGCCTCGAGCGCGGCGCGGTCGACCACGGTGACGCGCCCCTTCTGGTAGCGGATCATTCCGGCGTCCTGCAGATGCCGGGCGGCGATCGAGACGCCGGGCCGCTGCACGCCCAGCATCAGCGCGAGAAATTCGTGCGTAAGCTGAAATTCGTCGCCGCCGGCGCTATCGTGCGCCGCCAGCAGCCAGCGGCAGCAGCGCTGGTCCAGCGAATGCAGGCGATTGCAGGCCGCGGTCTGGGTCAGCTGGCCGATGGCGATATGGGCGTAGCCGCGCACCATCTCGCCGAGCGGCGCGTGCCGGGCTGCCTCCTCGCGCAGCACGGACGATTTCATCTTGAGCGCGTCGCCGGAGATCTGCACCAGCGACTCGAGCACGGCTTCGGCGAGCCCCAGCAGGCTGCTGAGACAGACGACGCCCTCGGCCCCGATGGCGCCGACCTCGACCAGGCGGCCGTCCTGCATGGTCTTGACCAGCGAAACGAGGCCGCGGTTGACGAAATAGACGTGGGTCGCGTCCTCGCCCGGCGAGTAGATCAGACGCCTTCGTACAAGTTCGACGGGTTCGAGGTGCGGTCGCAGACGGTCGCGACTCTCAGGGTCGAGCGCTCGAAGGAAACCATTTGTGATGCCCCCATCCACATACCGTTGGTCCATGCGTGCCCACCGGAGGCTGCGACGGCCGCTGACAACTGTCCGCGACTCATTAAGCGTCTTGCCCCAGGTCGTAGCGGGCGGTTCCGCTTGATGGTTTGTCTGTCCGAATTCGTACAGAAACGCGCGAATGCGGCGCCGGTTGCCCGCGGCCGCCGCGGCTCGCTAGCGGGCTGAGCGTTCCAGCAACTCGATGAGTTCGCTGGCCTTCTTGCGCTGCTCGGCCTCGTTGCCGCTGACGATGGCGTCCTCGATGCAGTGACCCAGGTGCGCTTTCAGCATCTCGCTCTCGACCCGCACCAAGGCGGCGCGCACGGCGCGGATCTGGGTCAGCACATCGATGCAATAGCGGCCGTCCTCGACCATGCGGGTGACGCCGCGCACCTGGCCCTCGATCCGGCTGAGACGGTTGAGCAGCTTGGACTGATTATCGCCGGGCATGGGGCTCGTCCTCCGTTTCGGCCTCTTGATATATACCCCCGCCCCGTATATCTGCCAATACCCGTTACGGGTAATCCGCCAGTCGAGTTTCACCAGTGGCCCACGCCGAGCATCTCCACGCCCACGCCGATACGCCGATCACGGACGATGGGCGGGTGAGGGACCCGGTGTGCGGCATGCGGGTCGATCCATTGGTGACCGCGCACCATGCCGAGCACGCGGGCGCGGCGTTCCACTTCTGCTGCGCCGGCTGCCGCACCAAGTTCGTGGCCGATCCGGAAAAGTACCTGGCGCCCAAGCCGGCCGCGCCACCGGAGCCGGCGGGGCCGGGCGTGGTCTACACCTGCCCGATGCACCCGCAAGTGCGCCAGATCGGACCCGGGGTGTGCCCGGACTGCGGCATGGCGCTGGAGCCGGCCGAGATCAGCGCCGACGACGGGCCGAACCCCGAGCTCGGCGACATGACCCGCCGCATGTGGATCGCGCTGGTTCTGGCCGCGCCGGTGTTCGCGCTGGAGATGGCCGGGCACGTCTTCGGCGCCGGCCTGCCGATCAGCGCCGGCCTCAGCCACTGGATCCAGTTCGCGCTGGCGACCCCGGTGGTGCTGTGGGCGGGATGGCCGTTCTTCGAGCGCGGCTGGGTGTCGGTGCGCACCGGCAAGCTCAACATGTTCACCCTGATCGCGATGGGCGTCGGCGTCGCCTACGTCGAGAGCTGCTTGGCGCTCTTTGCGCCGCAGCTGTTCCCGGCGGATGCGCGGGGCATGGACGGGCCGCCGGTCTACTTCGAGGCCGCGGCGGTGATCGTGGTGCTGGTGCTGCTGGGCCAGGTGCTGGAGCTGCGGGCCCGCGAACGCACCGGCGGCGCCATCCGGGCGCTGCTGCGGCTGGCGCCGAAGACCGCGCGGCGCGTCAGGGCAGACGGCGCCGACGAGGACGTGGCGCTGGAAGCCATCGCCGCCGGCGACCGGCTGCGGGTGCGGCCGGGCGAGAAGGTCCCGGTCGATGGCGCGGTGATCGAAGGCCACGCATCGGTGGATGAGGCGCTGGTCACCGGCGAGTCGATGCCGGTCGAGAAGACGGTCGGTGACAAGGTGATCGGCGGATCGGTCAACCGGTCGGGCGGCTTCGTCATGCGGGCCGAGCAGGTGGGCTCGGGCACGCTGCTTGCCCGCATCGTGAAGATGGTGGCCGAGGCGCAGCGCAGCCGCGCGCCGATCCAGCGGTTGGCCGACCAGGTCTCCGGCTGGTTCGCGCCGATCGTGATCGCCGTGGCGCTGGCGGCCGGCGCGGCCTGGCTGCTGCTGGGTCCGGAGCCACGGCTGTCGCACGCCCTGCTGGCGGCGGTCTCGGTGCTGATCATCGCCTGCCCCTGTGCGCTGGGCCTGGCGACGCCGATGTCGATCATGGTCGGCCTCGGCCGCGGCGCCTCGGCCGGGGTGCTGGTCAAGAATGCCGAAGCACTGGAGCGCTTCGCCCGCATCGACACCCTGGCCATCGACAAGACCGGCACCCTGACCGAGGGCCGGCCCTCGGTGGTGGCCGTGAAGACCGCGCCGGGCGTGGACGAAGCCGAGCTGCTGCGGCTGGCCGCCAGCCTTGAGCGCGCCAGCGAGCACCCGTTGGCCGAGGCGATCGTTCGCGCCGCGACCGAACGCGGCCTCGCGCTGTCCGAGCCGCAAGGATTCGTCGCGCCCGTGGGGAAGGGCGTCTCCGGTACGGTCGACGGCCGTGCCGTGATCCTGGGTGGCGGGCCGATGCTGGCGGAGGCGGGGATCGACGCGTCGGCGCTGGGCCCCGAAGCCGACGCGATGCGCAAGACCGGAGCAACCGCGGTGTTCGCGGCCCTCGACGGCCAGCTCGCCAGCGTGATCGGCATCGCGGACAAAGTCCGCCCTGGCGCCGCCCAAGCGGTGCGGGCGCTACGTGCCGAGGGGGTCCGCCTGGTCATGCTCACCGGCGACAACCGCGCGACGGCGGTCGCCATCGCGGCCCAGCTGGGCATTGGCGATGTCGAGGCCGAGGTGACGCCGCAGGGCAAGGCCGAGGCCGTGCAGCGTCTGCGCGCCGAAGGCCGGGCGGTCGCCATGGCGGGTGACGGCGTCAACGACGCGCCGGCGCTGGCCGCGGCCGAGGTCGGCATCGCCATGGGAACCGGTACGGACGTCGCCATCGAGAGCGCCGGCCTCACCCTCCTGGGCGGCGACCTCGCCAGCGTGCTGAAGGCGCGGCGGCTGTCGCGCGCGGTGATGGCCAACATCCGCCAGAACCTGACGCTGGCCTTCATCTACAACGCCGCCGCCGTCCCGCTCGCCGCTGGCGCGCTCTATCCGCTGTTCCACGTCATGCTGTCACCGCAGATCGCGGCGGGGGCGATGTCGCTGTCATCGGTCAGCGTGATCGGCAATGCGCTGAGACTGCGGTCCGCCCGGCTCTGAAACCTACCAAAAACCGTGTCACCCCCGGCCGTAGCGCAGCGAAAAGCCGGGATCTCCTCGGCGAGGTGCGGGCAGGAGATCCGGATGTCTGCCGCGCAGATTCCGGGATGACACGGTTTTCGGGCGGCCAGATGAGGGCTCCTAAGTCCCTGATCAGTCCCGCCAGCTCGGCCGCCTCGGCGGATCCACCACGGCCAGCGGCCCGCCGGGCAGGTCCTGGGCCACGATTTCCGCTTCGTCGCCGCGCCATCGGGCGACCTGCGCCTGGCGGCGGGCGGCGTTCATCGCCTCGCTGCGGTCGTCGAAAGTCTGCTGCTGCTTCGCATCGCCCACCACCCAGCCGCGGGCGGTGGCGAAGACGCCTAGGCGAAGTCTCATGGTTCGTTTCCCCGAGTTGGCCCCGCCGAGGGTGAGTCGTAGTGGCCCAAGGTGGCTTCCCTGGGGCGGGCGCGTCAGCTCACGGTCTCGGCGCTGTAACGCGCCACCAATCCTGTGCGGATCGCGCAACGATAGACGGCCGCAAAGATGGCGCAGGCGCCGACCACGTAGACCCCCGCCAGGCCCCCGCCGATGACGAGGTCGCCCGTCATCACCCCCTTGCCGGCGACGGCGGCGCGCATGCCCTCGAACACGTACGACGGCGGCAGGTCGTGGGCGATCGCCTGCATCCAGCCGGGCAGGGTGGAGATCGGGTAGTAGACCCCGGCGAAGGGCGAGCGAAGCGGGTGATGTGGCCGCGGATGGCGCGGGCGCTGGCCGGGTCGATCGAGGCGGTCGGGTCGTCGAGCAACAGCAGCCGCGGGGTGTTGAGCATGGCCTTGGCCAGCCTCACCCGGGTCTGCTCGCCGGACGACAGCACCCCGCACTTGCTGCGGCGGACCTTGGTGAGATCGAACTCGGCCAGTAGCGCCTCGATGCGCGCGCCGAGGCCGGCGACGCCGTAAATCATGCCGAAGACGCGCAGTTCTGCTCGACCGTCAGGTTGCCGGGCAGGGGGGCGTAGGTGGCCGCGAAGTTGGTGTGGGCCAGCGCCTGGCTGCGGCGCCGGGCGGGGTCGAAGCCGTCGACATCGATCTCGCCCGAGGTGGGCGCCAGCACGCCCAGCACCATGTTGATGGTGGTGGTCTTGCCGGCCCCGTTCGGCCCCACCCAGCCCGACGATCTCGCCCGGCCGCACCTCGAAAGAGACGCCGTCCACCGCCTTCAGCGGCCCGCACGCCTTGCAGAGATCGCGGACCGCCAGGACCGGCGCGTCGGCCGCCATCAGCGCGGGGTCTCGCGGCCCCGGATGCGGTCGAAACCGGCCTTGATGGCAGCGAAGCGCATGTCGACGAACGGCTCGAACTCGTTGTCGGTGAAGATATACGGCCAGTCGCCCTCGATCGCCTCGCGCACCAGTTCGCCGACGTAGTTGGGGTCGATGCCGGCCTCGACGCGGCCGCGGATGTTGTTCAGCCAGATCGCCGCGTTGGGGTCGGTCGAGGCCGTGGCTTCGGCGAAGCGGTCCGGCAGGTTGCGCGTCGAGTCGACGATGTTGGTGCGGATGAAGCCGGGGCAGAGGACCGAGACACCGATGTTGCGCGGCGCCAGCTCGTTGCGCAGCCCCTCGCTGAGCGCCACGACGCCGTACTTCGTCACGTTGTAGGAATTGCCGGCGCCTGAGACCATGCCGGCCATTGAGGCGGTGTTGACGATGTGGCCGCCCTGGCCGTGGCGCTCGATCAGCGGGCCGAAGATCTCGACGCCCCAGACCACGGCCATCAGGTTGACGCCGATGGTCCAGTCCCACGCCGCGTCGTTCCAATTGCCGTAGCCGCCC
>DATAVF010000104.1:0-10819 GCA_036267835.1 Caulobacteraceae bacterium | reverse complement strand
TCAAGGCCGGCGGGACCACCTACGACGAGGTGCTGGCCGATATCCGCCAGCGCGACGCCCGCGATGGCGGCCGGGCCGACTCGCCGATGCGACAGGCCGATGACGCCGTCTTGCTCGACACCACTGAAATGAGTATATCCGCGGCCGCTGATGCGGCCCGCCGCATCGTCGAGGCGGCGCGCGCCAGGTGGGAGCAATCCCGCGGCTAATCCAACCGCGCCTTACCCTCGATCGCCGCGGGAACCATACCAGACGCTTTTGCGTCCATCGGCAAAGATCCAAACGCGACCATTCCGGGCGGCGCCCGGCCGCGCATTCGCGCGCCGCAAGCCCGCTCCTCAACCCGTATCAACAAGAGCAAATAAGACCCTATGGCAGACGACCTCAGCATGAACCCCACCCGCGACGATTTCGCCGCCCTGCTCGACGACAGCATGGGCCGCGGCGATTTCCAGGAAGGCACGGTGGTCAAAGGCCACGTCGCGGCGATCGAGAAGGACTTCGCGATCATCGACGTCGGCCTGAAGACCGAAGGCCGCATCCCGGTGAAGGAGTTCGGGGTCGACGACGACGGCAAGGCCACCCTCAAGGTCGGCGACACCGTCGAGGTGTTCCTGGAGCGCATCGAGAATGCACTGGGCGAAGCGGTGATCAGCCGTGAGAAAGCCCGCCGCGAGGAAGCCTGGACGCGCCTCGAAGGCGTCTACGCCAAGAACGAGCCGGTCATGGGCTCGATCGTCGGCCGCGTGAAGGGCGGCTTTACCGTCGACCTCGGCGGCGCCTCAGCCTTCCTGCCGGGCTCGCAGGTCGACATCCGCCCGGTGCGCGACGTCGGCCCGCTGATGGGCAAGGAACAGCCGTTCGCGATCCTCAAGATGGACCGGCCGCGCGGCAACATCGTCGTGTCGCGCCGCGCCATCCTCGAAGAAGCCCGCGCCGAACAGCGCACCGAACTGGTCAGCCAGTTGCACGAGGGCGAAGTGCGCGAAGGCGTGGTCAAGAACATCACCGACTACGGCGCGTTCGTGGACCTGGGCGGCATCGACGGGTTGCTCCACGTCACCGACATGAGCTGGAAGCGCGTCTCCCACCCGAGCCAGGTGCTGGCGGTCGGCGACACGGTGAAGGTGCAGATCGTCAAGATCAATCCGGAGACCCAGCGCATCAGCCTCGGCATGAAGCAGCTGCAGTCCGACCCGTGGGACGGCGTCGAGGCCAAGTACCCGGTGGGCGCCAAGTTCAAGGGCCGCATCACCAACATCACCGACTACGGCGCCTTCGTGGAGCTGGAAGCCGGCGTCGAGGGCCTGGTCCACGTCTCCGAAATGAGCTGGACCAAGAAGAACGTCCACCCCGGCAAGATCGTCTCGACGTCGCAGGAAGTCGAAGTGGTCGTGCTCGATGTGGACGCCTCCAAGCGCCGCGTCTCTCTCGGCTTGAAGCAAGCGATGCAAAATCCCTGGGACGCCTTCCTGGAGCAGCATCCGATCGGCACCGCCGTGGAAGGCGAAGTGAAGAACGCCACCGAGTTCGGCCTCTTCCTCGGCCTCGATGGCGACATCGACGGGATGGTCCACCTCTCCGACATCGACTGGAACATGCCGGGTGAAGAGGCGATCCTGAAGTACAAGAAGGGCGAGATGGTGCGCGCCCGCGTCCTCGACGTCGACGTCGAGAAGGAGCGCATCAGCCTGGGCATCAAGCAGCTGGCGGGAGACCCTCTGGCCGGTGACGTCTATCGCAAGGGCCAGACCGTCACCGTCACCGTCTCCGAGATCACCTCTGGCGGCATCGAGGTGAAGTTCGGCGACGACGAAGCCCCGGTCAGCGCCTTCATCCGCAAGTCCGACCTGTCGCGCGATCGCTCCGAGCAACGCCCGGAACGTTTCGCCGTCGGCGATCGCATCGACGCCCAGATCACCAACGTCGACAAGGCCGCCCGGCGCATCTCGCTGTCGGTCAAGGCGCTGGAAGCGGCCGAGGAGAAGGAAGCGATCGAACAGTTCGGCTCTTCGGACAGCGGCGCTTCACTCGGCGATATTCTTGGCGCCGCGCTGCGTGAAAAGGCTTCCAAGGAATAGGCGGTCTTTGCGCTGAATTAACCCTTCCTCTTTCGCCGGGCCTTGAAGAGGGCCCGGCGATTGGGCAAAGCTCCGGCTGGCGAGAAGGGGACGCTGGATGATCAAGTCCGAGTTGATCGCCGCCTTGGCGAGCGAGAACCCGCACCTCACCCAGAAGGACATTGAGCGCGTGGTTGGCGTCATCCTCGATCAGATGATCGAGGCGCTGGAAGGCGGCGGCCGCGTGGAGCTGCGCGGCTTCGGCGCGTTCTCGGTGCGCGACCGTCCGGCGCGCGCCGGACGCAACCCGCGCACCGGCGAGTCGGTGAAGGTGAGGGCCAAGAACGTGCCCTTCTTCAAGGCCGGCAAGGAGTTGCGCGCGCGGCTCAACGGCGAATAGTCTGGGCTGGGCCGGCCCGCCGACAGGAGACGGATGTCCGTGAGCATGCCCAAGCTTTCAACTGTCACGGAGGGTCCAGTGACGGTCATGCGCGAATTCCGCGACTTCATCGCCCGCGGCAACGTCGTCGACCTGGCGGTCGGCGTGATCATCGGCGCGGCCTTCGGAAAGATCGTCACCAGCCTGGTCGAGCAGGTAGTGATGCCGCCGATCGGCCTCCTGATCGGCCGCGTCGACTTCACCCAGTTCAAGTGGGTGCTGCAGCCGGCCGACCCGGCCAACAAGGTGGCCGAGGTGGCGATCCAGTACGGCGCCTTCCTCAACACCGTGATCCAGTTCCTGGTGGTGGCGCTGGTGGTGTTCTTGATGATCAAGCTGATCAATTCGATGCGCCGCAAGGAGGCGAAGGAACCGGCCCCGCCGCCGGCCCCCACGCCGACCGAGACCCTGCTGGGCGAGATCCGCGACCTGCTGAAGACCCGCGCCGAATGAAGCAGATCGACCTCGACGACTTGCCGCCGCGCATCGCCCAGACCCTGGCCTCCCTGGCCGAGGGCGAGGAATTGGTGCTGGCCCAGGGCGGCGCGGTCGTCGCGCGGCTGACGGTGGCCGACCCGGTTGCGCCCCCGCCGCCGAGCGAGCTGCTGGGCGACCTCACCGCCCAGGAACAGGCGACCGAAGTCCTCGACCACTTCCGCGCCATGATCAACGACGAGTTCTGAGCGGCCCTAAGCGCCCGCCAGCTGCTGAATGGTGAGCACGACGAACTCGGCCGGCTGGAGCGGCGCGAAGCCGACGACGATGTTGACGATGCCGGCGGCGATGTTGGCCTGGGTGGTCGTGGTGGCGTCGCATTTGACAAAATAGGCCTGCTGCGGCGTCGTCCCTGCCAAGGCGCCAAGGCGGAACACCGACTGCATGAAGGCGCTGACGGTCAGGGTCAGCTTCGACCAGAGCGGCTGGGCGTTAGGTTCGAACACGGTCCAGCCGAGGCCGCCCGAGAGGCTCTCCTCGATGTAGAGCGCCAAGCGCCGGACCGGCACGTAGGTCCACTCCGTCCCTTGCGGCGCCATGGTCCGCGCGCCCCAGACCACCGGCCCACCGGCTGCGAAGCGGCGCAAGGGGTTGAGCGCGCCGAGCGCGCCCGACTGGGCGTCGGTAAGCATTGTGCGTAGCCCGGTGACGCCATTCAACGCGGCGCCCACGCCCGCCGGCGCCTTCCAGACGCCGCGCGCCTGGTCGGTCGCGACGAACACGCCCGCCACCGGGCCGCTAGCCGCGATCGGCCGGGCCGCGCCGTTGTTCAGTTGGTCGGCGACCATCGGCTCGGGCCAGTAGGCGGCGACGTTGATCGCGCCCACGCCGAGCGCACTCACCGCGGCCTGCGCCCAGGCCTGCGCGCCAGCGGCGGCGCCCGCGGCCACCGCCTTCGGCGGATCGAGGATCAGCATGGCCCCGCGCCGCTGGGCGTAGGCCGCGGCGCTGGCGGCGATCGCCGCGTGCGCGCCGCCGTCCAGGCCGCGCAGATCGGGCAGGGCGAGCAGGTTGAAGAGCGCGACATGGTCCAGGGCGAAGACGCCGGTATGAAGCTGCGGGTCGCCCGGCAGCGCCGCCGACAGCCTGACGACATAGGCCTGGACGCCGCCGTTCAGGAAGAACGCTTGCACGGCATAGCCGAGCTCGCCGCCATCGAGCCCCCCGAACGCCTGCTGGTATTGCGCCCAGCTCTGCACCATCACCGCCTGGTCCTGGGGTCCGGTGCGCGCGGCGCTGACAAAGGCCGCGATGGACGTGGGCGCCGGCTGGATCGGCGGCGGCGCGGTGTTGGCCGGCAAGCGCTGCGGCACGGGGCGCTGGGGCGCCGGCAACGGACGCGCGACGAGCGGTAGTTTCACCGGCGCGGCCTCAGCCCGCCGCCGCCGCATCGCGTTCGCGGACCAGCTTCTTCGGGGCGATCTTGCGCCAGCGGCGCTCGAGGAAGTTGCGCAGCGAGCCCGGGTGCAGGGAGGCGATGCGGGCCAGCACCGCCGGGTAGTCCTTGTAGTGGGCGGTGAAATGGAAGGTGGCGGGCTCTGCCTCCACCAGCATCTCGCGCTCGTCGTGCGACACGTCGAGCAGCACCAGGCTGTCGTCGTCGCGGCGATAGCGGGTGAAGAATTTCTTGTTCACCTGGAAGGCCGGGTGGCCGTAGGACTTGCCCTCGGTGACGTCCGGAAAGCTGAGGATGATCTCACGCACTTCGTCCAGGGTCATCGCGGCGCTCCTTGCGTCAGTAGGCTAACGCGGCGCCATCCTTGCGCATTTCGCTGGCGGCCGCATAGCGCCCCGGCAGGCGCTCGATCGCCTGGTAGCCGCCGAAGCCGCCCGGCGAGGCCGCCAGGTTCCAGCCCAGCGCCGCCAGGCCCGCGCGGCTTTCGGCCGGCAGGCCGCTCTCCAGCGCCAGTTCGCCGTGCCCCTCGGCCACCTCGCCGTCGGGCTCGGTCGAGCCTTCGTGCAGCCAGCGCGGCGCGTCGCCGGCCTCCTGCAGGCCCAGGCCGAAGTCGACGAGGTCGGTGATGATCTGGGTCTGGCCCTGCGGCTGCATGTTGCCGCCCATCACCCCGAACGCCAGCCAGGGCTCGCCGCCCCGCGTGGCGAAGCCCGGGATGATGGTGTGGAACGGCCGCTTGCCCGGGGCGTAGGCGTTAAGGTGGGCCTCGTCGCCGATGTGGAAGGCCCTGCCGCGGTTCTGGAACATGAAGCCCAGCCCATCCGGCATCAGGCCCGAGCCCATGCCGTTGAAGTTGGACTGGATCAGCGAGACCATCATGCCGGCGGCGTCGGCGGCGCAAAGGTAGGTGGTGTCGCCCTGGCCAGGCGCGAGACCAGGGTGGACAGGGGTGAGGATGCGGTCGGGCCGGATCAGGGCGGCGCGCTCGGCCGCATAGTCCTTGGAAATCAGCCATTCGATGGGGATCTGGGCGAACGCCGGGTCGGCGTAGTAGCGGCCACGATCCTCGAAGGCGAGGCGCTTGGCTTCGACCATGTGGTGCAGGGCGGCGGGGGAGAGGAAGCCCATGCCCGCAAGGTCGAAGCGTTCGAGCACGTTCAGAATCTGCAGGGTGGCCAGGCCCTGACCGTTGGGCGGCAGCGCCCAGACGCGGGCCTTGCCGCGGTAGTCGATGCTGGCCGGCGTCACCCATTCGCCGTGGTGGGCCGCGAGGTCGGCTGCCGTGAGCCAGCCGCCGATGCGCTTGAAGTAGGCGTCGATGGTCGCCGCCACTTCGCCCTCGTAGTAGCCCTCTCGCCCGCCCCCGGCGATCAGCCGCAACGTCCGCGCCAGCGCCGGATTGGCGAACACCTCGCCCTCGGCCGGCGTGCGGCCGTCGGGGGCCCAGACCTTGAGGAAGTTCTCGATCTCTTCGATCTGGCCGCGTCGGTGGGAGAAGGTCCAGTGCGAGGCGGCGAGGTAGTGGGCCACCGTCTGGGCGACCGGCGTCCCGGCTTCGGCCAGCGCGATGGTGGGTACGAAAAGGTCTGCCCACTTCAGCTTTCCGTAGCGCTGGTGCAGCATCCACCAGCCATCCACGGCGCCCGGCGTCGAGACCGCGAGCGCGCCATAAGGGGGGATGCGGCCGCTCTTGGCCCCCGCCCGGTGGGTCTCCAGCGTCAGCGACCGCGGCGAGCGGCCCGAGCCGTTCAATCCCACCACCTCGCCGGCCTTGGGGTCCCACAGCAGCGCGAAGGCGTCGCCGCCGATGCCGCAGGCGATGGGCTCCAGGAAGCCCAGCGCGATGTTGGCCGCGATCGCCGCGTCCACGGCCGAGCCGCCGGCGCGCAGCATGTCGATGGCGATGAGGCTGGCCATCGGGTGGGCCGTGGCCGCCGCGCCGTGCGACCCCCACACGGCCGATCGCGTGGCGAACGGCGCACCGGTGACTCGGTCGCCGCTGCGGATCTGGGTGTCGGCGGTCAGGGTGTCATAGGGCATGGGCGGCAGTATAGGCGGGCTGACGCGGAGAGTTACAGCCCTTCCCCGCTAGCCCGTCGCCGCCTTGGCCGGCGCGGCTTCAGCCCCAGCCACCGCGTCTTCGATCGCCCGATAGAGGGCCCGGGCATCGATCGGTTTGGCGACGTGAGCGGTCATGCCGGCGGCCAGGTAGGAGTCAACCTGGTGGCTCATGGCGTTGGCCGAGAGCGCGATGATCGGCGTGGGCGCTAGGCCCTGCTCGGCTTCGGCGGCGCGGATCAGCTGGCAGGCGGCGACACCGCTCATGCCGGGCATCTGGATGTCCATCAAGACCAGGTCGCAAGGCGCCGCGCGCCACTGGTCGACCGCCGACCGGCCGTCGTTCACCAGCGTCAGCTCGACGCCCATCGGCCCCAACAGGGCCGACAGCACCTTCTGGTTGGTCAGGTTGTCCTCCGCCGCCAGAATGCGGAGCGGGCGGTCATGCACCGGCGGCGCGGCAGACTCGACGGCCGCCTGGGCAGGCTTCGGCGGCGCGTCGCCGACGCGCCGCAGCGGCAAGATCACCCGGAAGGACGAACCCTCGCCCAGCGTGCTTTCCACCTCGATGTCGCCGCCCATGAGCTGGGCCAGCTCGCGGCTGATGGCGAGGCCGAGGCCGGTGCCGCCGAAGCGACGGGTGTTGCTCTCGTCGACTTGCGAGAACTTGTTGAACAGCTTGGGCAGCGCCTCGGCGGCGATGCCGATGCCAGTGTCGCGCACCGCGAAACTCAGGCCCTCGCCGCGCCGGTCTACCGCCAGGGCGATCTCGCCGCGGTCGGTGAACTTCAGCGCGTTGGAAATCAGGTTGGAGAGCACCTGGCGCAGCCGCTGGTCGTCGCCCATCCAGACGCCCGCCGCCGCCGCGGCCACGGTGCAGGCGGCGCCGAGGCCCTTGGCCTCGGCGGCGGCGCTGAAGAGGGCGCAGGTGCGCTCCGCGAGGTCCGTCACGTCGAACGCCTCAGGTCGCAGCTCGAGCTCACCCGCTTCGATCTTGGACAGATCGAGCACGTCGCCCAGGACCTGCAGCAGCGCCTGGCCCGAGTCGCGGATGGTCTTCAGGCGCTCCAGCTGCAGCGGGGTCGCCGCTTCGTGCTCCATCACCTGCACCATGCCGAGGACGCCGTTCAGCGGCGTGCGGATCTCGTGGCTCATGTTGGCGAGGAACTGCGATTTCAGCCGGCTCGCTTCCTCGGCCGCTTCCACCGCAACGCGGCTGCGGCCCAGTTCATCCTCGACACGGCGCTTTTCCAGCGCGTTGCGGCGGAAGACCGCCAATGCCCGCGCCAGGGCGCCGATTTCGTCATTGCGGTCCTGGTAAGGCGCCTCGAAGGCGAGGTCTCCAGCGGCCACCGTGCCCATGGCCTGGGTGATGCGGGTGATCGGCCCCACCACCCGGCCGGCGATGAGCAGCATGGTGAGCACCGCCAGGCCGAGCGTCATCAGCAGGAAGGCCGCATTCATCGCGACATCACGGTCGGCGGCCGCAGCCTCGCCCTGGGCATGCGCCTCGCTGAGGTCGAAAGCCTGGGTGGTGACCGCCATGATGCTGCCGAGGCCCGACATGGTGACCTGCATCTCTTCCTCGCGGGTGATGCTCAGCGGCGCGCCGGACGCCAGCTCGGCGATCACGATGTCCGCGATGCGGCGATAGTTGGTGAAGAAGACCAGCCGGGCCCGCGCCACGGCGGACGCGAGCTCAGGCGGGGCGCCGGGCATGCGCGTCTCGTCCACCACCATGTCCCAGGCTTCGTCGGCTCGGCCGGCCTGGGCCGCCAGCGCGTGCAGCTCGGCGGGCGTTGGCGCGCGGTCCAGCGCGCGCGCCGAGCCGACCATAAGCGCCTCCTGGCCGGCGGCGTCCCTGGCCCACCAGACCATCTGCTCGATCTTGGTCATTTCGGCCAGGAAGGGGTCGCCGCGGCTGACCTCGGTGTTGAGTCGCCGCGCGAGGGCGGCGGTCGGGACCACCAGGGCCGCGTCGGCCGCCAGAAAGCGATCGGCGATGCCGGCGGGCCGCTGCGCCAGCGGCTGCTGGGTCGCCGCCATCGCCTGGTCGCGCATCGCCTCGTAGGCTCGCAGCTTCGCTGTGATATCCGCGACCGCGGCGCGGGTCTGCGGCGAAGGATCAAGGGCCAGCTGGTCGGCGGCCGACCGGAAATGGCGCAGGGCATCGATGCGGCGATCCTCAAGCGCCGCCCCGGCGGTCGGGCGGAGTATCTCCGGCGAGGCCAGCGCGCTCTGGATGCCGCGCTCCAGCCGCACTTCCTGCAGCGCCGCGAACAGGTGGCGCGAGACGTGGACGTTGTTCAGCGCCTGCTCGGCGGTCGCCCGCCGCTCGAAGGCCCGCTGCACGGCGACGCCGCAGACGACCACCAGGGCGATGGCCATGACCGCGGTGATGGATTGCAGCAGCACGCTGATGGAGAACAGACGCTTCATACAGAAATCCGGCGAGTTCGCTGCGACCCTGCAACCTGTAGGGGCCGGATGGTAATTTCAGCTTAACCGCAGACGGGGGCGGCGCTTAAGGCAGCGACCAGACGGCGGTGCGCTTGATCTCGGAATCCTCGAGCTCACGGGTGGTCGGCACCCGGTATTCGGCCAGCTGGGTGAGTTCGGCCTTGGGGAAGTAGCTGCGGCGCGGATCGCCGATCAGCACCCGGGAGCCGGCGGCGCGCGCCGCCATCAGCCAGGCTGTCACCTGGCCCGCGAAGGGTTGCTCGTAGAAGACGTCCGCGGCCAGGATCAGGTCGGCGGCGGGAGCGGGCGCCTCAAGCAGGTTGGCGTCGGTGAAGTCGATGGCGACGCCGTTCGCGACCGCGTTCAGCGCGACGGCGGCGGCGCAGAAGCTGTCGATGTCGGCGCCCAGCACCTCGGCCGCGCCGGCCAGCCGCGCGGCGATGGCGACAATCCCCGAGCCGGTGGCGAAGTCGACCACCCGCTTGCCGGCCACCTCGTGCGGATGGTCGAGCAGGTAGCGCGCCAGCGCCTGCCCGCCGGCCCAGGCAAAGGCCCAGAACGGCGGCGGCAGGCCGATCTCGCCCAGCTCCTCCTCGGTCATCCGCCAGATCGGCGTCACCTCGTCGGCAAGGTGCAGCTTCAGCTCCGGCGTATGCGGCGGGGCCTGCAGGCGGGTATTGGCGAGGATGAAGGCGCGGCGGTCAGTCAACTCGGACCTGATCACGCCGGGACCTGAGTATCCCTCGCCCCGCTTGCGGGGAGAGGTCGGCCGGCTGCGCAGCAGTCGGACGGGTGAAGGGCGCGTGTCGGCTTCGCCGACGCGCTGGCGTCGCGGACGCCAAGGAAGAGACCACGCTTCGCGTGCTCGACGCTGACGCGCCGAGCGCCCCTCACCGACCGCCCTGCGCTGCTGGCGCAGCGCCGGCCGGCCACCTCTCCCCGCTGCGCGGGGCGAGGGTTACTCGAGGGGATTGTCCTCAGTTCGAAGCCGCCGGCGCCGTTGCGAGTTCCGCAGCCACGGGCTTAGAGGCCGCCGCCTTCAGCACCGTCCAGTACCCCGGCGCTGCCAGCATCCCATCCAGCACGGCCTTTTCCCGCAGCAGGCGCTGCACGCGGGGCAGGTTCCAGCAGGGAACATGCATGAACATGTGATGCTCGCAGTGGTAGTTCACGTAGTAGGGCGCGATTATGATGCGCTCGAGCCAGTTCGCATGCGTAGAGCGGGCGTGGCGCAGCGGGTCGGGCTCGTTCTTGGCCACCAGCGCGTGCTCGGCGATGTTGCGGAAGCGGGTGATCATCATCTGCCAAGTGGCCTTGGGCAGCAGCCAGAGCGCGAACCAGGCCCACCAGTAGCCGAGGAGGCTGGAGACCAGGATCACCGCCCCGTTGACCAGCAGCCAGCGGCGCTGCTTGGCGATCTCCTGGCCGACGATCGGCAGCACAGGTTCGCCGGCCTTGCGCGCCGCCAGCTTCTTGCCGAAGTCGCCGAAGCGCTGCTTGAACCAGGTCTGGCCGGTCAGGTCGCGCACGATCTTGCGGCGCAGCGACACCGGGGTGATCGGAAAAGGCGCGGAGAGGCCGAGGTCCGGGTCCTCCGCCTGCTGGGCGAACTTGTGATGTTGCAGGTGGTACTTGCGATACCGCTCGACGCCGGAGACGCACAGGACGTCGGAGATGAAGTCGCCGACCTTCGGGTCCGGGTGCAGCGCGCCGTGGGCGGCGTCGTGCTGCAGGATGCCGAGGCCGAGCTGGCGGCCGCCGATGATCGGCGTGGAGACGACAAGCGTCAGCAGGCCGAGCGGGCCGAAATAGTGGACGGCGGCGATCACCAGCGCCCAGCAGAGCCCGATCGCTGCCCAGCAGTGGATGACCAGCGCGATGCCGATCCACGAAGACCGGCGCGCCAGCGGC
>DATAVF010000103.1:0-19429 GCA_036267835.1 Caulobacteraceae bacterium | reverse complement strand
CCCTGTTCGGCGGCAATCTGGGGCAGGTTGTTGAGCAGGTCCTCGACCCGCACCACGCCCTGTTGCTTCAGCTCGATGTTGGTGACCGAGGTGACCGGCGAGACGCTGGTCAGGTTCGGCTGCGGAATCCGCGAGCCGGTGACCACCAGTTCGCCGACCGTTGAGGGGCTGGTGGACGTCGTAGTGGCCGTCGCGTCGGCGGCCGCGGTGATCGGCATCGGCGCGCCGACACCCCCAGCCGTTGACATGGCGGTGCTGGCGTCGCCGGCGTAGGCAGCCGGGACGATGACCAGCGCGATCCCGCTGATCATCGACGACGCAAGCAGGCCCTTGCGAATAGTCGTTCTCTTCAAGACAAAATCCTCCGCACGCGGGCGCCCAGATTTTACGGGCGGCCTCGACTTACGAGTTGCAGGTTGTCCCGGGCAAAAGCTCCCCCCGGTTGACCCGCAGTGTTGGTCTCGCTTGAACGGTGGGTCAACGAGGATTGCGAATATGTAATCCTGTGCAGACGTAGCTGTTACATTCAGGTCACAGAGTGCGCGATGTGGGCCGCATGTGGGCCAACGAGGCGGTGCTTCCGGGCATCGCGATCAATTCTTGCCGTCAACGCGCGGATCGGGTGACGATCCCATGGTTGCGCCGGACGTCAGGGTTCGATTCGAAGAGGACCGGCCGAGAGCGAGGGTGGTGGAAAGGTGTCGAGGATGCGAACGTCTGTATTGGTCGCCGCATCACTTGGGTTGATCGCGGCCGCGGGCGTGGCGGGTGCGGCTGATCCGGTGGCGGAGCGCGCGCCGGCGGCGGTGCAGGCGGTCGTCGATTGCCGCAAGATCGCCGACGACACCCAGCGTCTCGCCTGCTTCGACGCGGCCGTGGCGACGATGGCGACGGCGGTGACCAACGGCGATCTCGTGAGCCTCGACCGCCAGCAGCGCACGGCGGTCCGCCGCCAGGCCTTCGGTCTCAGGCTGCCCTCGCTGTCGCTGCTCGACAATGGAAAGCCGCTTGACGACGTGCAGGAGACGCTCTCGTCGGCGCGGCAGGATGCGGATGGCAAGTGGATATTCGTGATGGAGGGCGGCGAGATCTGGCGCCAGATCGACGACGGGCAGATCTATCCGGAGCCGCACGCGGGCTCTCTGGTCGTGATCCGGCGCGCTTCGCTGGGCAGCTTCATGCTCAGCGTCGACAAACAGGCGGGCGTCCGGGCGCACCGCGACAATTGAGGCCGACCGCTAGCGGTCCTTCGGATCGATGGCGTCCCTGAGGCCGTCGCCGATGAAGTTGAAGCACATCAGCGTCACCACCATGGTCAGCGACGGGAAGATCAGCAGCCAGGGCGCCAACTCCATGTCCTGGGCGCCGTTGTTGATCAGGGTGCCGAGCGAGGCGATCGGCGGCTGCACCCCCAGGCCCAGGAACGAGAGGAAGCTCTCGGCCAGGATCACGCCGGGGATGGTCAGGGTCACGTAGACCACCACCGGGCCCAGCAGGTTGGGCACGATGTGGCGGCGGATGATGTCGAAGCGCGTCAGCCCCGCGGCGCGGGCGGCCTCGATGAACTCTTTCTGCTTCAGCGACAGCGTCTGGCCGCGCACGATCCGCGCCATGGTCAGCCACTCCACCGCGCCGATGGCGATGAAGAGCAGGATGAAGTTGGAGCCGAAGGTCACCATCAGCAGGATGACGAAGAAGATGTAGGGCAGCGAATAGAGCACGTCGACGATGCGCATCATCACCTCGTCCACCACCCCGCCGAGGTAGCCGGCCGTGGCGCCCCAGGCGACGCCGATCACCAGCGAGACGGTCGTCGCCACCGCGCCTATGGCCAGCGAGACCCCGAGGCCGGTGAAGAGCCGCGCCAGCAGGTCGCGGCCCAGCGAATCGGCGCCCAGCAGGTGCGCGCCGGTCAGCGGTCCCTGCCAGACGTCGTTCTTGTTGATCTGGTCGTAGGTGTAGGGGACCAGCAGCGGCCCGATCAGGGCGCAGAGCACCAGCACGCCCAGGATGATCACGCTGGCCATGGCGGCGCGGTTGCGCAGCAGTCGCCGGCGCGCGTCGTCCCACAGGCTGCGGCCCTTCACGGCTCGCTCGAGCAGGGCGGCGTTGCGCGAGGCGCCGGGCAGGAGGGTGGCGGTCATCCGAGGCGCACCCGGGGGTCGAGCACGGCGTAGAGCACGTCGGCCAGCAGGTTGAGGATGAGGATCAGGGTGGCGAAAAAGATCACCATGCCCATCACCACCGTGTAGTCGCGCTGCAGCGCGCTGGTGACGAAGAACTTGCCGAGGCCCGGCAGGCCGAAGATGCGCTCCACCACCAGCGAGCCGGTGAGCAGGCCCGCGAACGCCGGCCCCAGGTAGCTGACCAGCGGCAGGATGGCGGCGCGGATCGCGTGTTTCACCACGATGGTGAACTCCGGCAGGCCCTTGGCCTTGGCGGTGCGTACATAGTTGGAGCGCAGCGCCTCGATCATGCCGGCGCGGGTCAGCCGCGAGATGATGGCGATCTGCGGCAGTGCCAGCACGGTCACCGGCATCACCAGGTTGGGCAAGGCCCCGCCGCTCCAGCTGGCGATGGGCAACCACCCGAGCTTGCTCCCCAGCACCAGCTGCAGCAGCGGCGCGGTGACGAAGCTGGGAATGCATATGCCCAATATGGCGATGGCCATGGTGGTGTAGTCGGCCGGCCCGTTCTGTCGCAACGCGGCGATCACGCCCAGACTCACCCCGAAGAACACCGCGATGGTGAAGGCCGAGAGCCCGATGGTCAGGCTGACCGGATAGTTCTCCTTGATGATCTCCAGGACGCTCTTGTCGCGGTACTTCAGCGAGGGCCCGAAGTCGCCGTGCAGCACGCCGGAGAGGTAGCTGCCGTATTGCACCAGCAGTGGCTGATCCATGCCGTACTTGGCCTCGATGTTCTTCTCGATCTCCGGCGGCAGCTTGCGGTCGCCGCTGAACGGGCTGCCGGGCGCCGCGCGCATCATGAAGAAGGCGGCGGTGATCACGACGAACAGTGTGGGGATGGCCACGATCAGTCGGCGGAAGAGGAAACGCAGCATGCCTTGCGTACGTCCCACCCAGCCCCGATGATGTCAACGAAGGGCCAGGGCCAAGGCGCCGAAAGGATCAGATGCCTCAGTTTCGCAAGGTGACCGACGCATTGCAGGTCAGCCCCCAGATAACCCCCGAGCAGGCCCGCGAGGCCGCGGCCTCGGGCGTCGTGCTGATCATCAACAACCGCCCCGATGGCGAGGAGCCCGGCCAGCCGACGAGCGCCGAGGTCGAGGCCGCGGCGCGCGCCGCCGGCGCCGACTATCTGCACATCCCGGTGGTCGGCCGCGCGACGCCGGAGCAGGCGAAGGCGCAGGCCGCCGCGGTGGCAGGCGCCAAGGGGCCGGTGCTGGCCTTCTGCCGCTCGGGCACCCGCTCGATCACCGCCTGGGCGCTGGGCGAGGCAGCCGGCGGGCGCGACCGCGCCGAACTCGCCAGGCTGGCGGCCGGCGCCGGCTACGATCTCGCCCCCGTGCTCGGAGTCTGAGCCCCATGATCCCCTACGTCCGCGACATGGAATTCGAGTACGGCAAGGTCGACAAGCTGACGCCGCTGATCCGCCGGGTGATCTGCAACAACCCAGGACCCTTCACCTTCAAGGGCACCGGCACCTACATCATCGGCAAGGGCGAGGGCCTGGCGGTGATCGACCCCGGGCCGGACGACGACGCCCACCTGCGGGCCATCCTCGACGCCACCTGGGGCGAGCCGATCACCCACATCCTGATCACCCACCATCACATGGACCACTCGCCGCTGGCCCGCCCGCTGGCCGCCAAGACCGGCGCGGTGATCTACGGCTGCGCGGTGAAGAGCGTGGCGGTCGATGACGGCGTGCGCACGGAAGCGGGGGCCGACAACTTCCGTCCCGACGTACCGGTCTGCGACGGCGCGACCATCGAAGGCAATGGCTGGACCATGGAAGCGATCCCGACGCCCGGCCACACCTCCAACCACATCTGCTACGCGCTGAAGGAGGAGAACGCCCTCTTCAGCGGCGACCACATCATGGGCTGGTCGACCACCGTGGTGACGCCGCCGGACGGCAACATGGCCGACTACCTGGCCAGCCTCGATCTGATCAAGGCGCGGAACTTCACCACGCTCTGGCCCACGCACGGCCCGCCGATCACCGCGCCGGGCCCGTTCATCGACGCCTACCGCGCCCACCGCCTGGACCGCGAACGGCAGATCCTCGCCCAGCTGCAGGCTGGCGAGACCAAGATCGTGGAGATGGTGCCGAAGATGTACGTGGGCGTGGACACCCGGCTCTATCCGGCCGCCGCCCGCTCGGTGCACGCCCACATGATCGAACTGGTGCGCACCGGCCGCGCCGTCACCGACGGCGCGGCCGAGCTGGGCGCGGCGTACCGGCCCGCCTAGTAGGGCGCGCTCACCTGCGCCATGGCGTCGTCGACCGCCCGGTGTTCGCAGTCGGCGTCGTTGCCGTCCAGCGGGTAGAGACCCATGGTGGTCTGGTTGTCGAGGTCGTTGCAGGCGTCGGCCGCTGCGGCGACGACCCGGCTGTGCAGCTCATGCATGCCGGCGAAGGTCGAGAGGTCCAGGTCGCTGGTGTCGACCACCCGCGAAGCCGAGGTGATCACCACTTCGGCGCCGGTTGCGGTGTGCTCCACCCGGCGCGGGGCCATGACCGTGACCCCGCCGACCGTGGCCGAGGTGTCGTAGGCGTAGTCGCCGGCCGAGGCTGGCATGCCGCCGCCGTACGAGGCCTTGCCATAGTCACCACCGTTGTAATCCTGCGCCGCGGCGGCCAGGCCGAATGCAGCGGCCATCGCGGCCACGGAACCTAAGAGAATCCCCCGCGATAACTTGATAGTCATGTTGCGATCCTCGCAGACAAAGCTTCAAAGCCCCGCTAGTTCGCGGGCAAGCCGGCTCGAATTGCTGGCGATGCTCAGAAAACGCCGGTCTCTAAGCTCGGTTCCGCCTATGTTATCCCTCTCCCCGCTTGCGGGGAGAGGTCGGCGGGCTGCGCAGCGGAAGGACGGGTGAGGGGCGCGTCGGCTTGCCGGCGCGCTGGCGTCGCAGACGCCAGATTACGCTGCGCGTGCTCGTCGCTGCCGCGCCGAGCGCCTCTCACCGACCTCGCCGCGCTCGGCCACCTCTCCCCGAGACAAAGGCGTGCGCACATCGAGAGAAATTTCGTAAAATCAAAGAGTTATGGCATCTGCACTCGATGTCCTTCTCCCCTCGCGGGAGAAGGTGGCGGTCGGAGACCGCCGGATGAGGGGCCGCACGGACTCTCCGGTAAGTCTCTGAGATTATTCGGCATTCATCGCGCAGTCCCTCATCCGTCGCCTACGGCGACACCTTCTCCCGCGAGGGGAGAAGGGACGAAAGCCGCCTGCTCAATGAGATGTGTGCATGCCTTAGCCCGGGGAGAGCGGGGAGGGTGATACTTGAGAACACGATCGTCCCTAGGCCACCGCCGCCTTCGCGGTCGGCAGGACGTAGTCCGCCATCCGTTGCCGGATCAGCTTCTTGTCGATCTTGCCGGTCGCGCCGAGCGGGATGTCGTCCACGAACACGACATCGTCGGGCATCCACCAGCGGGCGATCTTGCCGTCGAGGTAGCTGAGGAATTCCTCGCGGGTGGCGGTTTCGCCGTCGCGCAGCTTGACCAGCAGTAGCGGCCGCTCGTCCCACTTCGGGTGCGCGACGCCGATCACCGCGGCCATCAGCGCCTTCGGATGGCCCGCCGCCAGGTTCTCGATCTCGATGGTGCTGATCCACTCGCCGCCAGACTTGATCACGTCCTTGGCGCGGTCGGTGATCTGCATGTAGCCAAGCTCGTCGATAGTGGCAACGTCGCCGGTATCGAAGAAGCCTTCCTCGTCGAGGATGTCGCCGCCCTCGCCCTTGAAGTACTGGCGGGCGATGAAGGCGCCCTTGACCTTCAGCCGGCCGAAGGTGGTCCCGTCCCACGGCAGCCGCTTGCCCGCATCGTCGGTGAGCTTCAGCTCGACGCCGGCCGGCGGGCGGCCCTGCTTCAGCTTATAGCGCAGCTGGTCCTCGGCGCTCATCGCCGCTACCTCGGGCGTCGGCACCGAGAGGGTGCCCAAGGGCGAGGTTTCAGTCATGCCCCAGGCGTGGGTGACGTCGACGCCGTAGTCGTCGCGGAAGGCGCGGACCAGCGATTCCGGCACCGCCGAGCCGCCGATCACCACCCGCTTCAGCGCCCCCAGCTTGCCGCCGGTGGCGCGCAGGTGCTGCAGCAGCATCTGCCAGACGGTCGGCACGGCAGCGGAGAAGGTGACGCCCTCGGTCTCGATCAGTTCGTGCACCGAGGCGCCGTCGAGCTTCTGCCCTGGCATCACCACCTTGCAGCCGACGGCGGCGCAGGAGAAGGCGAGGCCCCAGGCGTTGGCGTGGAACATCGGCACGATCGGCAGCACCACGTCGCGGCCGGAAAGGCCCATCACGTCGGCCTGCAGGGTCACCAGCGTGTGCAGGAAGTTGGTGCGGTGCGAGTAGAGCACCCCCTTCGGATTGCCGGTCGTGCCGGAGGTATAGCAGAGCCCCGCCGCGGTGTTCTCGTCGAAGCCGCCCCAGGCGCAGTCGTCGGAATTCTCCTCGACCAGGGTCTCGTAGCAGAGCGCCCCATCCAGTCCGACGCTGGCCATGTGGCCCTCGTCGGTCAACACGATCACCTGCTGCACCGTGTGCATGTCGGCGCGCCGCTCGATGATGGTCGGCAGGAAGGTGAGGTCGGTGATGAGGACCTTATCCTCGGCGTGGCTCATGATGTAGCAGAGCTGGTCGGGGAAGAGCCGCGGGTTCAGCGTGTGGCAGACCGCGCCGATGCCCATGATGGCGTACCAGGCCTCGATGTGGCGAGCGGAGTTCCAGGCCAGGGTCGCGACCCGGTCGCCCTGCTTCACGCCGAGCTGCTTCAGCGCATTGGAGAAGCGCTTGGCGCGGCGGCGCACGTCGGCATAGTTGGTGCGCACGATCGGCCCTTCGACCGAGCGGCTGACGATCTCGCGCTGGCCGTGCCAGGTGGCGGCGTGGTCGAGAATCTTGTCCAGCGTCAGCGGCCAGTCCTGCATCAGGCCCTGCATGGCCGTTCCTCCGGTGATGGTTGGTGTTTTCGCTCCAGCATGTGCGCACCAGAGCCGGGTTCGTCAATTATTACGCGGTGATGGCTGCCGCCGCGGCGTCGAGGTCGCGCGCGTCGAAGCGCTGCCAGGCGATGGCCCCGGTATCGCGGGCGAGCTGATCGTCGAGCGCCGCAGCGCCGGCGTCGGACGCATCGCCGGTGCGCGCGGCGAGGCGCTGGCGCAGCTCCGCCGACGGTCCCTCCAGCCAGACGCCGCGGAACGGGACGGAGAGCTCCAGGGCCAGCCCGGCGGCCGGATTGCGCTCCTCCGGCCGCTGGAACACAGCGTCCAGCACCACCGAGCGGCCGGCCTTGAGCACGCGAGCGGCGAGGGCGAACATCACGTCGTAGGCCTGCTGGCGCATTTGCGGCGTGTAGGCCTCCGGCCCCAGCTGATCGAGCGGGCCGACGCCGGCGAGGCGCTTGCGGATCTCGTCGGTGCGCAGGATCACGGCGCCGGGCGCGCCGCCCAGCGCCGGCGCGATCTTGCGGGCGAGGGTGGTCTTGCCCGTGCCGGAGAGTCCGCCGACCGCGGTCAGGGTGGGCGGCGGCGTGGCGAGGTGGGCCGCCGCAGCGGCCAGATAGGCGCGCCCGGTCTCGGCTTCGCCCTGCATCGCGGTGACGTGAGTGCGCACGCTGGCCCGTGCCGACAGCATCAGCGGGAAGGCGGCGAGCCCGTCCCACATCGAGGCCGGGAAGCTGCGCGCCGCCTCGTCGAGGTAGGCGTTGAAGGCGCGGTTGGCGGCCTCCCGGCGGCCCCGGAACCAGAGATCCATGGCCAGGAAAGAGAAGTCGTAGAGGACGTCGATCTCCGACAGCAGGTCGTTGAACTCGATGCAGTCGAACAGCACCGGCCGGCCGTCCTCCAGCAGGATATTGCCGAGGTGCAGGTCGCCGTGGCAGCGCCGCCCGAACCCCTCGGCGCGGCGAAGCTCCAGCAGCGGGGTGGCGGCCGCGAAGGCCGCGTCTGTGGCCGTGGCCACCTGCTCCACCGCCGCTGCGCCCAGCTCGCCGCTCATCGCCCGCAGGTGCTCGGCGTTGGTGCGGATGGTGAAGCCGAGCGCCCTGGTCCCACCGCCCTCGGACCGCACCTCGGCGCCGGCATGGAAGCGCGCGATCGCCCGGCCCATCGCCTCGGCCAGGTCGCCGTCCACGCTTTCCGGATGGTTGGACAGCACCGCGTCAGGGTCGAAGGCCCGCATCTCCAGGGCGTAGTCGACCACCTCGCCCACGCCATCCAGCGCCAGCTCGCCGCCGGCCCCGCGCGTCACCCGCCGCACCGACCGGTAGATGTCCGGCGCGGTCGCCTGGTTGAACGCCAGCTCGCGATGGGTGGCCCAGCGGCGCTTCTCCAGGGTGCTGAAATCCAGGAAGCCGTAGTCGACCGGCTTCTTCACCTTCAGCGCCACCTCGCCGCGCAGGAAGACCCGGGCGCAGGAAGTCTCGATCACCCGCTCGGACCGGCCCGCGAGCCAGTCGGCCGCCGTCTCGGTCACGGATAGAGCCGCCGCACGGTCCAGTCCGCGCCCTGGCGGTCGAACTGCAGGCGCTCGTGCAGGCGAAAGCGCCGGTCGCGCCAGAACTCGATGCTGCGCGGCGTCAGCCGGTAGCCGGACCAGTGCGGCGGACGCGGCACAGGCCCAACGCCGAACTTCAGCCCGTACTCGGCGATGCGCCGCTCCAGCGCCAGCCGGTCGGGCAGCTCGCGCGACTGGTCGGAGGCCCAGGCCCCGATCTGCGACGAACGGGCGCGGCTGGCGTGATAGGCGTCCGCCTCCGCCTCGCTGACCGGCGCGATCAGCCCACGCACCCGCACCTGCCGACGCAGCGACTTCCAGTGGAACACCAGCGCCGCCCTCGGATTGGCCGCCAGCTCGCGGCCCTTGGCGCTTTCGAAGTTAGTGAAGAAGGTGAAGCCGGCGTCGTCGACGCCCTTCAGCAGCACCATCCGCGCATCGGGCATGCCCTCGGCGTCCACCGTGGCCAGGGTCATGGCGTTGGGATCGTTGGGCTCGGCCTTGCCGGCTTCCTCCAGCCATTTGGCGAAGAGGGCGATCGGGTCGCGATCAGAGATCGGCGCCAGCGGCTCGGCGGCGGCGACGTTGGCCAGGTAGTCGGCTTCGCTGGGCGAGGCGGGAATGACGGGCTTGCTGGGCATCGCGCTCGCTATAGCCGAACTCTTCGCCCCGCTTCGAGTTTTAACCCGACGTTGAGCTTAACGCGGCAAATCTCGGCCCCGATGTCCGCTGCCAGACCCACGGTCGCCGAGGCGAGGGCCCTCCTGGGGCTCAGCCTCTTCGCGACCTCCGAGGATGTGATCGCCGCCTTCCGCGCGGCAGCCAAGATCGCGCACCCCGACCGCCCCGGCGGCGACGCCGACGCCTTCCGCCAGATCCTCGCCGCCTACCGGGTGATGCAGGCCGAAGCGCGTTTGCCCACCACGTTCGCGCCGCCCACGCACACCTCACACACCTCGCCGGTGCTGACCCCGTTCGTGGAAGTCTCGCCGCTGGTCGCCCTGCGCGGCGGCGAGGCCGAGGCGGTGCTTTCCAGCGGCCAGCGCGTCACCGCCCGCATCGGCCCCGGTGCGCGCCACGGCGAGACGGTCAACGTGGCCGGCGAGCCCGCCCAGGTCCGGGTCCGCGGCGATGGCGAAGTGCAGCTGCGCGGCTCGGATCTCTGGGTCACCGCTGAGGTCGCGGCCTTCGTGCTGGAAGCCGGCGGCCGCGCCAACGTCGAGACCCCGCTCGGTCCCAAGGTGCTGTGGATCAGCCGCAAGATCGCCGAGCGCCGCCTGATCCGCCTCGAGGGCCAGGGGCTGCCGGCGCAGGCCGGCCATCCGCAGGGAAGCCTCTTCATCCGCCTGGTGCCCGACAGCGGCGCGCCGGAGGGCCCGGCCCGGGCGCAATTGCGCCGTTTCGCGGCGGCCTGGGCGGCATAAGCTCGCGGGCGTAGTCTGGCCGGATGGCCAACTGGCGCACGCAGCTCTACCGTTTCCTCGACAGCCCGGCTCGCTATGGCCTCGGCGCCATCGCCATCCTCGGCGCCTTGCTCTTCGGCGACTGGAAGGCCAGGGGCGCGGCGCTGCTGGAAATCCTGTTCATCGTGGCCGTCGTCGCGGCGCTCAGCCTGTGGAGCTGGTGGGCGCACCGCCGGCTGCTCGCCGCCCGCCGCAAAGCCAAGCCGCCGCTCAACTTCAGCGGCTGAGTTTGTGCCGTCGCCCGCTTCGGTTAGAACCCCCCGCCATGTCGCACAACACCTTCGGCCACCTGTTCCGCGTCACCACCTGGGGCGAGAGCCATGGGCCGGCGCTCGGGTGCGTGGTGGACGGGTGCCCGCCCGGCATCCCGCTCACCGAGGCCGATGTGCAGGTGTGGATGGAGCGCCGGCGGCCGGGGCAGGGAAAGTTCGTCAGCCAGCGTAAGGAGACGGACGCCGTGCGCATCCTTTCGGGCGTGTTCCAGGACCGCCGCACCGGCCAGCAGGTCACCACCGGCACGCCAATCTCGATGATCATCGAGAATGTCGACCAGCGCTCGCACGACTATTCCGAGATCGTCGACCGGTTCCGGCCCGGGCACGCCGACTACACCTATTTCGCCAAGTACGGGGTGCGCGACTATCGCGGCGGCGGGCGGCAGTCCTACCGGGAAACCGTGGGCCGGGTGGCGGCCGGGGCCATCGCCCGCAAGATCCTCGGCGATGGGATCGTGGTGCGCGCCGCGCTGGTGCAGGTCGGCGACGACCCGGTCGACCTCGCGCGCTGGGACTGGGACGAGGTCGACAAGAACGAGTTCTGGTGCCCGGACGCCGCCAAGGTGCCGGTGTGGACCCAGCGTCTGGAGGCGGTGCGCAAGGCCGGCTCGTCGATCGGGGCCATCCTCGCGGTCGAGGCGATCGGGGTGCCGCCCGGCTGGGGCGCGCCGATCTATGGCAAGCTCGACGCCGAGCTCGCTGGGGCGCTGATGTCGATCAACGCCGCCAAAGGGGTCGAGATCGGCGCGGGCTTCGCGTCGGCGGCCCTGTCGGGAGAGGAAAACTCGGACGAGATGGTGACGGGCAACGACGGCCCGGCGTTCCTGACCAACCACGCCGGCGGCATTCTCGGCGGTATTTCCACCGGCCAGCCGGTGACCGCACGCGTTGCCTTCAAGCCCACCTCGTCGATCCTGATCCCGCGTCTCTCGATCACCGAGACCGGCGAGGCGGTCGAGGTGCGCACCAAGGGCCGCCACGACCCGTGCGTGGGCCTGCGGGCCGGCCCGACCGTCGAGGCGATGACCGCCTGCGTGCTTGCCGACGCCTTCCTGCGGCATCGCGCCCAGACCGGCGGCGGCGCGTTCCGGCCCGGCGAGACGCCCGCGCGCAGCTGATCCGCCTGCGGCGTTTAGGCCCCTGTCGGCGGGATTGACGCCACGATATCGACACAATAGAGGCCCGCTTTTGGGCGCGGTCGCCGGAATTTCACTGGCGGCGGCGTCCGCGCAAACAGCTGTAGTTTTGGAAGTTTCAACAGCGGCGCCGCTGGCGCCGGAGCCGCGAGGGATTTGGCGTTTGCGGTTTGACCTCCTGAAAATCCTCATCGTCGACGACAACCACCACATGCGGGTGCTGTTGACCGAGATCCTGCGCGCCATCGGGGTGAGGGAGGTGTTCGAGGCGGCCGACGGCGCCGAGGCGCTGGAGATGCTGCGAACGCATCCGATCGACATCGTCATGACCGATCTTTCGATGCAACCGCTGGACGGCATCGATTTCGTGCGCCTGCTGCGCAACTCGAGAGACAGCGGCAATCCGATGATCCCGGTGATCATGGTTACCGGCCACTCGACGATGAAGCGCGTCGCCGAGGCGCGCGACGTCGGCGTCAACGAGTTCCTCTCCAAGCCGGTCACCGCGCGCGGCGTGATCGAGCGGCTGTCGCGGGTGGTCGACCATCCGCGCCCGTTCGTGCGCACGGACGGCTATTTCGGCCCCGACCGACGACGCCAGCGCGACGATCCGAGCAACCCCGGCCCGCGCCGCCGCAAAACCGACAAGCCGCCGACCAACTTCGACTAGGTCCGCCCCAGCGGCTATAGGGCGGCCCCGCACTGGAGCCCGCCATGTCCCTCTTCACCGGCCTCGCCGCCTTCCCGATCACCCCGGCCGACGCCGACGGCCGCGTCGACGCCGCCGCCCTGCGCCGGCTGGTGCGCCGGCTTGCGGACGCCCGGGTCGACGGGATCGGCCTCCTGGGCTCGACCGGGACCTACCCGTTCCTGAGCCGCGCCGAGCGGCGCCGCGCCATCGAGGCGGCGGTCGACGAGGCTGGCGGCGCTGTGCCAGTCATGGCCGGCGTTGGCGCGCTGCGCACCGACGAGGCGGTGGCGCTGGCGAAGGACGCCAAGGCGGCGGGCGCCGTCGCCGGCCTGCTGGCGCCGGTCTCCTACACGCCGCTGCTCGACGAAGAGGTGTTCGTCCACTTCCAGACGGTGGCCGGCGAGAGCGGCCTGCCGATCTGCATCTACAACAACCCCGGGACCACCCACTTCAGCTTCAGCCTGGAGCTGATGGCGCGGCTCAGCGCCGTGCCGGGGGTCGTCGGGGTGAAGAACGGCGCACCGCCGGCCGCTGAGGTGGCTGCGCACCTCGCGGCGCTCAGGGCGCGTGTCCCGGCCGGCTTCTCGGTCGGCTACTCCGGTGACGTGAATGCGACCGAGGCGATGATCGCCGGCGGCGATGTCTGGCACAGCGTGCTGGGCGGCCTTATGCCAGCGCCCTTGCTGGCCATCGTCCGCGCCGCGCAAGCCGGTGACGCGGCCGAGGCGCGCCGGCTGAACGCGCGCCTCGCCCCGATCTGGGCGCTCTTCGTCGAGTTCACCGGCCTCAGGGTTATGTACGCCGCCGCGAATGCATTGGGCATCACCGACGCCCAGCCGCCCCGCCCGATCTTGCCGCTGCCCGAAGCCGCGGCTCGGAAGGTCGCGGAGGCGTTTCTGGCGCTGAGCCGGGATCAAACACCGGCGATCAGGTGATTGGCGGCGAAGCCAAAAACGAACAGCGACACCAAGCTCACCAAGGAAGCCAAGTTCACCAAGGGATGGCGACTCGTCGATGCCGCGCGCCTGACCTGGGTGTCCTTCGTGCTCTTGGTGAGCTTGGTGTCGCTGTTCTTTCTTGGCTTCGCCGCCTCAACCTTCCTTCGCGATGAACGCCCGGGCCTGGCGCGCCAGCCGCAGGCCGTGGTGGCGCTTGGGCGGGGTGTTGAGGTAGCGGTTCACGGCGGCGCTGAGCGTTGCGGCCCAGGGCGCATCCGGGGCGGCGGCGAGTTCGTCTTCGAGCGCGAACAGCACCTTCAGCCGGTGGCAGGCGATGATCGGCTCGGCCACGCCGTGGTCGTAGAGCTTCGTCATCTCCTCGGCGACAAAGGCGGCGGGGTCGGCGACGGCCCAGGCCGAGACATCCTGCCCGGCGCTCACGTAAGCGCGGTTGCGGCCGATGAAGAGGGCGAGTTGCAGCAGGGCGCGGGGCCAGAGGTCGGGGCGGTCGCGGCAGAGATGACGCGCGGCGTTGGCGAAGGTCAGGGCGTGGGTGAAGTCGAGCCAGTTGACGTTGTCCGCGATCACCCGGCCGGCCGCGGTGTCGTACGCAAGGTCGAAGTGCAGCAGGGTCCAGGCCGCCGCGCCCAGCAGGGCGTCGTAGAGCTCGGGGACCGAGCGGCCTGATGAGGCAAGCGTGCGCTTCAGCGCCTGCGCCACCGAGCAGCCGGCGAAGGCGTCCGCGGTCGCCGGCGCCGCGCCCTTGCCCCATTTCGCCAGCGCGCCGGCGTAACTGCGGAACTCGGGCAGCCGGTCCTCGCGGCGAGCGTAGACCAACTGGCGCACCAGCGCCTGCAGCATCGGCGCGGCTACCTCGGGCCCGAGCGCCTCGATCAGCTGGCCGGCCTTCAGGACATAGATCGCGCTGTGGCCGAAGTCGGCGTAGTGGGCGAGGGCGGCCTCGGCCAGCGCGGGACGCAGGTCGGGGTAGGTGAGCCCGTCGGCGAGCGCGCCGCGGACCAGCGCCTGCGCCGCCGCCTCGTCCTCGCGCTCCATCGCCGCGGCGAACGCCGCCGCGTCCCACGCAGCGACGCTCTCGGGATAGGGGTAGCGGCCGGCGCCCAGGGTGTCCCAGGCCAGGTGACCGAGCGGCTCCAGCAGGGCGGCCAGCCGCAGGTCCGCATTCGGCGCGCGGGCGCTGAGCGCCAGCCAGTCGGCGGCCGCGGCGTGGGCGTGGGTCATGCCGCCTTCGAGCCGCTCGCCCCGGACCGCCAGCGCGTGGGCGAGGCCCAGGCGTCCGTCGAAGCCGGCGCGCTCCAGCCGCGCCACCTCGCGGGCCATGCGGGTGCGGTCGTTGTCGGCGAGGGCCGCGCCGAGGCCGGCCAGCGCGCGGTCGCGCTGCGCATCGGCCGGCGGGTCGGTGAGGTCGACCAGGATCACCTCGCCCTCCAGGCGCACCGGATAGGTCCGCACAGGATCGCGCCCCATCAACGCAGCGCCGCTGCCCAGGTCGAACTTCCAGTTATGCCAGTCGCAGGTGAGCACGCAGCCGGGGCCGAGGGTGCCTTCGCTGAGCGGATAGCCCTCGTGCGGGCAGCGGTTGGCGATGGCGTGGACGGCGCCCTCCGCCGCGATCAGCAGCACCTGCTTGCCGCCCAGCCGCACCACCTTGCGGCCGTGCGCCTGCAGGTCCTGGCGGGTGACGCCGGTGGATTGGTGCATGGCGACACTCCTATTCCGAAAGCGAGAGCTTTAGGAAATACCCGCACCTTGAATTAGGCAAGGGAGAACTTTACAAAATAACCGATGACCGAGTTCACGCTTCCGCGCACCCAGACCGGCCGGGCCGCCGTGCTCGCCCAGGTGAAGCGTGAGGGGCCTGTGGCCGCCGACGCGCTGGCGGCGCAGCTCGGCCTCACCCCCATGGCGGTGCGCCAGCACCTGCAGGGGCTGGAGCGCGAGGGCCTGGTCGCCCAGCAGGAGGCCGACCGCAAGGCCGCGCGCGGCCGACCGGCCCGGGTCTGGCGCACCACGACCGCCGGCGACCGCCGCTTCGCCGACGCCCACGCCGGCCTCACCGTCGACCTGATCCGCCAGATGCGCGCCGCCTTCGGCGAGGAGGGCCTCGACCGGCTGCTGGCCCTGCGCACCGCCGAGCAGGCTGCGAGCTACGGCGCCGAAGTGGACGCCCGAGCCGATCTACGCGGCCGGCTCGAGGCCCTCGCCGCGATCCGCGAGCGCGAAGGCTATATGGCCGAGCTGCGCGAGGACGAGGCCGGCTTCCTGCTGCTCGAACACCACTGCCCGGTCTGCGCCGCCGCCACCCTCTGCACCGGCCTCTGCCGCGAGGAGCTGGCGCTGTTCGGCCGAGTGCTGGGCGAGGGCGTGAAGGTGGAACGCACCGCCCATTTGCTGGCCGGCGCGGGGCGCTGCGCCTATCGGATCACGGACGCCCTCGCATCGCCAACCTGAACGGGTCTTCGTGGGGCGCGACGCGCCAGGCATCGGCGGCGAGAGTTCAGCCCTCCAGGGATGTCCGGCGGGCCATCCAGGCGAGCGACGGCCGCGGCCCGGGCAACACCACATCGAGCAACGGGCCCAGGCATTCGAGACCCGTGAACCCGGTGGTCAACATGACGAACGCCCCATCCTCGGCGGGCGAGCCAAACGTGAAGCTGACGTAGCCGTTATTGGCGCCCCATTGGAAAAAGCAGCGGCTTTCCGTCTCCAGACCCCATCCAAGGCCCCAAGCCACCGCCGGGTCAGGCTGGTGCGCCCCTTGCGGGTCGGAGGTGTTGACGAAGTTGGCGGGAACAGACTGGCGAGCTTCCATCCAGGCTTTGCTGGTCGCCGGCTTCAGCCGGGCGCCTGAAAGGACTGCCTGCAGAAACCGCGCATAGTCGTGGGCGGTCGTCCGTAGCGAGTGGGCGGCGTTGGCCGAGGCGCGGGCGCTGACTATGGGGGTTGTTTCCAACGCGGTGCGCGGGCCGTCGAACCGCCGGGCCGGGTCAAACGTCGACCTGGTCATTCCCAGCGGATCGAACACCAGGCGCCGCGCGAGCGCATCGAGCGGTTCGCCGGTCAGGCGCTCGACGACCCGCTGCAGGAAGACGAATCCCTCGCCGGAATAGCTGAAACGGTCACCGGGCTCGAAATACGACCTGAGCGGCAGTTCCGAGGAGCGCCAGTTCGGAAACCTGGTGGCGTGGCTCAGGGCGTGGGCGACAGTGATCCCGGCCGCCAAGTCATCCCCCGGCGCGTAGTCGACAATGTCGGCGAGGCGCGTGTCGAGGGACAGGACGCCTTGATCGATCAGCTGGAGGACGAGGTAGGCGAACACCGGCTTACTCAACGACGCCGCCGGGAACACAGTCTGCTCGCTGACTGGCGCGTGCGTCTCCCGGCCGGTGTGCCCCGAGAACGCCTGAACTATTCTCCCATCCGCGACCACAGCCACTGCGATCCCTTCCATCGCGCCGTCGGCGCGCGCACGGGCTATGTGTTCCGCCAGATCCATTCCCCGAATATGGGATCGTTCCCTCCGAATGCGCGCCGATTCGCTCGTTGATCGCCGCACCCGCCGGCGGCGGGCGCCTCGTTGGCGCGGCTTCGACTTCGCGGTCTACGAGCCGCGCGCTGACCCAGCGCTCATGTGATTGGTGACCATCTCCTCGATAACGTCGAGGTCTATGTCATTCAGGCTTCTGAACTTGACGCAATACCCGGTGATCTTGGCCTTTCCGAGCCTTTGGCCATACGCCTCGATCAGGTATTTCTTGTTGTCGAGGCCCATAATATAGACGGAAATTCCGGATGTGTTTGCGCTCAATCCGGTCTGGTAGAATTCTCGCGTCTCACCGCCCGCAGAGATCTTCGACAGAGATCCGTAACCGATATTCGGATTTGAAACCACCTTGCCGTCGGCGTTTCTTCCATCGAGATACCAGAGTTTGCAGCCCGGTGCGATCCTGAGCATCATCTGATGCAATGTTTGCAGTTCCTCGCGCTTCGATGGAAGCTGTTCGCCGATATAACTATCGATCTGTTCTTTCACGTCCATTTCGAGAGCCCTCCCAGTCGGCTGTCACCCGACCGCCAGCGCGCAGCTCTCGCCGACGCTGGGGCGCGAGACGACGATGCGGGCGAGGCCGGGGAAATCGCCCTGCAGCCGGGCGGCGAAGTAGACGCACAGCGCTTCCAGCGTCGGGCTCTCCAGCCCCGGCACATCGTTGAGCAGGCCGTGGTCGAGGCTGGCGGCGATGGCGCGCAGGGACGCGTCGAGCGCGCCCAGGTCGGCGACCCAGCCGACGGGCGGGGCCGCAGGGCCGCGCACCGTCGCTTCCACCCGAAACGAGTGGCCGTGCAGGCGGGTGTAGGGGCCGTCTGCCGGGCCGTGCGGCAGGCGGTGGGCGGCATCGAAGGCGGCGGCCTTCGTGATCTCGAAGACGGGGTCGGACATCGGGGAGAGGGCTTCTGAGGGTCGGCGGGCCCGCTAGGGGATGCCGAGGTATTTGTGCGTCTGCAGGCTTAAACGCCAGCGCGGGTGGGCAAGGCAATAGGCGATCGCGGCGCGGGTGGCGCCCTCGCGGTCCGGCCCGTCCATCGGCTGCAGGGCGAAACGCTCGAACGCCAGGTGCTCGAAGCGGGCCGGATCGACGCCCACTTGCGGGTAGACCAGCTTCAGCTCCTGGCCACGGGTCTGGGCCAGCGCGGCGTCGGCCTTGGGGCTGACGCAGACCCAGTCGATGCCGGGCGGCGCGGCGATCGTGCCGTTGGTCTCCAGGGCGATGGCGAAGCCTCCGGCGTGCAGTGCGGCGATCAGTGGCTCGTCCACCTGCAGCAGCGGCTCGCCGCCGGTCAGCACCACCAGCCGGTGCTCCGACGCCCCCGACCAGGCCGCGGCCACGGCGGCCGCCAGCGCCCCGGCGGTGGCGAACTTGCCGCCGCCCGGCCCATCCACGCCGACGAAGTCGGTGTCGCAGAACTGGCAGACGGCGCTCGCCCGGTCCTGTTCGCGCCCGGTCCAGAGATTGCAGCCGGCAAAGCGGCAGAACACCGCGGCGCGGCCGGCCTGGCCGCCCTCGCCCTGCAGGGTGAGGAAGATCTCCTTCACCGAGTAGGTCATTGCGCGGAATTGGCCGCCAGCGCCGGCCGCCCCTGCTGCACCCAGTCGTTCCAGCCGTTGGCGCGCAGCTCGCACGCCGGGCAGGCGCCGCAGCCATAACCCCAGTCGTGCAGGGTGTCGCGCCGGCCGAGGTAGCAGGTGTGGCTCTCGGTGCGGATCAGTTCGACCAGGTCGTCGCCGCCGAGCCCCTTGGCCATGGCCCAGGTGTCGGCCTTGCTGATCTTCATCAGCGGCGTCTTGATCGGGAAGGCCCGCTCCATGCCGAGCTCGAGCATGCTTTCCACTGCATCGATGCTGCGCCGCCGGCAGTCCGGATAGCCGGAGAAGTCGGTCTCGCACATGCCGCCGACCAGCGCCTTCAGCGCCAGCCGGTCTGCCAGCGCCGCGGCGTAGGTCAGGAACACCAGGTTGCGACCCGGCACATAGGTGGAGGGCAACCCGCGCTCGGTGATCTCGATGGCGCGCTCGGCGGTCAGCGCCGTATCGCCGATGGCGCCGAAGCCCTTGATGTCGAGCATGTGGTCGCCGCCCAGCCGCACCGCCCAGCCAGGAAACCGTTGCGCCAGCTTCTCGCGCACCACCTGGCGCTGGGTCAGCTCGATCGCGTGCCGCTGCCCATAGTCAAACCCCACCGTCTCGACCCGGCTATACCGCGCCAGCGCCCAAGCCAGGCACACGCTGGAATCCTGCCCGCCAGAAAAAAGCACCAGGGCGCCGTGAATGGGGTCGGCCATGGGCGGCTTCTACACCAACAGGCCCGGCGCACTACTGCCCCGCGGCGCCGTGACTAACGCTCCTTCTCCCCTCGCGGGAGAAGGAGTCGCCGCAGGCGACGGATGAGGGGGCGCTGGCGCCACCGAAATCTACCAGACCTTCAACGCGAGAGGGTAAGGTATCTCCTCCATACGTGAACAATACAGGAACATAAGGGTCGCGGCAACGCCCCCTCATCCGGCGCTTCGCGCCACCTTCTCCCGCGAGGGAAGAAGGATTTCAGGACAGCGTCGCCATGGCTGAGCGTTCGAAGTTCATCAGTTCGGCGGTGCGGCCCTGGTGGACCTTCCTCGCCCAGTTGGGGTCTTGCAGGACGGCGCGGCCGACGGCGACG
>DATAVF010000102.1:0-9056 GCA_036267835.1 Caulobacteraceae bacterium | reverse complement strand
GGAGCGGCGCCCGGCGGCGCGTAGACATCGAGGCGCTGGCGCGGGTCGCGGCCGTAGGCGATGTCGCGCGTCACCGTGACGGCCGCGCTGGCGCTGAGCGCGTTCAGCGTGCCGAACACCGCGCAGCCGGTCAGCGCGGCGAAGGCCGTCGCGAGGCCGGCGCCGGTTATCAGGCGGCGGGTGGCGCCGGGCGGGGGTGTGACGATCTGGGGCAGGCGCTTTCACTTTCGCGGCGACGGCGCAGGCGCGAATCTTGCGGCTGCCCTTATCATACGCATGTGAGCGACGGCCGGATGAGCGGCCGCCCGACCGGCGCGAACCAGGCTATAGTCGCGTTCACGAAGAGGAGCTGCATGCGCTGGTTGCGCGAAGTTCGGCCGGCGGCGATCTCGGTAGCCCCGTGGGCGCTGGCGCTGGCCGTGGCGGGCGCCGGGGTCATGCTGCTGTTCTCCGGCGCGACGCCGTCCGACCCGATGCGCTTCCTGTGGCTGGCGCAGTACACGCCGCTGCTCCTGATCGAGGTCAGCCACTTCCTTTCCAGCATTATCGGCTTGGCGCTGGTGATGGTCGCGTTCGGCCTCAGCCGCCGGCTCGACGCGGGCTGGATGGCCGCGGTGCTGCTGCTGCCGGTGGCCGCTGTGCTGGCGCTGACCAAGGGCTTCGACTGGGAAGAGTCGGCGGTGCTGATGGCCGTGCTTGCCGCGCTGCTGCCCTTCCATGCCGCCTTCCCCCGCGCCGCGCGGCTCTCGCGCATCGAGGTGACGCCGGGCTGGCTGGTCTCGGCTGCCGCCGCCATGGCAGGCGCGGCGATCGTCGGCTGGTGGTCGTTCCAGAATGTCGACTACGGCCAGAAGACCTTCCTGGGCGCCATCTTCAGCCCCGACGCCGACGCCGCCCGCGCCGTGCGCTCGTCGGCCGCCGCGGCCGTGCTGCTGCTGGGCTTCGGCCTCTGGCGGCTGGTGGCGACGCCCGCGACGCCCAAGGTGGCCGGCGAGGATGACCCGGAGTTCCTGCGCGTCCGCGCCATCCTGGCCACGGCGGAATGCGCCGGGCCGGACGCCAACCTCGCCCTGCTGGGCGACAAACGCTTCATCTTCTCGGAATCGGGAAGCTCGTTCCTGATGTTCGGCATCCGCGGCCGCTCGTGGATCGCCATGGGACCGCCGGTCGGCCGGCGCGACGAGCGCACCGAACTCTTCTGGCGCTACCGCGAGCTCGCCGACCTGCACGCCGCCCGGCCGGGTTTCTACTCGGTCGGCCCCGACGACCTGCCGGACCTCGTCGATCTGGGCTTCTCGATCCAGAAGATCGGCGAGAGCGCCGTGTCGCCGCTGGCCAATTTCTCGCTCGAAGGCCGCCGGCGCGGCAACCTGCGCCGCAGCTGGCGCAAGACCGGCGAGGAGGGCGCGACCTTCGAGGTGGTCGCCGGCGCCGAGATCGCGCCGGTGATGGACGAACTGAAGCGGGTTTCCGACGCCTGGCTCTCGCACCATTCGGGCGATGAGAAGACCTTCAGCCTCGGTCACTTCGATCCGGCCTATGTCAGCGAGTTCCCGGTGGCCATCGTGCGCCGCGAGGGCCGCATCGTCGCCTTCGCCACCATCTGGACCACGGCCCAGCGCGGTCCGCTCTCCATCGACCTGATGCGCTACGCCGACGACGCGCCCAAGGACGTGATGGACTTCCTCTTCGTCGAGCTGATCGCCTGGGGCAGCCGCGCCGGCTACCAGGCTTTCGAATTCGGCATGGCGCCCCTGTCGGGCCTCGACGACCGGCCGCTGGCGCCGATCATGTCGCGGGTCGGCCGCCTGCTCTTCGAACGCGGCGAGGACATCTACAACTTCCAGGGCGTGCGCCGCTTCAAGGACAAGTACGACCCGCTCTGGGGCCCGCGCTACATCGCCGCGGCGCGCAAATGGGCCATCCCCCTGCTGCTCGCCGACGTCGGCCTGATCTCCTCCGGCGGCATGGCCGGCCTCACCCGCCGCGGGCGCAAATCCGATGACCGCACGGAGCTGCGGCCCGCGGCGTAGCGCGCCTCCCCCTACGGGCGAGGTTCGCCAATCAGCGTTGTCCCTGGCCCAGGATGCCGACGACGCCCGCCAGGTGCGTCGCCAGCACCACCACGGCGGCGGCGCAGAGCATCATCAGGACGCGGTAGGGCACCATCCGCGGCCCCTTCAGCGGATTGGCGGGCCGCGCGCCCAGCCAGCCGAACAGGACCGCCAGCCCGATCGCCGACGCGATCAGCGCCGAGGTGATGATTGCATCCATCTGAAGTCTTAATGCCCCGCTCGTGACTTAACGTTTGCTTAACCGCGATCGGGCTCAACTCAAACGCTGAGGACGAAGCCGCCGCGCGTCCACAGCTGTGTGACATTGTCGCAAGATATTGCGTCCCGTGCTCGTTTACACACTAGGAATCGGTGGTTAGCGTTCGAACTCCGGCTTGGGAGATCGATTCGGATGACCTCGGGTGGGCCCCGAAATGCCAGGTTCGTCGATCCGACGAGCCGTGAGATGGCCGAAGACCTGGCCCGCAGGTCGGGCATGTCTTTGAACGAGTGGGTCTCGCGCCTGATGGCCGATGGCCCGGAGGACGCGACCTCGCAAGATTATTTCAGTCAGCCGGCGTCGCCGCGCGGCGCTTATGTCGAGACGCCGCGCGAGTCCTCGCCCCGCTTCGAGGCGGCCACCCATCCGGTCGACGAGATCGGCCGCGTGACCGGCGCCATCGAGCGCCTGTCGGAGCGCATGGCCGTCGCCGAGAACCGCCAGGCCCTGGCCATCGCCGGCATCGAGCGCTCGGTGCGCGAAGTCATCACCCGCATCGATTCGGCCGAACGCGAGCAGATGCAGGTCGCCGCCCGCGTCGAGGGCGACGTCCAGGAGGCCCGCACCGAAGCCAGCCGGCTGGCCGAGCGCATGGACTCCGTGGCCCGCGAGCAGGCGCAGGTCGCCGCCCGCATTGAGGCCGCGGGCCGTGTCGGAGACGACGTGCAGGCCGCGAAGGCCGAGGGCCTCCGCCTGGCCGAACGCATGGACTCTGTCGCCCGCGAGCAGGTGCAGGTCGCCGCCCGCTTCGAAGGCGAGGTGCAGGAAGCCAGGAACGAGACCATCCGCTTGGCCGACCGCCTGCGCCAGATCGAGGACGAGGCAGCCGGGCCGCGCTCGGCCGAGGCCATCCGCGCCATCGAAGGCGCGCTCGGCAAGGTGGCCGGCCACGTCTACGAAGGTGAGAAGCGCTCGCGCGAATCCATCGGCGAGCTGATCGGCAAGGTCGAGCGCCTGGGCGCCGCCGAGCTGGCGACCCACGAGGCCATCCAGGGCCTGAAGTCCACCTGCAGCCTCCTCGACGACCGCCTGAGCCTGGCCGAACGCGCGCCCGGCGACAGCATCGAACGCGCCGCGGCCAACCTCGAGGCCCGCGTCGAGGCGGCGCGCGAGGAACTGACGGCCCACGTCGCGGCAACCCGCGAGGAACTGACCTCCCACGTCGAGACCACCCGCCAGGAACTCTCGGCGCATGGCGATTCCACGCGCGGGCAGCTGAGCCAGCAACTGGCCGCCGCCACCGACGCGCGCTTCGAGCGCTTCGAGCAGGCGCTGCTGCGCATGACCGACCACGTGAAGACGTCCGAGCAGCGCCAGGCCGGCGCGCTGGAGCGGATGGGCCGCGAAGTGCTGGAAGTCGCCCAGTCGCTGAACCGCAAGGTGCAGGCGGTCGAGCGCACCAGCAACGAGGCCGCCGACCGCATCGGCGCCGAAGTGTCGCGCTTCGCCAGCGCCGCCGAGGACCGCTTCGCCCGCGCCGACAGCATCCAGGCCCAGGCGCTGGAAAAGCTGGGCGGCGAGATCGCCCGCATCACCGAACGCCTCGCCGAGCGCATCGGCAATGCCGAGCGCCGTTCGGCGCAGGCCATCGACGATGTCGGCGAGCAGGTCGCCCGCATCACCGAGCGGGTCAGTCAGCGCCAGGAGCGCACCACCACCGAACTCGCCGAGCGCATCCGCCAGAGCGAGGAGCGCACCGCGCGCCTGCTCGAAGAGGCCCGCGCCAAGATCGACGAGCGCCTCTCCGAGACCAACCGGCGCCTGGCCGAGCCGCCGCGCGCCGCGGCGCTGGACGACGGCGACGACGCCCTCTTCGGCGACGCCCCCTTCCCCGGCTTCGAGACCCCGCCGGCCGAGCGCGACTTCGTTCGCGCCGGCGACCGGGCCGTCGCCGCGCACGCCGAACCCAGCGTCTTCGAAACCACCGTGTTCGACGACACCGACTTCGAGGCCGCCGCGCGCTTCGACACGCCGCCGCTGACGCCCTCGCCGGTGCTGGCCCCGCCCGCGCCGCGCGCCCTGACGCCCCCGCCTGGCCACGAGCCGGAGCTGGACGATGTCGAGCTGGAGCCGAACGTCGGCTTCGATGTTGACGATGAGCTGTTGGGCCCGGGCGCTGAGCCCTACGCCGCGCCGCAGCCCCGACCGGCCCTGCCGACCGAAGCGCCGCGCGCCGACGCGCCGCCGCCCGCCGCCGACGACGCGCCGAACTCCGCCCTCACTACCCGCGAAGTGATCGAGCGCGCCCGCGCCGCCGCCCGCGCCGCCAGCGACCGCGACGGTCCCCGCCAGCGCCAGCAGGCCGCCGCCCAGGCCCAGCCCCGCCCGGCCGACGACTCCGTCGTCCAGAACCTCACCTTCGGCCGCTCGCGCAAGCGGAACGGCGGCGGCAACATGACCGGCGCGCTGATGGTGGCGAGCCTGATGGCCGCCATCGGCCTCTCCGCCTCGGGCTATGTGTTCCTGCAGCTGAAGCCGGCCGACAAGTCGCCGCGCCACGCCGACGGCCTCAGCGTCGCCACCGATGGCGCCCAGCCGTCAACGTCCGCGGACGCGCCGATGGCCGCCGTCGCGCTCTCGCCGCAGCCGGCCAGCACGGGCCCCGACATGACCGGCCCCTACACGGCCGCGGTCACCAAGATCACCGCCAACGACCACGGCGGCGTCGCCGACCTGCACAAGCTGGCCGACGCCGGCTACGCCCCGGCCCAGTTCTACCTCGCCGAACTCTACCAGGACGGCCGCGCCGGCGTGCGCCAGGATGCGGCCGAAGCCCGCAAATGGCTGGAAAAGGCCGCCGAGGGCGGCGACCGCACCGCCATGCACAACCTCGCCCTCGACATGCACGAGGGCATCGGCGGGCCGAAGAACGCCGCCTCCGCCGCCGAGTGGTTCCGCCGCGCGGCCGAGCTTGGCCTGCTCGACAGCCAGTTCAACCTGGCGGCCATCTACGAGCACGGCGATGGCGTCAGCCAGAACAACGCCGAAGCCTACAAGTGGTACCTGATCGCCAGCCGCTCCGGCGACGCCGGCGCCCGCGACGGCGCCCTCAGGGTCCGCGCGGCGCTGTCGCCGGACGAGCGCTCGGTCGCCGAACGCGCCGCCGCCGACTTCCAGCCGAGCGCGCCGAACCCGTCGACGGTGGCCGACGCCGCGCCCGCCGGCGCGCCGCCCGCGGCCCAGCCCGACCTGGTCACCGCCCAGCGCGCCCTGAACCAGCTCGGCTACTACCAGGGCCCCACCGACGGCGCCGCCTCCCCGGCCCTGCACCTGGCCATCGAGGCCTACCAGCGTGACCAGAGCCTGCCGGTCTCCGGCAACCCCGACGCGGCGACGCTCGGCAAGCTGCAGGCTTACACGCAGTAAGCGGCGGGCCGCTCGCCGGCCTCAGTCGATCTCTGACGCCGAACCCGACGCGCGCTGGTCGCGCGTCGGCTTGGCCGCGGCCCCCGCGGGAGGCTTGGCCGCGGGCTTGGGCGCCGCCGACTTGCGCGCCTGGCGCTGCGCCTGCGGGTCGGGCGCGACCCACGGGCGGGTCTCCACCGCGACCTGGTGCGGATAGGCGAAGGTCAGGCCCGCACGCTGGAACACCGCCTTCACCTCCTTGATCAGGTCGAAGCGGGTGTCGCGGTAGCCGTCCGGCGAGGTCCAGGCGCGCAAGGTGACGGTCACCGTGCTCTCGCCGAGTGCGGTCACCTTGGCCCACGGCTTGGGCTCGGCGACGATGCGGCGATCGGCCCGTGCGGTCGCCACCAGCAGCTCCAGCGCCAGGTCGACGTCGTCGGCATAGTCGATGCCGAAGTCCATCACGATGCGGCGGCTCTCAGGCATCGAATAGTTGACGATGACGTCGCCGAACGCCTTGCTATTGGGGATGAAGACCACCGAATTGTCGAGGTCGTGGAGGCGGGTGACGAAGAGATCGAGCCCATGCACCTTGCCCACCGTGCCGGCGATCTGCACCCGGTCGCCGATGCGGTAAGGCCGCAGCAGCAGGATCATTGCGCCCGCCGCCACATTGCTGAGGCCGCCTTGCAACGCCAGCCCGATGGCCAGCGACGCGGCGCCCAGCACCGCCAGCACCGAGGTGGTCTGCACCCCGATCTGCTCCAGCACGGCGATCAGGCCGATGATGACGATGCCATAGCGCACCAGCGAGGCGACGAACCCGGCCAGCACTGCGTCCGGCGCGTGCCCGCCGTGCACCCGCCCCATCGCCTTGCGCGCCAAGCCGGACGCCCACTTCGCCACCCACAGGGTGACCAGCAGGATGCCGATCCCGACCGCGAGGTTGACGAGGAAGTGCACGGCGCTGGCGGCCAGCGGCAGCCACGCCTGCGGGCCGCCGAGGAGGGTGCGTTCGGCGTCGACCAGGGTGGGGGGCGCGGGGAGTGTCGGGGAGGGAAAAGGCGTAGGCATACGGGCCAAACGCGGGACATGGCGAAATGGAGCCCGCCGCTCCCCGGTCACCAAACATTGCGCAGCGACTGTCCGGGACCTCGTCCGGGCGCTGGTGCTGGGAGATCCCGGTGGTGGTCGCTCTGGTGGCTTTTGCTAGTCGGGTCCCAGCTGTCCCCACCCCACCGCGTGCGCCCGCCGGTCCCCCAGCGCCACCGCGAGCGGCGCCCGGGCGAACAGCCGCGCATAGGCCGCATCCAGCACGTTAAGCCCCCCGGCGTAAGCGCCAAATGCCGGCAGGATCATCCGCTCGCCGTCCGTAACAAAACAGCGCCGGCGCACGCTGCCGACCCGGCCCTTGACCCGGGCGCAAGGGTGCAGGTGGCCGGCGACCTCGCCGTAGCGGGGCGCGGGGCCTGGCTCGTGGATGAAGTCGAGGCCGCCGGCGCGCCAAGCGGGCGCAGACGAGCCGGCGAGGCGGCGGGGGCCGTCGCTGTCGTGGTTGCCGACGATCCAGATCAGCTCGGCGACCGCGGCCAGCGTGGCGACGGCGCGGGCGTCTTCGTCGGCGAGCCGGTCTTCGGCGCGGCTGTCGTGCAGGGTGTCGCCCAAGAGGACGATGGTGCGCGGGCGCAGCTGCGCGGCCTCGGCGGCGAGGCGGGCCAGGGTCTCGCGGGTGTCGTAGGGCGGCAGCAGCTGGCCGCGCGCGGCGTAGGCCGAGCCCTTCTCCAGGTGCAGGTCGGCCACGACGAGGGCGCGCTCTTCGGCGAGCCAGAGGGCGCCGGACGGCCGCAGCAGCACCTCGGCGCCGGCCAGCTCCAGCACGACGCCGCCGCAGGGGCTGGCGGCGAAGGCGTAGCGGAAGCTCGGGGCGGGGTCGGCGCTCATGCGACGGCCGTCGCGATCAGGGTCTCGGCCGCCTCGGCGAGGATCATGTCGCCCGCCCCGCCCCCCGGCGAGCGCTGGCTGCCGATCTCCAGGATCATCGGCACGGCGAAGGGCGACAAGTGCTCCAGCCTGGCGTGGCGGATGTTGCCCTTGATGCGCGTCAGCAGCTGGCCGAGGCGCTGCACGTCGACCAGGCCCCGCGCCGCGTCGGCGCGGGCGCAGCGCAGCAGCAAATGGTCGGGCTGGTGGCGGCGCAGCACGTCGTAGACCAGGTCTGTGGAGAAGGTGATGGCCCGGCCAGACTTCTGCTCGGAACGGAAGCGGCGCTCGACCAGCCCGGAGATCAGCGCACAGCCCTTGAACGCGGCCTTCATCATCGTGCTTTCGAGTAGCCAGGATTCGAGATCGTCGCCAAGCATGTCCTCGGCGAAAAGCTCGCCCAGATCGAGGCCGTCCATGGGATTGAGCGACCAGATCGCCACCGAATAGTCGTTGCAGACGAAGCCCAGCGGCCCGATGCCGGCCCGCTCCAGGCGGCGCGTCAGCAGCATGGCCAGGGTGGTGTGGGCGAGTCGGCCCTCGAAGGCGTAGGCCACCATGAAGTGTCGTTTCTGGTGCGGGAAGGTCTCCAGCAGCATCTCGTCCTCGGCCGGGATGGCCGAGCGGTCGCGCTGGATCTCCAGCCATTCGCGGGTGTCGTCGGGCAGCACGTCCCAGCGCGCGCCGTCGCTCATCAGGTGGCGGACCTTCTTGGCCAGGAAGGTCGAGAGCGCGAACTTCGAGCCGCCCCACGAGGGCATCTTTGGGTTGGTGAGGGGCGCCGGGCGCACCAGCACGTCCATGCCGGTGACGGCCACCAGCTCCCAGCACTGGCCGGCGAAGAGGAAGGTGTCGCCGGGCTCCAGCACTTCGAGGTAACCCTCCTCGACCTCGCCGATGTTGCGCCCGGCCGTGCCGCGCCGGCCAGCGATCCGCACACTGAGCATGGCCGGGGAGATGATGGCGCCGACATTCATCCGGTGGCGCAGCGCCGTCTCGTCGTTGCGCACCCGCCAGAGGCCGTCGAGCCCCTTCACGATGCGCTTGTAGCGGTCGTAGGTGCGCAGGGCGTAGCCGCCGGTCGAGACGAAATCGATGACCGCCTCGAAATCCTCCCAGGCGAGGCCGCGATAGGGGCCGGAAGTGCGCACCTCGTCGTAAAGGGTCAGCAGGTCGAACGGCTCGGAGCACGCCAAGCCCATCACGTGCTGGGCCAGTACGTCGAGGGCGCCGTCACGCTCCGGCTCGGCGTCGAGGGCGTTTTCGGCAATGGCTTCGCGGGCGGCCTGGCATTCGAGCATCTCGAAGCGGTTGGCCGGCACGAAGAGGGCGTGGCTGGGCTCGTCGAGCCGGTGGTTGGCGCGGCCGATCCGCTGAACCATGCGCGAGGCGCCCTT
>DATAVF010000101.1:0-9278 GCA_036267835.1 Caulobacteraceae bacterium | reverse complement strand
CGTGGCGCGAACCCCGGCGAGTTCCGCCGCCTCGGTGAGCAGCTGGTGCTCCAGGGTCGGATGCAGGCCGGGGCAGTCGTGCATCAGGTAGCTACCGCGCCGCTTCAGCACTTGCAGTGAGTGCAGGTCGGAGCTCGCCGTGCCGATGAAAAGCTCGGGCGGATCGGCGGCGAGGCGGCGCGACACCCAGAAATCGAATGCCTTGTTGGCGGCCAGCCAGTCGCCGGCGCCGCGCGGGTAGAGCCGGTCGCCCGCTACTTTGGCCAGCAACGGCCAGGGGACCTCGACCACCCTGCCGAGGTCCAGCCCCTCGGCCCGGCGGCCATCCATCAGCCCGGCCCCGACGTAGCGCGCATGGCGAGCGCCGGCCTTCGACGGGTCCTGGTAGAGGGCGCAGTAGAAGCGCGCGAGCTCGCCGATCTCGTAGGCGGCCAGGGCGTGCTGGTAGGCTTGGTGCACGCCGGCGTAGGCGACGACGACCCGCTCGGCGCTCAAGCGTCGGCCCTTGCCATCACCGCGTCGATGGCGCCGCGCAGCCGCGCCTGCTGGCGGCGCTTGAACGCTTCCCACCAGGCAAGCCCCCGATCCTGCAGGGCGTCGAGCATCGCCAGGCTGGCGAAAGACCCGTCGGCGAAGGGCTCGTAGACAGCCGCGAGCTGGTCCCAGTCGTCGAGCATGGGGAAGGGCGGCCGGTCCAGCGCGCCGGCCGCCTCGATGAAGGCGCTGCGCAGGGTGACTGGCACGGCGCCGGCCTCAAGCGCATCGTAGAGCCGGATGGTCTCAGGCGAGTTGCCGCCGGGCACGAGGGCGAACCTCGCATCGGCCAGGCGCGCCGCATAAGCGGAGGGCCCCAGCCGGTCGCGCGACGTCGCGGTGAGGTGCAGCTGGAACGGCAGGCCGGCCGCCTCGACCGCCGCCCGCATCCGCTCCCGCTCGCCCGACAGGGTGCGCATCGCCATCGCGCCGGCGAAGAAGCCGGGCGACGATCGCTGGCTCGCCCTGAGGCGCTGGCCGGGCGCGGCAGGACCGACGCCGAGGGCATAGCCGTTGGGGACCCACATCACTTTCGGATCGGCCTGGATTCGATCGAACCAGTAGTTGCGCAGCACTAGATCGGCGTCCTCGTAGAAGGACCGGTCGTCGGCCCCGTGCTCGTCGCCGAGGTGGAAGAGCATCTGCCCCCGCACGCCTCGGCGGTGCGCCTCGGCAAGATAGCCGGCGAACTCAGTCTTCATGCTGACCACCAGCGCGCCGGGGATGAACGGCGCGTCGGTGAGCTGTTCCACTGCGACGGTCCGCACAGGACGCCCCAAATCGGCCAGCAGCACCTGCCCGATAAAATAGGACTCGGGCACCAGATCCAGCGTCCGGCGCCGCCAGATCACCGTCAGTGGGCTTTGTCCGGTCACTTCTTGACCAGCACGGCCAGGGCGTCGCGCGCATCGTAGGGGCTGGCCGTCGTGCTGTCGTAGAGGCGCGCCTCGGCGATGTTGGCGGCCAGGTATTCAGCCTGCGCCGTGGCGAGGACCGCGCTCTCGATGCGTCCGTCCGCCTGAAACCGACGCAGCAGGTCGCGAGTCTTGACGGTCCCGCACTCCAGCCCCGGCGGCTGCCAGTGCAGGTCTTCGATGATGTAGAGCCCTTGCGGCCGCACCCGCGGGAACAGGGCCCCCAGCGCGATCTGCTGGTGGTGCGAGACGTGGCTGCCATCGTCGATGACGATGTCGATCGGCCCGCCGATGGCCTCCGCCAGCCGCGCCAGGTCGCTGGCCGACGCCATGTCGCCCCGCACGATCTCGCAGCCTTCGATCGTCAGCCCCGTGAAGTCCTCGATATCGAACCCGAACAGTCTCGCGTTCGGGAAATACCTGCGCCACATCCGCAGCGACGCGGCGTTGTCCGCCCCGACGCCGATCTCCAGCAGGGTCAGCCGGCCCTGCCGCATGGGCGCGAACAGCGGCTCATAGATGCGCGTGTAGTGGTGCGCCGCCTTGCGCGTGCCCTTGTCGCTGCCGAGGGTGTCGGCGAGCCGCGTCAGCTCCGACGATCGCTTCAGCGAGAAACCGCCCCAGGCCAGCGCCCGGACCACCGTGCGAGCCGCCATCTCCCTGACGCCCACTCGCGCTCGTCGCAAGACCATCACCCTCTCCACCCAACGTGGCGCTGTCAGGCTCATATTGGCGCGGAGGATGGTAGGGCGCCGGCAGGCGAACGCTAAGGGGTCGTGTCCCTGGTGGTGGTGTAGCTGGGCGGTAGCGGAGCCGCTCGCGACGCGCGCCTTCCACATGGCGCCGTAGCGAGCGGGCGGCGCAGCGGTGGTCATCCACGATCTTCAGTAGGGTCGGGTTTGCAGACGCAACCTTAGACCAAGGACCGAAGATGACCGACGACATGATCGCCCTTCGCGGGCTGATGGAGAAGAGCGCCGACGCAGACATTTTGCGCGAGATGATCGGCTTTGCCGCTGAGCGGCTGATGGAGCTGGAGATCGGCGCGAAGACGGGTGCGGCCTGGGGCGAGAAGAGCCCCGAACGACTGGCGCAACGTAATGGCTATCGCGAGCGGGACTGGGAGACGCGCGCCGGGACGGTGGAGCTGCGCATCCCCAAGCTGCGCAAGGGCTCCTACTTCCCCGGCTTCCTGGAGCCGCGGCGGCTGGCCGAGAAGGCGCTGACGGTGGTGATCCAGGAGGCCTACATCCAAGGCATCTCGACCCGCTCGGTCGACGAGCTGTCAAGGCCATGGGGATGGGCGGCATCTCCAAGATCCAGGTCAGCCGGCTCTGCCGCGTGCTCAGCGCCACCTGGCAGCGCTGCCGCGTCCACTTCATGCGCAACGCCCTGGTCCATGCCGGCAAGACCCCTCGGCCGTCGTCGGCACCCTGGCCGAGTGGCGGGCAGTCATGGCGTAACGGCTGTTGGGTTCTGGCGGCGGTCTGGACGCGAAGACGTCGGATCGTCGGCGCGCGCCGTCCACGACGGCATGCCCATCAATAGCTCAAACGAGTTATGCGCCCCGCAGCCCCCCGGCGCAGGATCGGCTCCCAACCTGAGCAGTGGGAGGCGGCGTGGCAGCGAGGGCAATCTCCGAAGGGGTGTGGGTTCGGGCTGAACGCTCTGCCTCGTGGCGGCCCCTGGTCGCGGCGCTGATGGCGACGACGATGCTGACTCAGGCGCCTGGAGCGCTGGCGGGAACGCCGGTGCTGCCATCCGGCGGCGCGGTTCAGGCGGGCAGCGCCACGATCAGCGGCTCGGGCTCGGGGCTGACGATCCGCCAGACGAGCGGCAAGGCGATCATCGACTGGACGAGCTTCTCGATCGGCGCCGGCGGACGGGTGGCCTTCGATAACGGCGCCGGCGCGACGCTCAACCGGGTGACGGGCGGCCAAGGCTCGCGGATCGAGGGATCGCTGAGCGCGAGCGGCTCGGTCTATCTGATCAACCCGTCGGGCGTGGTGATCGGGCCGGGCGGCAAGGTGCTGACCGGCGGCTCGTTCGTGGCCTCGAGCCTGGACGTCAGCGATGCGGCCTTCATGAACGGCGGCGCGCTCGACTTCAGCGGCGGCGGTGGGGGCGCTGTCGTCAACCAGGGCCAAGTCTCCAGCGCCGGCGGCAATGTCGCGCTGATCGGCGGGTCGGTGGCGAACGAGGGCGCGGTGCTGGCGCCCAAGGGCGTCGTGGCCATGGCCAGCGGCGACGAGGTGCTGCTGAGCGACGCCGCCACCGATGGCCAGATCGCCGTCGCCGTCGCCGGCGGCGGCGACGTGACCAACAGCGGCCGGATCGAGGCCGCCGCCGCGCAGCTCAGCGCCGCGCGCGGCAACGTCTACGCGCTTGCCGGGGATCAGGGCGGGGTGATCGAGGCGACCGGGACCGCGACCATCGGGGGTGACGTCTGGCTGGTGGCCGGCGGCCAGGCGCAGGTCGACGGGTCGGTTGCCGCGACCAACGCCGACGGTTCCGGTGGCCGGATCGTCGCCACCGCAGATGACGTGGCGATCGGCGCGAACGCCCGGATCAGCGCCAGCGGCGACCGTGGCGGGGTGGTGCTGATCGGCGGCGACCGTGGCGGCGGCGCCGATCCGGTCGCTGACCTGGTCTCGGCCCCGGTGGCCGACGCGCAGACGACGACCATCGCCGCCGGCGCCCGCATCGACGCGACCGGCCAGGTCGGCGACGGCGGCAGCGTGGTGATCTGGTCGAACGCCCACACCGTCTTCGACGGCGCCGTCGACGTCGGCTCCAACGCGGCCGCGGCGCGGGGCGGTTTCGCCGAGGTGTCCAGCCACGGCCTGCTCGACTTCAACGGCGCGGTCGCCACCACCGACGGGGCCGACGCCTTCGGCACGCTGCTGCTCGACCCCGAGAACCTGGCCATCGTCGCCAGCGGGACCAGCACCGCCTCGCCCACTTCCACTGGCTATGGCGCCGGCGGCGACAGCTCCGTTCTGACCGTGGCCGACCTCGAGGCCGCGCTCGCCGCGGGCAATGTCGTGCTCTCCACCGGAACCGGCGGGTCGCAGGCCGGCGACATCGCCGTCAACGCGTCGTTCAACTGGGCCGGCGCCTCCAGCCTCGGCCTCAACGCCTACCACGACATCGACGTGGCCTCGGGCGTCACCATCACTCACAGCGGCTCGGGCGGCCTGGTGCTGCAGGCCGACGCCACCGGCACGGGGGCGGGCACGGTCAACCTGGGCGGCAGGATCGACATGAGCGGGTCCACGGGCCTGCTCAACATCCTCTACGACCCGGCCGGCTACACCGATCCGATCGACTACTCGGGCCAGGTGACGACCAACCCGGCGGTGGCCAACCAGCTGACGGCCTACATGCTGGTGAACAACGTCGCCGATCTCGAGAACATCGGCGAAGCAGCTTCGGGCGACTATGCGCTGAGCCAGAACATCGACGGCGCCGGCGCCGGTTTCACCCCGATTCTGGCCACCTTCAACGGCTTGCTGAACGGCTTCGGCGCGACGATTTCCAACCTGACCATCACTGACTCCACAACCGCGGACGTCGGTCTGTTCCGCGACATCGGCGCACATGGCGAGGTTGAGAACCTCACCCTTTCGAACATGACCGTCACCACCAGCGGCACGAATGACGTCGGCGGCGAGCCGGAGGGCGGCATCGGGTTGCTGGCAGGCGGCAACGCCGGCATGATCAGCCACGTCACCGTTTCGGGCAATCTCAGCGGCGCCCAGACCGGACGCGGCTTCGGCGGCCTGGTCGGCGTCAACGAGAACGGCGGGGTGATCGAGGAAAGCCTGGCGATCGTCAACGTGACCAGCGCCAGCGGCAACGGCTACTTCGCGGGGCTGGCGGCGGGCAACAGCGGCACGATCACGCTATCGGGTGCGGAGGGAAACATCAGCGCCGGCGTCAACAGCACCGGCGGCGGCCTCGTCAGCTACAACTTCGGCACGATCAGCCAGTCGTTCGCCACCGGCGACGTCTCCGATGGCTCGGGCAGCAACACCGGCGGGCTGGTGGCGGTCGATTCCGGCGCGATCGACCAGTCCTACACCACCGGCGCGGTCACCGGCGGCAATAGCGCCGGCAATCAAGGCTCGTTCAACGGCGCGACTGTCGGCGGCCTGGTCGGCTGGCTGCTGGACGGTGGCCGCGTGTCGAACAGCTACGCGACCGGCTCGGTGTCCGGCGGGTCGGCGTCGAACTCGCAACAGGCCGCGATCGGCGGCCTGGTGGGCGAAGATGACGGCGCGGTTTCGCTGTCCTACGCTATCGGCGCGGTCGGCGGCGGCTCGTCCTCCGAAGCCGGCGCGGTGGTCGGCAACGCGACGGCGGCGCTGAGCGACGTTTATTACGACTCCGCCAGCGGGTCCGCCGCGCCGGTCGGCGCCTCGTCGGGCGGCGGCGCCGGGACCACCGCCGCCGACGTCTCCAGCAGTCCCAACGATCTGGCCGCCTATGCGGGCTTCAGTTCGTCGATCTGGGGCGTCTCATCGAACTCGACCCACCCGTTCCTGCTCTGGCAAGGCGCGCCGTCGGGCGGCGGGACGGGCACGGGGACAGGGACCGGAACGGGGACAGGAACCGGGACGGGGACAGGAACCGGGACGGGGACAGGAACCGGAACCGGAACAGGGACAGGAACCGGAACAGGCACGTGCTCCTGCGAGACGTCCAACTCAACACTGAACACAAGCGACGACTTTCCGAGTCAGGCGCTCGACAGCTCAGTCACCAGCTCGCAGAACGCCGAGCTGGAAGCGCTGGACGACAGCCTCGCGGAGGCCACCGATTCCTTCGGCCTGCTGAATTCCGACTTGGCGCAAGCGCTGCTGCCGGCGGCCGGACCCTCGTCGGCGGGCGCCTCGCTGGCCACGCTCACCGGACAGGGCGGCCTCACTGCCGCGGGGCTGGCGCCGGGATCAAACCTGTTCGCCAGCGGCTTCTCGTCCGCAGGCGCCACGCTCGCGGACCTGCTCGACCAGGGCGGACTGACGGTCGGCGGCGTCGCGCCTGGCTCGATCGTCGGCGGCAACGGCGCGTCGTCCGCCGGCGCGTCTTTCGCGCAAACCGGCACGGTCGCCGCGGACACCCAGTCCCAGGGCGGCGGGGGTGGCGGCGGAGGCGGATCCAACGCCCAAGGAGGCTACGAGTCCGAAGGCGACTTCCTCGCCGATCTCTTCCCCGACCCGACCGGCTATAATTCGAGCGGCTATACCGCGGGAGGCTACAGCGGCGGTCAGGGCGACTTTATCGAGCTGGAAGCCTATACTGGCGCGATCTCGCAGGGTCCGTACCCCACGACAGCGGCGCCCATAAGCGTTCCCAGCGACATGTCTACGGCGGCGGCCATCGACCAGGCCCTGGCGGACGCCGACGCGACAGCAGCCAGCAAGGCGGCGGCGGCGGCGGCGGCGGCGCCGAGCGATCCGTCGCTGCAAGCCGCGGCGACGGCCGCCCAGGCTCAAGCTGCTGCATCGGCGGCGACCGTCCAGGCCGACAAGGCCGCCATTCAGGCTTACACGGACGCTGCCGCGGCGAACGCCGATGCATCGAACGCGGCCGCGCTGGCCAAGGCCGAAGCCTCTGAGCAGGCGGCGGAGGCGAGCGAGGCCAACGCGGAGGCGCTGGCGACCGCGGCCGGTTACCAGGCCGTCATCGCCTCGGCCCAGGCCGGACTCAAAGATGCGCAAGCGGAAGCCTACAACGCGGTGCAGGTGGCGAAGTCCGACGCGGCGGCGGCCGCCGCCGCGCCGAACGATCCAATCGCTCAGGCCACGGCCGCCGCGTCGCTGGCTCAGTCGGACGCCTATACGGCGCTGGCGCAGTATTATTCTGCGGCCGCCCAGGCCGCCGCCGACGCCGCCGCGGCGAACGCCGCGCCCGGGAACGCAGCGCTTCAGGCCAAGGCGGCCGCCTCGGCCCAGATCGCCGCCGCAAGCCAGACGGCGGCGAAGAACGCTGAGGATTGGGCGGTCGTTACGAGCACGCAGGCCGATAATGCCGAGACCGCACAGGCCCAGGCAGAGGGGGGAACGCCCGCGGAGGCCCCCGCCAACAGCTCCGCCACGACCCTAGAGCAGGATCTCGCCACCACCGAAGCCGGGGTCGTAGAGCACACGGCGGCGCTGCAGGCCACCCAGACCGCAGCTCAGACTGCGGCCGCCGCCGCGGCAGCTGCGCCCAACAATCCACTGTTGCAACTGGCCGCCGCCACGGCGCAGGCGAAGGTGAATGTCGAGGCGGCTCAGCTGGCCGATGCCCAGGCCAACACTCAGTGCAACAAGGACGCGATTGCGGCCGCGGCCGCCCCAGGCGACGCTGCGCTGCAGGCCAAAGCGGCCGCCTCGCTAAAAGCCGCCGATACCGCCGACGCACAGGTCACCACCGCCTCGCAGCATTATGGAACCGTGTTGTCGGCGCAAATGGACGCGGAGAACGGGTTCACGTCTCCCAGCCAACCCGCGCCCGCCACCCAGACGCCGGCCTCCTCGGCCGTCGTCTCGGCCACCCAGGCCAATGGCGCGCCAGGACAGCCGTTCACCGTCACGGTCATCGGAAACAAACCCTGAGATGATGGCTCGCTCCCACCAGCGTCAAGGTCGCGGCGCGCTCGCGGCCCTGATCGTGGCTTTCGGCTGCGCCGCAGCGGCTACCGTCATGGCCCAGGACTTCCCGCGTGACGCGCCGAAGGCGCCGAAAGCCAACCCGGTTCCAGCCCCGCAACTTGCGCCCCCGCCGCCTCGTCGTCCGGCTCATCCTGGCGCCGTGGTGATCGCCCAGCTGAATGGTATACGCTTGGTGTCGGGCGCCGCCGGCTTCAGCGCCAAGGGCGTTCAGGGCTCGGGCGTGGTCTCCGACGTTCCGTTCGCGGCCGGCGTCGTGCCGGCGCTGCGTACGTTCCTCGGCAAGCCCCTGACCCAACGCGACTTGGCGCGGCTCGAGGGCCAGATCGTCGCCTTCTATCGCGCCGGACATCATCCCTTCGTCGCGGTCGTCACGCCGCAACAGGACGTGACCAGCGGCGTCCTGCAGATCGTCGTCGCCGAATACAAGGTCGGCAAGATCAGTGTGCGCAACAACCGCTGGTTCTCCTCCGCGGAGATCCGCGCCGGCGTTCGGGCGAGGAGCGGCGATACAATCGATTCGGCGCGCCTTGACGACGATCTTGCCTGGCTGAACCGCAACCCCTTCCGCACCGTCGATCTGGTGGCAACGCCGGGCAGCGCGCCGGCGACCACCGATCTCGACCTGGTGGTGCACGACCATTTCCCAGGCTCGGTCTACGCCGCCTACGCCAACGACGGCTCGCCCGCCACCGGCCTCGACCGCTGGAAATTCGGCGCCCTCTGGGGCGATGTGCTCGGCACCGGCGCCCAGTTCGGCTACCAGTTCACCGCCAGCAGCGACCTCTTCACCGGCCGGGCCGGGCGGCCTGGTGGTTTCGACGGCGCCAGCTTCCTCGCCAACGCCCTCGACCTCAACGTGCCGCTCCCGTGGCGGCACAGCCTGGAGATCTTCGGCACATTCGAGCAAGATCGGCCCGACATCGGTCCCGACCTGGCCGGCCGCGGCGACAGCGCCCAGGCGAGCCTGCGCTATGTCATTCCGCTGCCGCCGCTTCCGCGGCTGACCCAGCAACTCAGCCTGGGCTACGACTTCAAGACCACCAACAATAACCTCGACTTCGGCGGAACGCTGGTCTCGGCCAATCGCACCGAGATCGACCAGTTCCCGATCACCTACCAGGCCTCCCTGCGTGACAGCACGGGCCTGACCACGTTCACCGACAGCCTGGTG
>DATAVF010000100.1:0-5599 GCA_036267835.1 Caulobacteraceae bacterium | reverse complement strand
GTGGTGCGCCGCGTCGATGCCGAGCCGCGGCTGGCGGCGCTGTGGGCCGAGCGGTTCCCGTTCGTGGAAGGCTGGGAGGCGCGGCCGCTCAGCGCGAGCGCAGCACCAGGCTGAGGCCGAGCACGCCAGGATCGCCGGGCTTGCTGGTTTCGTCCTGCGCAATGCGGTCCCAGAGCGCCGGGTCCTTGTTGGCGCCGCCGTCGAACTGGCCGTAGCCGAGCACGGCGGACGCCGGGCCCCGCCGCCACTGGTAGCCGGCCTCGATGTCCTTGGCCGGCGCGGTCGGATCGGCCGACCAGGCGAGGCCATGGCGGCTGATGTCGGTCCAGCGGCCATCCATGCTGGCGCGCCAGCCCCAGCCGTCGCTCGGCGCGGCGCCGGCGTCCCTGGGTGGGGCGGCCGGATAGTCGTGGACGGGTGTCGGGGTGCTGAGCACCGGGCCGATCGGGCTCGCGGCCTCAGCCGCCAGGGGAAACAGCACCGCCGCGGCGGCCAGCCACCTGAACATGACGCCTCCTCATCAGCGTCGCCTCCCCACTAGCGAAAATGCGCGAACGGGCGGCCGGTTCGACCGGGCCTGCCGACTTGAGCCATCAGCATGCCACTGGCGCGTTAAGTTCGAATTGAAACGGCTGCGCTAGGTTGATTTCCTATCACGGCGGGAGCTATCAGGCGTTTGGCGCGCCTCCCCGCGCGGCCCATGACCCCAACCCAGAGAGAAAGAGGCTGATGGCCCACGTCTCGCACGCGGCGTCGCACCGCGACCGTCATCCGTCCGGCGCCGTCGCGAGCCTGGGCGACTTTACCGCCGATCGCCGCATGCTGCTGCTGGTGGCCATGGCGGTGGTGGTGGGCGCGGGCGGCGCGGCCGGCGCCTGGGTGTTGCTGAAGCTGATCGCCCTGGTCTCCAACCTGGTCTGGCGCGGGCGCCTCGACGCCGCGCCGATCAGCTTCCATGAGGTCAGCCCCAGCCTCTGGATGGTGCTGGCCCCGGCGCTGGGCGGGCTGGCGGTTGGCCTGATGGCCCGCTTCGGGTCGGAGAAGATCCGCGGCCACGGCATTCCCGAGGCGATCGAGGCGATCCTGATCGGCGGCAGCCGCATGTCGGCCAAGGTGGCGCTGCTGAAGCCGCTGTCCTCGGCCATCGCCATCGGCACCGGCGGCCCGTTCGGGGCCGAGGGGCCAATCATCATGACCGGCGGGGCCTTCGGCTCGCTGTTCGCCCAGGTGTTCAACCTCAGCGCCGCCGAGCGCAAGACCCTGCTGGTGGCCGGGGCCTCGGCGGGCATGACCGGGGTGTTCGGCACCCCGGTGGCCGCCGTGCTGCTGGCGGTCGAGCTGCTGCTGTTCGAATGGAAGCCGCGCAGCTTCCTGCCGGTGACGGTGGCGGTGCTGGTCGCCGCCGGCCTGCGCCCATTCCTGCTGGGCGCGGGGCCGCTGTTCCACGTGGCTGTGACGCCCGCCCTGGGCTGGAGCGGGCTGGCGCTTTGCGTGGTGGCGGGCGTGGCGGCCGGGCTGCAATCGAGCCTGCTGACCAAGCTGCTCTACACCGCCGAGGACGCCTTCAGCCGGCTGAAGCTGCACTGGATGTGGTGGCCGGCGCTGGGCGGCATTGCCGTGGGCCTGGGCGGCCTCGGCGATCCGCGCGCCCTAGGCGTCGGCTACGACGTGATCGGCGACCTCCTCTCCGGGCGCATCGCGCTCGACGAGACCGGCCGGCTGCTGGCGGTGAAGGCCTCGATCTGGATTCTGGCGCTGGCGTCCGGCACCTCGGGCGGGGTGCTGGCGCCCTTGCTGATCCTCGGCGGCGCGCTGGGCGCGATCGAGGGCCACTGGCTGCCCGGCGGGCCGGGCTACTGGGCGCTGATCGGCATGGCCGGGATGATGGGCGGCACCATGCGCGCGCCGCTGACCGGCGCCCTCTTCGCCGCCGAACTGACCGGTGACTTCGCCGCCCTGCCCGGCCTGCTTGCGGCTTCGGCCGCGGCCTACTGCGTCACCGTGCTCTTGATGAAGCGCTCGATCCTCACCGAGAAGATCGCCCGGCGCGGCCTGCACCTGACCCGCGAATACAGCATCGACCCGTTCCAGATGATGCAGGTGCGCGACGTGATGGTCGGCGAGGTGGAGACCCTGCCCGCCGCCATGCCGGTCGACCAGGCCGTGGCCTTCTTCGCCGCCTCAGAGCCGCGCCACAAGAGCTACCCGGTGATCGACGCGCAAGGCCGCGCGATCGGCATGGCGCCTCGCGCCGAGGTCATCCGCTGGATCACCGAGGGCGCGCACGAGGACCAGACGCTCGCCGACGTGATCTCCGACGCCGGCCTGCTCACCGGCTCGCCGGAAGAATCGGTGGGCGCCCTGGTGGAGCGGATGGTGGAGCGCGACGTCGGCCGGGTGTCGATCGTCGACGCCACCGGCCGCCTCGTCGGCCTCGTCACCCGCAAGGACCTGCTGCGCGTGCACTCTCGCCAGCGCGCCCTGGAGGTGGAACGCCAGGCGACCCCGCCGTGGGTCAGGAAATAGGCGGCTACATCCGGAAGACTTCGAGCGCCGTCTTGCCGAAGATCTTCTGGGCGTTCTCCACCGTGGTGGCGTCGAACACCGCCTGAATGGCGCTGCGGGTATAGCCGAAGGTGCTTTCCTGGTGCGGGTAGTCGGATGACCACATCACCCGGTCGGCGCCGATGCGGTGCAGCAGTTCCAGGCCGGCAGGGTCGGTCATGAAGGTCGCGTAGCAGTGGTTGAACCAGTACCAGCTGGGCGGGTGGGCCAGCTTGGGGTTCATCACCGTCGGGAACGAGTTGTAGATCATGTCGGCGTCGTGGAGCATCGACGCCACCCAGCAGATGCCGCCCTCCACGAACACCACCCTGAGCGCCGGGAAGCGGTCGAAGACGCCCCCGAACGTGAGCTGGGCCCAGATGTGGCGGAAGCCCTGCATCTGGGTCAGCACGAAAGTGCCGGCCGCGCCGGGCGCCGCCGTCGGGATCGCCTCGCCGATGTGGAAGCAGAGCGGGATGCCGCTCTCGGCAATGGCCGCATAAAGTGGGTCGAGCTTGGGGTTGGAGTACTGGATCGGCTCGCCGTCGACGTCGTCGCCCGGCTTGATCGGCACCATCAGGCAGCGCGCGCCCAGTTCCTTGCAGCGCGCCACCGACTGCGCGGCCAGCGCCGGGTCCCAGTAGTTGGGCACCATCACCGGGAAGAGCCGGCCCTGGCCGGCGGCGCAGGCTTCGGCGATGTGCTCGTTGTAGGCCGCGAAGGTCTCGGGCCGGTTCATCATCTTGCCGAACATGAAGAGGCCGAAGAGGCGCTGCGGGAAGATCAGCTCCTTCTCGACGCCCTCGATGTCGAGGTCGGCGAGGCGCGCGGTGATGTCGGTCATGCCCGGCGTGCATTCGAGCGAGGTGCAGAGGCCGGCGGCGACGTGCGGCGGCGTCATCGCCTTGCCATTGATGCTGAGCTGATAGCCGCCGTCGCGGAACTCTATCCGCGGCGCCTCGGCCTTCAGGTGCTCGGGGAAGCGGTCGACCCAGCAGTCGGGCTCCAGCATGTGGCTGTCGGCCGAGACGATCACCGTGCCCTCGGGCCAGGCGTGGGCGCCAGCCTGAGGCTTGCGGTCAGGCGAGAGCGCGATCCCCACCATCTCGGGGATTTCGAGCACGAAGGCGTCGTCCGCCATGGGTCCTCCTCGGCCGTCTGGCGCGGCCTTGGTTCGTTAGTTGAGGGGGCAGATCACCCCCGACTTCGCATCAGTGTAGGCACCGCCTTCCCAGGCGACCTCGCCGCCGACCATCACCATCTCGACGCCAGTGGAGTCGCGGACATAGCGCATGCCATCGCCCGGCATGTCGAACTGCGGCCGCTCTTCGCCCCGCGCGATGGTCTCGGCGTCGAACACCACCACGTCCGCCGCATAGCCGACCTTCAGCTCGCCGCGATCCTTCAGGCCCCAGATCTTGGCGGTGTCGGAGGTGATCTTCTGCACCGCGTGCTCGAGGGTCAGCGCGCCCGAAGCCCGCACGAACTCGCTGAACAAATAGCCGGTGTCGCCGTAGGTGGCGAAGGAGGCGAGGTGCGCGCCGCCGTCGCTGGCGCCGATGTGGACGAAGGGGCTGGCCAGCATCGGGCCGATGCGGTCGGTGGCGTCGTGGCCGCGGCTGGCGGCGAGGAAGGCCACGTCGAGGCCGTGCTCGAGCGAGAGGTTGATCAGCGCTCGCGCCGGCGGCTCGCCGCGCTCCAGCGCGATCTCGCCGAGGGTGCGCCCGGTCAGCGCCTCGGGCGCCGCGTCGCCGCCGCGCACGATCAGCTCGCCCATCGCCGACATGCCGCCGTCAGGCCCGGCGTCCTCGACCATCTTGTCGGCGGTCTCGGGATCGCGCAGCGCGGCCAGCCGCTCCGCCAGCGGCAGGCGCAGGACGCGCACCCAGCGCGGGAAGCGGCCGAAGAACAGGCTGGGGCGCAGGAGCGAGAAGCTGATGTCGATCGGCCGCGTCTGCATCTGCGGCCAAACCCGGGCGCCGCGGGCGAACTGCGCCTCGACCCGTTCGAGGGCGCGAGAGGCGTTCTGCGGCGTCGCGCGGTTGTCGAACAGGGGCGAGAAGGTGGTCGGGATGTCGTGCTTCAGCGAGAGCTCGGCCAGCTGGTCGATGCGGGCGATGGTGATGTCCGTGGCGTAGAACTCCGGCACGATCTGCAGCATGCGGCCGCGCTCGCCCAGCACCGCGGAAAGCGCATCCAGCTCTTCCCAGGCGGCGAAGCGCGAGGGCACCGGGCGGCCGTTCTCGTCCACATCGACGAAGCTGGTGGAAAGGCCGACCGCGCCCGCGTCGAGGCACTGGCGCAAGAGGTCCTGCATGGCAGCGATCTCGGCGGCGCTGGCGGCGCGCTGGTTCGCGGCCTCGCCCATCACCCAGAGCCGGATGACGCTGTGGCCGACCAGCGGCGCGACGTTGATCGAGAGGCCGGGTTCGATCGCCTCGCGGTAGCCGGCAAAGTCCTCCCAGGTCCAGTCGAAGGCCTGGGTGAAGGCTTCCGGCGGCAGCTCCTCGATCTGCTGGAACATGCCGACCAGGGCCTTGCGGTCCTTGGCTTTCAGCGGCGCCAGCGAGAGCGAGCAATTGCCGGGCACGATCGAGGTGATGCCGTGCTCCAGCGCCGGCTTGGCCGCGCCGTCCCAGAGGATCTGCACGTCGAAGTGGGTGTGCGGGTCGATGAAGCCGGGCGCCACGACGCGGCCGCCGGCGTCCACCGTGCGCCGCGCCTCGCCGGCGATGGCCGGGCCGACGGCGGCGATGCGGCCGTCCTTCACCGCCACGTCGCCGGCGAAGCCGGGAGCGCCAGTCCCATCGACAACCGTGCCGCCCTTGATGAGGATGTCGTACATCTCAGAGGTCCTTGATCAGAGATCTTTGACTAGGGGCGCCCAGGCGAGGCCCGCCAGCCCGTCCAGGCTGGCGGCGCCGGCGGCGCGTAGGAGGTCGAAACCGGTCTCAGGGTCGAGGGTCACGGTGCTGAGGGCGCCATTGCCGTGCTTGAGCCGCACCAGCAGCTCGGCCGCGCCGTCATGCCCCGCGACGATCTCGGCGCCGGTCAC
>DATAVF010000099.1:0-1663 GCA_036267835.1 Caulobacteraceae bacterium | reverse complement strand
AGCCACCAGGTGCGCTTCTCCTCGCCGGTCTTCCCGGGCGAGACGGTGACGGTGGATATCTGGAACGACGGCAAGCAGATCTCGTTCGAAGCCCGCGTGAAGTCGCGCGAGGTCACGGTGATCCGCAACGGACTGACCGTGCTGCGCTAAGTTCCAATTCGGGTGCGCGCCCCTGATCGCTCCTCCCTCACGAAGTGGGGGAGGTGTCGACCGGAGGTCGACGGAGGGGGTTCCCCTGATCGGCCGGAAGGCCTGCGCGCATGCGGTCTACCCCGACCATTTCCTGACGAGGTGGGGTTTCGCGCCTGCCCGGCAAGTTGGCGCACCCCCTCCGTCGCGCTCCGCGCGCCACCTCCCCCATTCCATGGGTGAGGAGCGTCGTTGGAGCGCCGAAGAGTCGACGCCGCTCGATCTAAGCCGGGCGGGCGATCACGTAGACGAGGCTCCGGCGCAGCGGGTCGTCCGCCGCTGCGCCGGGCGTGTCGAAGTCTCGATCGGGGGCGCGCGCCAGGCCGAGGCGGCCCATCACCGCCTGCGAGCGCAGGTTGCCCACGGAGGTCCAGCTCCAGATCTCGGGGATATCCAGCGTCTCGAAGCCCCAGGCCAGCATGGCCCGCGCCGCTTCGGTGGCGTAGCCCTTGCCCCAGGCCGGGCGCGCCAGCATCCAGCCGACCTCGATCTCGCCCTGCATCGGATGCTCCCACTCGGGCGGCATGCGGCGCAGGCCGACGCGGCCGACCAGCGCGCCGTTCGCCACGATGGCCAACGATCCGTTGCCGTGCAGGCGCCAGAAGTCGCGCATGGCTTCGAAGTACTCGGGCGTCTGGATGCGCGCGCCGCCGAGCGGGCCAGCCACCTCGGGATCGGCGACGATGGCGGCGAAGGCCGCGCGGTCCGCTTCCTGCCAATGCCGCAGTAGCAGGCGCTCGGTCTGGATCACACCGGCCGGCCTTCGGTAAGCGCGCCGTAGAGGTCGGGACGGCGATCGCGGAAGAAGCCCCAGGCGGCGCGGTGGGCGGCGAGGAAATCGAGGTCGAAGCTGGCCATCACGATCCCCTCGTCGTCGCGGCCCAGCTCGCTGATCAGGTCGCCGCGGTGGTCGGCTATGAAGGACGAGCCGTAGAAGCGTTGGCCGCCGCCCGGATAGCCGTCCCAGGGCTCGACGCCGGTGCGGTTGGCGCCCACCACCGGGATCACGTTGGAGACGGCGTGGCCCTGCATGGCGCGCCGCCAGGGCAGGGCGGTGTCGAGACTGGGGTCGTGCGGCTCCGAGCCGATGGCGGTGGGATAGAGCAGGGCTTCGGCGCCCATCAGGGTCATGGCCCGGGCGGCTTCCGGGAACCACTGGTCCCAGCAGATGCCGACGCCGAGCCGGCCAAAGCGCGTGTCCCAAACCCGGAAGCCGGTGTCGCCGGGGCGGAAGTAGTACTTCTCCTGATAGCCCGGCCCGTCGGGGATGTGGCTCTTGCGGTAGACGCCCGCGAGTGAGCCGTCGGCGTCGGCCATCACCAGGCTGTTGAAGTAGTGCGGCCCCTCGCGCTCGAAGATCGAGATCGGCAGCACCACGCCAAGCTCGCCGGCCAGCGGCGCCAGGGCGGTGACGCACGGGTGCTCGCGCCACGGGTGGGCCTGGGCGAACCAGCGCTCCTCCTGCGAGACGCAG